>NZ_BAABAB010000031.1:0-108921 GCF_039537205.1 Microlunatus ginsengisoli | reverse complement strand
GGCGGCCGGGGCGGCCGGGGCGGCCGGGGCGGCCGGGGCAGCTGGTGCAGTCGGGGCAGCCGGCGCACGCGGGGCAGCCGGGGCGGCTGGGGCAGCCGGGCGCCCCGACCTCAGGTGCCGAGGTGGGTGGCGGCGAACATGGCCAGCCGCGTCGGCAGCACCACGACGTTCGGGCCCTCGGCGAGCCAGGCGTCGACCAGATCCTCGCGCAGCGTCTCCGGCGTGGTCACCGTGGCGGGCACCCCGAAGGCCTCGGCGAGCGCGGCGAAGTCGGGCCGGACCAGCTCGGTCGCGGTCGGTGCCCCGAACGCGTCGGTCATGTACTCGCGCAGGATCCCGTAGCCGCCGTCGTCGACGATCAGCCAGGTCACCGGGAGGTTGTGCTGGCGGGCGACGGCGAGCTCGCCGATGCCGTACATCGCCCCGCCGTCACCGTTCACCGCCAGCACCCGGCGGCCGAGGCCGACTGCGGCACCGAGGGCTGCGCCGTAGGCCCAGCCGATGCCGCCCGCACCCTGCGCGGAGTGGAACTCTCCGGATCGCGGGTCCCAGCACGACCAGGCCCAGTAGCCGGCGATCGTCATGTCCCAGAACGTCTGCGCGTCGTCGGGCAGGGCCGCGCGGATGGCGCCCAGCACGCCGCGCTCGTGCGCCAGGTCCTGCCCGTCCAGCCGCCCCTCGACGATCTCCAGCAGCGTCTCGACCGCGTCCTCGGCGCGTCCGTCGGACGCCCGAGGCTGGAGCCGCTCGGCCAGCCCGGCCAGGGCGAGCTTCGCGTCGGCGTGGATGCCGAGCGCGGGGAAATTCGACTCCAGCACCCTGGCGGTGGCGTCGATCTGCACGATCCGGCCCCGCGGGCGCAGGGTGAAGTAGTTGCTCGTCACCTCGCCCAGCGACGTGCCGATCACCAGCAGGACGTCGGCATCGGCCAGCAGCTCGGTGGTGGCCACGTCCTCGACCCAGGACTGAGCGGACAGCGGGTGCTGCCAGTCGAAGGCACCCTTGCCGCCAGGGGTGCAGACCACCGGCGCCCGGACGGCCTCGGCCACCGCCAGCAGCTCCGCCTCGGCCCGGCCGCGGCGGACCCCTCCGCCGGCCAGGATCACCGGACGCTCCGCACCGGCGAGCCACTGCGCCGCGAGGTCCAGCAGCTCCGCCCGAGCCGGCAGCGGCTCGGGCGCCCCGGATACGTCGGCCACGGGCGGCAGCACGGTCGGCTCCAGCAGCGTGTCCTGGGTGATCTCGACCCAGACCGGTCCCTGCGGCGCCGTCAGCGCGGTCCGCCAAGCCCGCTGCAGCGCCGGCACGATCCCGGCCGCGTGCTCGACCAGCTCGCTGTGCTTGACCACGTTCTCGGCGCTGCGCCGCTGATCGTCCAGCTGGTGCAGGAAGCCCTTCCGCCGCCCGCCGAGTCCGGCGCGCGGGATCTGGCTGCTGATCAGCACGATCGGCACCGAGGTCGCGTACGCCTCCTGCAGGCCGGCCAGCGCGGTCAGCGCTCCGGGGCCGGTCGAGACGAACATCACGCCGGGTCGCCCGGTCGCCCGGGCGTAGCCGTCGGCCGCGAACGCCGCGTTGTTCTCGGTGCGGGAGGCCACGAGTCGGATCGATCCACCTCGGTCGGGCGGCACGTCTCCGGCGTGACGGCTGAGCGCGTCGAACAGGCCCAGCGCGTGCTGGCCCGGGATGCCGAACAGCACGTCGGTGCCCAGCGCGGTGAGGGTCTCGACCACCAGGTCGCCGCCGTTGCGCGCAAGAGCCGGGCCGTCGACGGGCTCGGGACTCGCGGACGCCGCGGGGGGCTCGGGGCTCGCGGGCGGCGCGACGGGCTCGGGGCTCGCGGGCGCCGCGATGGGCTCGGGCGGCGTCACGCGGGCCGACCCTTGGCCAGCACCGAGAGCAGCTCGTAGGCGACGTGCGCGGCGGCGATACCGGTGATCTCGGCGTGGTCGTAGGGCGGGGAGACCTCGACGATGTCGGCGCCGACAATGTTCAGGCCGTTCAGCCCGCGGAGCGTGTTCAGCAACTCGCGGCTGGTCAGCCCGCCGGCCTCGGGGGTGCCGGTGCCGGGCGCGTGGGCGGGGTCCAGCACGTCGATGTCGATCGATACGTAGACCGGAGCGTCGCCGAGCCGGGCGCGCATCCGGTCCACCGCGCCGCGCACGCCGTCGACCTCGTAGTCGTCGGAGCGGACCACCGCGAAGCCGAGCCGGGCGTCGTCGTCCAGGTCGCTGTCGGCGTACAGCGGACCGCGGGTGCCCATGTGCAGGCAGCGCTCGAGGTCGAGCAGACCCTCCTCGCTCGCCCGCCGGAACGGGGTGCCGTGGGTGTACGGCGCGCCGAAGTAGGTGTTCCAGGTGTCCAGGTGCGCGTCGAAGTGGAGCACCGCGATCGGGCCGTGGTCGCGGGACAGCGACCGCAGGATCGGCAGCGCGATGGTGTGGTCGCCGCCCAGGGTGAGCACTGTCGCCCCGTCGGAACGGACCTCGGTGATCGCGGTGTCGATCTGCTGCACCGCCTCGCCGAGGTCGAACGGGTTCACCGCGATGTCGCCGGCGTCGGCCACCTGCAGCACGTTCCAGGGCGAGACGTCCTGGGCCGGGTTGTACGGCCGGAGCAGCTTCGACGATGCCCGGATGTGTCCGGGTCCGAATCTGGCCCCGGGCCGGTAGCTGACGCCGGAGTCGAACGGCACGCCGACGATCGCGACATCGGCTCGGGACACCTGGTCGATCCGGGGCAGCCGGGCGAAGGTGGCCGGCTCGGCATAGCGGGGGACGCGGGTGGCGTCGGGCGGACCGATCGGGGCGGGGGTGGGGGACTGGCTCATCGCGAGGGCTCCTCGTGGCTTGGCGTGGCTTGGCGTGGCGTGGCGTGGCTTGGGCGTGGCGTGGGGTCGGGTGCTCGGTGGCCGGGGCGGTCAGACGGTGGTCGAGGTCTCGTCGGAGGGGGCCACGTAGTGCCGTTCGTGGCCGATCCTGGCGTCCCACTCGTCCCGGATCGCCTGCGGGGTGGGCTTGCTGGCGAGGCTGCCGACGACGTATGCGACGAGGCTGCCGGCGAGCCCGGCGAAGATCGGGGAGTTGGCGTAGATGTCGCCCACCGCGATCATCGTGCCCAGGGTGAGGACGGTGCCGGTGATGATGCTGGCCAGCGCGCCGGTGATGGTGGCGCGCTTCCACAGCATGCCGCCGAGGATCGCGACCAGCAGACCGCCGACCAGGATGTCGTACGCGACGGTCAGGGCGGCGACCACGTCACCGAGGATGCAGGCGATGACGATCGTGAGCACGCCGAAGACCAGGATGTACCAGCGGCTGTTCTTGACCTCGTCGGCTTCGTGCCCGCCACCGGCGCCGCCGCCGGTGCTGGCGCCGGGCTCGTCGGTCACCTCGGGATCGGCCGAGCGGCCGAGCCGGCGCTTGACCGCGCTGACGATGTCCTCCTTGGCAACGGTCGCGGTGGCGATCAGGGCGCCGCTGGAGGTGGACATGATCGCGGCCAGCGCGGCGGCGATCACCAGCCCGGACAGCCCGACCGGGAGCACGGCCTCGACCACCTCGGGATACGCGTCGTCGCGGTCGGTCAGGCCCGGCAGCAGCACCTTCGCGCTCATCCCGATCAGAGCACCGGCGACGGCGTACAGCAGGCAGTAGAACCCGGCGGCACCACCGGCCCAGCGGGCGACCGAGTCGCTGCGGGCGGTGAAGACGCGCTGCCAGATGTCCTGGCCGATCACCAGGCCGAAGAAGTAGATGACGAAGTAGGTGAGGATCGTGCCACCGCCGATGTGGGTCAGCGAGAACGCGTCGGCGGGCAGGTGCGCCTTCAGCCCGGCGAAGCCGCCGGCCTTGATCAGCGCGGCCGGCAGCAGCAGCACGAAGATGCCGACGGTCTTGATGATGAACTGGACGAAGTCGGTCAGCGTGATCGACCACATGCCGCCGAGCATCGAGTAGGTGACCACCACCGCGCCGCCGATCAGGATGGACGGCACCTTGCCGAGGTCGAACAAGACACCGAAGATCGTGCCGTACGCGATCGTCGAGGTGACCGCGAGCATCAGCGTGTACGCCCACATCACCACCCCGGAGATCAGGCTGGCGCCCGGTCCGTAGCGCAGCTGCAGCATCTGGCCGACGGTGTAGACCTGCAACCGGTTGATCCGGCTGGCGAAGCCGAAGCTCAGCAGCAGGATGCCGCAGCCGATGGCGAAGACCAGCCACATGCCGGAGATGCCGTACTGGTAGCCGAGCCCGACGCCGCCGATCGTGCTGGCGCCGCCGATGACGACGGCGGCCATCGTGCCCGAATAGAGCAGCGGTCCGAGCCGGCGGCCGGCGACGAGGAAGTCGGACTCGGTCTTCGCGCGGGACTTGGCATAGAAGCCGATGCCGATCATGCCCGCGATGTAGAGGGCGATGATGACGAGATCGATCATGGTCGGTTCCTTCTGGCTCGTCAGGTGGAGGGGTGCCATCGATCCTCGCTAACTCGCTGCCGACGGTCAATCGTGGTAGACACAGACATTGGTCAGATTCTTGTGGCTTGTCACAAAGGAGGTCGATGGTTGAGCACGGCTTCGGTGGGATGACGGTCGAGCGCCTGGTCCAGTCGCCGGCGCTGCAGATGCAGGTGCTGGCCGGCGGCGCCGGGCTCGGACGCCGGGTCGCCTGGGCGCATGTCAGCGAGCTGGCCGACCCCAGCCCCTGGCTGGCCGGCGGCGAGCTGATCATGACCACCGGGCTCGGCGTGCCGAGGGCCGCGGCACCGCAGCGCGCCTACGTCGAGCGCCTCGACGACGGTGGGGTCGCGGGGCTCGCGGTGTCGGCCCACCTGCACACCCCGCGGATCACCCGGGCGGCGCTGGCGGCAGCCGACGAGCGCGGCTTCCCGATCCTGGAGGTCCCGCTCTCGGTGCCGTTCATCGCCATCGCCCAGGAGGTCGCGGCGGCCGTGCAGGCCGACAGCACGCAGCGGCTGAACGCCCAGCTGCAGGTCTTCGGCGCCGTCCGCTGGCTCACCTCCGGTGAGCTGGACGAGGGCCAAGTGTTCGCCCGGCTCTCCCGGCTGTCCGGGCTGCGGCTCTATCTGTGCACCGTGGCCGGCGCCCCCCTGTTCCCCGACGTGGCCGCCCCGCCGCCCGAGCTGCGCCGGCTGCTGCCCACCGACGACGACGCGCCGCCGACCGTTCCGGGCGGCTTCGTGCTGCCCGTCCCGGTCGCCGGCGGCACCGGCGGCTGGCTGCTGGCGCTCGAGCGCGAGGGAGTCGCCAACGCCGGACTGGCCGTGGTGCAGCACATCGCGACCGTCGCCGCGCTGCAGCTCACCATGCGGCGGCACGGTGAGGAGATCCTGCGTCGGGAGGGTGCGGAGACCTTCGCCGACCTGCTCCAGGGAGATCATTCGGCGGAGGCGATCGTCCGCCGGCTGCGGCGGGTCGGGTTTCGCGCCGACGTCCGGCTGCAACTGATCGCGCTACGCAGTGCCGCCGGCGCGCAGGGTCGTGCTGCCGGGGCCGGCGCAGCCGGTTCGGTCCGGGCCGACGAGGTGGCCCGGGCGCTGGCCGACGGCGGCCTGCCCCATCTGCTGCTGAACACCGGCGACGTCGCGTACGTGCTGATCCGGTCCGGTCCGCGCGCGCGGACCGTGCTCGCCGGGATCCCCGAGCTGCGGGTCGGTGCCAGCCGCCCGTTCGAGGTCGGCGCCCCGCTCGGCCTGGCGCGACGGGAGGCACTGTGGGCCTGCGCCCGGGCCGACGACGCCGGGTTGGCGTACGTCCGATACGGCAGTGACACCATCGGCCGCTGGACGGTCGAGGACGCGGCGTCCCTGCGCGCCCTGGTCGCCTCGGTGCTCGGCGTCGTGCAGGCCTACGACGACGAGCACGACAGCGATCTGGTCCGGACGGTGCAGACCTGGCTCGAGCGGGAGCGCCAGACCGCGCCGACCGCGGAGGCGCTGCACGTCCACCCGAACACGCTGGCCTATCGGCTCAAGCGGTTCGAGGAGCTCAGCGGCCGCAACCTCCGGTCGACCGCCGATCTGGCCGAGCTGTGGCTCGCGCTGCGCGCCCTCGGCCACCTCGAGGTCGAGCAGCCGGGTTGACCCCGGGTCTGGCCCGAGGCCGCGCCGAGGACGACAATCGGACGGGCGGGGCCGTGGCACCGAGCGCGGCACCGGGCAGACGACTGAGCGGTCTATCTAGAATCATTCCAGACGATTATCTAGAATCACTCCAGACAGCGGCCCACATTCAGAGTTAGGACGGCGATGACAGACGGCACCCCCCTGATCGAGCAGGACGAGACCGAGTCCACGACGGTAACGGGGGAGGAGACTCCGGCGGCCGGTGGCTGCCCGGTGCTGCACGACCAGCAGCCGCATCCCACCAACGGCTCGGCCAACGAGACCTGGTGGCCGAACCGGCTGAACCTCAAGATCTTGGCCAAGAACCCCGCGGTGGCGAACCCGCTCGGCGAGGAGTTCGACTACGCCGCCGCGTTCAAGACCCTCGACCTGGCCGCGGTGAAGGCCGACATCGCCGCGGTGCTGACGACCTCACAGGAGTGGTGGCCGGCCGACTTCGGCAACTACGGGCCGCTGATGATCCGGATGGCCTGGCACTCCGCGGGGACGTACCGGGTCTGGGACGGGCGCGGCGGTGCCGGCGCCGGCCAGCAGCGGTTCGCACCGCTGAACAGCTGGCCGGACAACGTCAGCCTGGACAAGGCCCGCCGGCTGCTCTGGCCGGTGAAGAAGAAGTACGGCAAGAACCTGTCCTGGGCCGACCTGATGATCCTGACCGGCAACGTGGCGCTGGAGGACATGGGCTTCCCGACCTTCGGCTTCGCGGGTGGCCGGCCGGACGTCTGGGAGCCGGACGACGACGTCTACTGGGGTCCGGAGACGACCTGGCTCGGCGACGAGCGCTACAAGGGCAATCGTGAGCTGGACAAGCCGCTCGCTGCCGTCCAGATGGGCCTGATCTACGTCAATCCGGAGGGCCCGAACGGCACTCCCGACCCGCTAGCCGCGGCACACGACATCCGCGAGACGTTCAAGCGGATGGCGATGAACGACGAGGAGACAGTCGCCCTGATCGCCGGCGGCCACACCTTCGGCAAGACCCACGGCGCCGCGCCGGACACCAACGTCGGCCCCGACCCCGAGGCCGCGCCGCTGGAGAACCAGGGACTCGGCTGGAAGAACGGCTTCGGCACCGGCAAGGGCGACGACACCATCACCTCCGGGCTCGAGGTCACCTGGACCTACCATCCGACCCGCTGGGACAACGAGTTCTTCCACATCCTGTTCTCCTACGAGTGGGAGCTGTTCGAGTCCCCGGCCGGGGCGAACCAGTGGCGCCCGAAGAACGGTGCCGGCGACGACCTGGTCCCGCTCGCGCACGATCCGTCCAAGCGTCGCGAGCCGCGGATGCTCACGACCGACCTGGCGCTGCGGATGGACCCGGCCTACGAGAAGATCTCCCGCCGGTTCTACGAGAACCCCGACGCGTTCACCGACGCCTTCGCCCGGGCCTGGTTCAAGCTGACCCACCGCGACATGGGGCCGAAGGTGCGCTACCTCGGCCCGGAGGTGCCCGCCGAAGAGCTGCTCTGGCAGGACCCGCTGCCCGCGGTCGACCACGACCTGATCGACGACGCGGACGCCGCGGCGCTGAAGGAGAAGGTGCTCGCCTCCGGGCTGACCGTCTCCCAGCTCGTCTCGACGGCCTGGGCCGCCGCGTCGTCGTTCCGGGGCAGCGACAAGCGCGGCGGCGCGAACGGCGCTCGGATCCGGCTCGCGCCGCAGAAGGACTGGGAGGTCAACAACCCGGTCCAGCTCGCGTCGGTGCTGGAAACGCTGGAGGGCATCCAGGCCGAGTTCAACGGCGCCCAGACCGGCGGCAAGAAGGTGTCGCTGGCCGACCTGATCGTGCTGGCCGGGAACGCCGGTGTCGAGCAGGCTGCCAAGGCGGGCGGGCACGACGTGACGGTGCCCTTCCATCCGGGCCGGACCGACGCCTCCGCGGAGCAGACCGACGTCGAGTCGTTCGGCTACCTGGAGCCCGTCGCTGACGGCTTCCGCAACTACTACGGCAAGTACGCCGAGCTGCCGGCGGAGTATCTGCTGGTCGACAAGGCCAACCTGCTGACGCTGTCGGCGCCGGAGCTGACGGTGCTGGTCGGCGGCCTGCGGGTGCTGGAGACCAACTGGGACGGCACCTCGACCGGCGTGCTGACGTCACGTCCGGGCGTGCTCAGCAACGACTTCTTCGTCAACCTGCTGGAGCTGGGCAACACCTGGAAGCCGCTGGATCCGGGCTCGCACGCGTTCCAGGCGACCGAGGACGCCACCGGCGAGGCCAAGTGGACGGGCAGCCGCGCCGACTTGGTCTTCGGCTCGAACTCGGAGCTGCGCGCCCTGGCCGAGGTGTACGCCAGCGACGACGCGGCCGAGAAGTTCGTCCGTGACTTCGTCGACGCGTGGACCAAGGTCACCGAGCTGGACCGGTACGACCTGCGCTGAGTCCGAGCGCAGATCTTCGCGCCAATCGCGTCGGTTCGCGCCGTGAGGCACGGCGCGAACCGACAGCGATGGCGCGAAGTCAGCGCGGGGCGGCCGTCAGGCCGTCAGGCCGACTCGCTGAGCGAGTCGAGGGTCGTCGTCCGGCCGAGCACCGTGACGGTCAGTGTGGCGGTCGATCCCTTGGCGAGGGTGGCGGTCGGCAGCGCCTGCCAGCCACCGGTCAGCGTCGCCGACCGGGTCCAGGTCGAGCCGTCCGCCGCCTTGACGGTGAGCGTGACGGCGTAGCTGCGGCGGCTACCGGCCGGTGCCTGCACCTCGTAGGTCAGCTGGCGGTCCTTACCGCACGGGCAGGTCGCTGAGAACCGGTACGTCGGCAGCGGCGGGCAGGTGACAGTCAGGCTGCCGCTGTTGGTCGTCGGTGCGCCGGCACAGGTGCCGCCCGCAGCGAGGTAGCAGTACTTCGTGGTGACCACGGCGTCGTCGGTCACGGTGAACGTCTTCGTGCCGGTCTTGCAGGCCGCGACGTCGAGCGTGCCGTCGGTCAGGGCCTTGCCGTCGACGTACACGATCTCGCGCAGGGTCGCCGCACCGCACGGGTTGCTGGCGGTGAGGGTGACCGGCGCGGCGCCGCCGCAGTTGCCGGTGCAGGCGCTGGCCAGGCTCGGGCCGGTGGTGCTGCGGTGCGACGAGACGGTCGCGGTGGCGGACTCGGTGGCCTTGCCGGCGAGCACCAGACGCTGGTGTCCGGAGGTCGGCCGGGTGATCCAGACCCCGCCGGCGGCGGGCGTGGTCAGCTTGGCGTCGATCCGGACCGTCCCGGTGCCGGTGACCTTGACGCTGAAGCGCAGCTGTCCCTTGGCGTTGCTCGCCTTGTCCTGACCGGCGACGGTCCCGGCGGACTTCGCGGTCAGCGCGACGGTCCGGCCGGCGACGGCCTTGCCGTTCGTCGCCTTGATCGTCACCACACCGGAGACGGTCTGGCCGGGCAGCCCGGATCCCATCGTCATCGACAGCTTGTACGGCCCGTGATTCGCCGCCTCCGCAGCGATCTGGCTGACCCGGTCGCGGATCGCCTTCGAGACCATCTTCTTCTTCAGCAGCTTGGCGTAGAAGGAGTTGAAGCGGGAGGTGTTCTGGGTCTTCCAGACGTAGATCGCGGCTGCGGCGCCGTCGACCTTCGACGTCGTCAGGCCGTAGTGGTTCGCCACGTACTTCACCCGTTCGGACTCCTCGGCCGACATCCCGGGCACCCGGCCGTGCAGTGTCCCCGCGCCGGTGCTGTCGGGGTGGTCCTTGTCGAACTCGATACAGAAGCCGGTGCCGTCGGTGATACGCCAGGTGCCGATCCACTGCCCGTCGATGACATAGCCGACCCCGTGGGTGCCCTTGGTCCGCTTGTGCGAGGTGTCGGCGGCGGCGGTCTCCGGGCGGAGGGTCTCGCGGGTCAGGAAGGTCACCGTGCCGGTGATCAGCATCGCCAGGATGATCAGCAGGGCCACCGCGGTGGTCTTGGGGGTAGGGCGCGCGGGAATGATGTCGGGGGACATGGCGGACCGCTTTCTCCGGCTCGTGCCGGCACTCGACGGAGCCGGATCGGGCCCCGCTGGTCGGGATGATCGTCTGGATCCCGACAGCTGTCCGGTGCGGGAGGAGCTCGGTCGCCGGGGATCGTTGACGTCGTAAGGCGACTTTGATCCGGGTCGGCTAAGAAATGGCTGGAACGTGTCGGGTCGACCCGGCCGGGGTCCAGCCATCCCTTAGCCGCGTCCGGGCACCATCGGCGATGTCCCTCCCGATGGAGAAGGTGGCCCGACATGCCGTATCCGCACCGCCGGAGCGGGATCGACGCCCCAGTCGCCGATCGCCCGATCACCGCGCCGCGCGCACCAGCTGCCGTGTCGTCGACGATCCCGCCCGCGGCGTCGCTGATCTCGTCGCTCCAGCGAGTCGCCGGCAACCGCGCGGTCCAGCAGTTGCTCGGCGGCCGACGCCTCGCCGCTGCTCCGCCGGCTACGGTGCAGCGGCAGATCATCATCGGCGCCGCGGAGGCCGACGGCGACGCGCAGCCGCTGGTGCTCGGCGGCCAGGTCGCGCTCGACCTGCTGGTGGATCACTACCCGGAAGTGTTCGGCGGTGAGGTGCTGCTGGAGACGGCATCGTTCTATCTGGCGATTCTGCAGGTCATGGAGGCGAGCCACCGTCGGTTCGCCACGATCGGCGATCTGGCCGCGGCTGTCGAACAGGAACGACGCAACCAGCTGCGGGACCCCTCGGCAACAGCCGAGACGGCACCGGCGCGTGGCTTGGACGGCCCGGCCCCTGCCAGCCCTTCGTCAGGCGAGGTCTCCCGAGGAGGTCCAGAGGTCGCCACAGCGGACTACCACGGGAACGCGATCCGCCAGTACCGGTTGTCGATGGCTCACGGCCATGCGTGGGGGAGCGAGGCCGAAGCGACCGTGGTGGCCGAGTCGCTCGGCGTGCGGTTCCGGATCTATCACTTTGCCGACGAGCGCGCGGCGGCACCGACGTACCACGTGGAGGTTGGTGTCGCCGGGCCGATCTATCCGCTGCACTTCGACCCGACGCCGGGTCACTACAGCCTGCTGACCCTCGACCCGCACGGCCGTTTTCTCCTGCACGGCAACCGATATCGCCTGGTCGAGGTCGCCAGGGACGGCGACTGCTTGTTCAGTGCGGCCTTCCAGGCCGCGAATGGTCGTGCGCCGAGCGCGGAGGACGTACGCGGTCTGCGGGCGGTCGCAGCCAGCATGGTGCCGCCGGACGTCATTGCCCACATGCTCGCTCAGGTCGAGCCCGCTCAGCCGGCGGTGAAGGACCCGTCGGCGCAAGGCGGCGAGCCGGCCCAGGGAAAGCGCAAACGCGACGACAAGGCCAAGGATCTGGCGCCGTTCATGAGCCGGATCAACTACCTGCTGAACCGATACCCGAACCTGTTCTATCTGCTGCGCGCCCAGCATTCCGACTTCGGACAGCTGTTCGGCGGCTTCTCCGAGACCCGGCTGGCGCTGTTCTACAACGATGCGCTGATGCCCAAGCGGCCGGTGGCGGCCGAGCAGCGAGAGAGTGCCCGGCTCGGTCCGGACGACCTCCGGCTGCCGGCGTTGCCGGAGCCGGCCGATCCTCGGGAGGCGGCAGACCAGCTCGAACTCGTCCTCTCCCGTGCCCGGGACGTCGTCAACCGGCTCCGGCTGAGCCAGGCGCCCGCGCAGGTCCTGTACGAGCCGTTGACTCCCGAGGAGATGGGTGAGTGGGAAGAGGCGATTCGGGAGGGGATGGAGCATCACACGTCCCGTGACGAGTTCGCACTGAACCCGAGAACCCGGGCGACGACCCTGGACGAGCGGGACGCGTCACCCGGCGGAGGCACCGCAGAGCGCGCGGCATCCTCGCGGCGGTCCGAGGCGATCGCCATACCTCTGCCGAGTGACGACATCGAAGCGGCCAAGGCGTTCCGCGAGGAATACGTCTACAACAGCAACGCATCGGACAAGTCCGACTTCTACCAGCCCGACGTTCGAGAGCGGCAGACGGCCGAGATGAGGGACCAGCGCAGAGATGCGGCGCTGGCGCCGCTGCGGGAGGGCACGCTCAAGCTGCACGCCAACGAGGAGCATTCCGAGCAACTGATGCTCGCCGGTGGTCCGTGGGAGGCGATCACCACCATCGCGCTGGAGACGGCGTGGCGGGAGGCGACCCGAGCTGACGAGCGGTCGGCCGAGCCGCGCCCAGACCTGAGGGCGGTCCAGACTCCGCACACCTTCACCGTCGTGATCAACCGGGCCGCGTGCCCGGCCTGTACCGACACGCTGGTCGCCGCCATCAGGCTGTTCTGGCGCGCCTGCGAGGAACTGTTCGGTTTGGCCCCGGGGACCGGCAGGACAGCGCTCGGCAAGATCTTCCGGTTCGAGCTGTCGGTGACCGGGATGTACACCGCCGGCAACGGCGACTCGACCACGGCGAACGATCTGGCGGCGCTGACGGTCAGCGGGTGGACGATCGGCCTGCACCACGACAAGTCGGGCGGTCTCGCACCCCAGGGCTATGCCCTGGTCGAGGCGTTGTACGGGCACCACGAGCGCGGCGAGGTGAATTCGCTGGTCGGTCAGGGACGGGAGTCGATCAAGCCGATCAGTGCGGCCGGCAAGTTGGCACTCGGACACGCTCGCAAGTTCAAAGAACCGAAGATGACCCACCGCCCCCCTGGGCAGCGAGCCGCGGACCTGACGGCCCTGACGATGCTCTTGGACGGGAAGTCGTCGGCGCGCGCTGTGATCGCGGCGGCGAAGGGCTTCCTGAGTCAGGCGGCAACGGAGCTGGCCAACTACCCCGACCTCGACAGCGACACCTTCACTCGCTCAGCCGAGAAGCTGGTGGAGACCCGCTTGACGGCTGCCGCCGAATACGGCAACGACAACCTCGCCGGGCTACGAGGCTATCTGTCGGCCGTCCTCACCGCGCTGTACGACCTGCTCGACGAGCAGCGGCTGGACAAGCTCTGACGAACCTCAGCCCCGGTCGTCCGCGTCGGCGCCGGTATCGGGCGAGTAGCCGATGTCGGCGTCGTCCGGAGCCGCCGTGCCGGCCCGGTCCGCGGGCTCGACCGTCTCCGCGCCCTCGTCCTCGATCGTGAGGCTGCCGTACTCCTCGGGGTCGGTGGCGTCCGGGCTGGTCTCGCCCGGCTCGTTCGGTGCGTCCGTCATCGTTGTGCTCCCTCTCCGCGGTGCGTGTCGGCTGCCGATGATTAATACCCGCCGAGGGGCCGATCACCCACGGCCTCCGTGCCGGCGGACGCCGGGGGAAGACTTGCGGGCATCCGGGCGTTGGCGACACCGTGGCGACGAATCTCGATCCGACCGAACCGAGCGCGGCCCGCCGGCGCTACGGCTTGGCCCTGCTGACGTACGCCTTCGTCGCGGTCATGCTCGGCACGACGCTGCCCACCCCGATGTATGCGCTGTATGCCGAGCAGATGCACTTCGGGGTGCTCACGACGACGGTCATCTTCGCGACGTACGCGGGCGGGGTGCTGTTCGCACTGCTGGCCTTCGGCCGGTGGTCCGATGCCCTCGGCCGCCGCCCCGTGCTGCTCGCGGGGGGCGTCGCCGCGATCGCAAGCGCGCTGGTGTTCCTGGCCGCGGCGGACGTCACGGCGCTCCTGGTCGGCCGGTTCCTGTCCGGCCTGTCCGCCGGGTTGTTCACCGGCACGGCGACGGCGGCCGTCATCGAGTCGGCACCGCCGTCCTGGCGCCCGCGTGCCGCCGCCGTGGCGACCACGGCGAACATCGGCGGACTGGGCCTGGGCCCGGTACTCGCCGGCCTCTTGGTGCAATACGCGCCGGCGCCGCTGCAGCTGGCTTTCGAGGTCCACATCGCGCTGGTGCTGCTCGCGATCGGGGCGGTCGCGTTCGCCGCGGAGACCTCGCGGCGGCAGGGCCGGATCGGTTTCCAGCGGCTCTCGGTCCCGGCGCAGACCCGGGCCGTCTTCGCCGTGGCCGCGACGGCGGGATTCGCCGGGTTCGCGGTGCTGGGTCTGTTCTCCGCTGTCGCGCCGTCGTTCGTCTCGGGCGTGATCGGGATCGCGAACCACGCGACCGCCGGGCTCGTGGTGGGCACCGCCTTCGCCGGCTCCGCCGTCGCTCAGCTCGTTGCCGTCCGGTTCCGCTCGTCGCGCGCACTCGCGGTCGGCTGCGCCGTCTTGCTGGTCGGCCTGCTGGCGCTGGCCCTGGCGCTGTGGTCGGCGTCGCTGCCGCTGCTCGTCGTCGCCGCGCTGCTGCTCGGCTGTGGTCAGGGGGTCAGCTTCGGTCGGGGCCTGGCGGCCGTGTCCGACCGGACCCCGGTCGAGCGCCGGGCCGAGGTCAACTCCACCTACTTCGTGGTCGCCTATGTGGCGATTTCGCTGCCGGTGATCGGCGTCGGTCTGGCCGCCCAGCGCTGGGGCCTGCAGACCGCCGGCGTGTCCTTCGCGCTGGCGGTCGGCGTTTTGACGGCGGTGTGTCTCGTCGCCGTCGTGGTCCAGCAGCGGCGGGAGAGCCGCGCGGAGCTCCGGGTCGGCGCGTCGGAGCGGTGACGGCGCCCACCGGATCTTCGGATCCGCCGCGACGGCTCGGATCCGCTGCACGGGATCCGAACCGCCAGAGGGGATCCGAAGTCTCAGAGGGGATCCGAGATCGGCCGGTTGTCGTGGTCGCGCCCGCGATCGGGAGGCGCGACGTGCAGATCAGCCGGGGCGGCGACCGAAGCTGACCGCGGCCAGCAGCTCGGCCGGGACCATGGCCGCGAGCTCCACGTCCGGAGCGGCGCCGAGTGCGTCGTTCACGGTCGAGAAGGCGATCCGGAGCGCGACGAACAGGGTGACGGCGAAGATCTGCGGGTCGTCGAAGCCGACCGCGCGCAGCGCGTCGACGTGGTCGGCGGTAGTCCCGCTGGGATCGCGGACCACCCGCCGGGCCCACGCCGCGAGGGCACGGTCGCGATGGTCCAGCCCGTCGTCGGCGCCGGCCACGACCCGGGCGGCCCGGTCCGCGCCGGAGGTCGCGGCGAGCTTGCGGCCCCAGGCCATCGAGCAGTACGAGTCACCCAGCGCCGATGCCGTGGCCGTGACCAGCAGCGCCCGCTGCCCCGGTTCGATGCCGGCTGCCTCGGTGGCGCGCTTGAGCACGTAGGAGAGCAGTGCCAGCGCTTCCGGCGAGTGTGCCCAGACCCGGGTCAGGTTGGCCACATAACCCTGCAGCTCGCGATCGGAGTCGTACATCTGGCGGACCTGGTCGTCGATCACGGGGTCGGCCAGGAACCCGGCCGGGGCCACCGGAGCCGCGGTGCTCATCGGGCCGCCACCCGGACGTCGACCTGGGTGCCGTTGGTCAGCACGTCGAAGACCGCCGACCGGGCGCGGGACTGGTCGACCAGGGCGGCGATCGTGGCCGGATCGGCGTCGGCGGACACGTCGAACGTGACGGTGATCGCGGAGAACCCGTTGCGGACCTCGGGATCGATGCCCAGGATGCCGCGTAGGTCGATGTCGCCCTCGACCCGGCAGCTGACGCCGTGCAGGTCGACGCCGCGGGCCGCGGCGATGTTGCCCAGGCCGGCCGTCAGACAGGCCCCCAGGGCGTTGAGCAGCAGCTCGGCCGGCGTCGGGCCGGTGTCCGTGCCGACCAGGACTGCTGGGTGGTCGGCGTCGATCACGGCATCGCCGGCGCCCGGGGAGGCGTGCACGTGCTCCTGGCCGGCGCCGAAGAAGCCCGGGAAGCGACCGCGGCTGTGGGTGCCGGACACCCACTCGGTCTGCGTACGGAACCGGAACCGGGCGGCCTCCGGCTGCTGCCGGACGGCGTCGATGGTGGCGAACAGCGTCGCGGTGTCGACGCCGTTGCGGGTGGGACGGGTGGTGACGGACATGAGATTTCCTCTCGTCGGGATGTGGTGGAAGGGGTCGAAGGGTCAGGCGACGTTCTGCGCGAGCGCCCGGCCGATCGTCAGCGGCCGGGCGGCAAGCTGCTGGGCCTCGACATCGAGGGCGCGACTCAGCTCGGTCTGCAGGCTCGCGAAGCGATCGGGCGGCGGGAAGGCGCCGAGCTCACGGGTGATCCGGAACGTCTCGGCCAGGGCGGCGTCTCGCTGTCGCTCGTACGTCGTCATGGCTGCGGCCTCCGCCGACGGCTCCTGCAGGGCCAGATCGGCGGCCTCGGCGAGCAGCTCGGCATCGCGGAAGGCGTCGGTCATGCCGTGCCCGGTGATCGGGTCGCGGTGATAGCCCGCGTCGCCGACCAGGGCCCAGCCCGGTCCGGCCGCCTGCCGGACGTGGTTGGGCAGCCCGATCGCGCCGCGGAGGGGCTCGGTGACGGTGCCCGCCCGGACCTTCTCGGCCAGGCCGGGCACGTGCTCCTCGAGAGCTCCGAGCCATGCGTCCAGCCGGCGCGCCCCGCTGCCGAGGAGCAGGCCGGCGTGCCCGGTCGGCTGGATCAGCCAGACGCACGCCTGGCCGCCGTGGGTCGGGAAGACGCCGGCGAACGCCCCGTCGGCCAGGTGGAACTCGAAGCCGTCCCAGTGGTCGGCGGCGACGTAGCTGTAGAGGCAGACGCCGCTGGGGGCGTACCGCTGCACGACGGCCGCGCCGAACTTCGTCGCGAGCCGCGAACGTACGCCGTCGGCGCCGATCACCAGCTGGGCGTCGATGGCGCCACCGGAGCGCCCGCGGGCGACGACCCCGACGACCCGGCCGGACGGGTCGCGCCGGACGTCGGAGACGGCGGTCGCGTCGAGCAGGGTAGCTCCGGCGCGGACTGCGGCCCGGACCAGGATCGCGTCCAGGACGTGGCGCCGCGGTGCCAGCATGTGGTCGACGCCGGCCCGCGGCTTGACCGCGAGGCTGACCGGGGCGGGCGCACCCGGGTCGTAGCGGTGGAACGCCACCGATCGGATCGGCGGCGCGCCGCTCGCGAGCACCTCGTCCAGCAGGCCCCAGCGGGCGAGCTGGACGACTCCGCCGCGAACCAGCGAGTGGGTGGAGGTGGTGTCGCTCGGAAAGGTGGCGCGGTCCACGAGGGCGACGTCGTGGCCGGCTCGGGCGAGCAGCATGGCCGTGGCCGCACCGGCGCAGCGCGCGCCGAGGACGACCACGTCGTGCCGGCGGGCGTCACCCGTCCGGGCCGGGCCTGTTCTGCGGTTCAGTGATCGAGGCATGCCCCGACGGTAGAAGTGGCGGACCCCGGCGCACGTCGTGAGCGACTGCCCATTTTGCGGCTCGGTGGGTGCCTATCCGGCCGGGGGCGTGCCGAGGTCGAACGTCCAGCAGACGGCCGTGCCTTCGATCGCGACCACACCGTCGTCGCGGACCACCCTGGTCGACAGACCGGTGATCGGCTTGTCCGTCCGGACGGAGGTGACCTCAACCTCGCCGGTGATCGTGTCGCCGGGCCGGGTCGGCGCCACGAACCGCCAGTTCGTCTCGAGGAAGACGGTGCCCGGCCCGGGCAGGCACTCCGCGACCACGGCGTTGAGGATGGCGCTGGTCACGCCGCCCTGGACCACGACGCGGCCGAAACGGGTGCGTGCGGCCACCGTCGGGTCGTAGTGCAGCGGGTTGCGGTCACCGCTGATCTCGGTGAAGCGTTCGATGTCGGCAGCGGTGACGGTACGGGTCAGCGACGCGCGCTGACCCACCGTCGGGGCGCCGTTCGGCCAGGCGGACATGGCTCTCCTCGATTCGTCGGAGTTGGCGTTCGGGTGGCGAGCTCGCTCCGATCTCGGATCCCTCCGGACGGTTCGGATCCTGTGCAGGGGATCCGAACCCGCTCAGGGGATCCGAGTTCGCGGGCGGGCGGTGCAGGTGTACGTGGACGACGGCGCGCGGCCATCGGAGTCAGCCGAGGCCGAGATTGGTCGCGTTGACCACGATCGCCCGGCGACTGGGCATACCGAGCTTGGTCAGCACGGCCGAGACGTGGTGGTCGGTGGTGCGCAGCGAGATGAACAGCCGATCCGCGATCTCGGCGTTGGTGAACCCGCGCGCCACCAGCCGGGCCACCTCGAGCTGCCGGTTGGTCAGGCCCGCCGGGTTGGTCCGGGTCGCGGCCCGCGGCCGGGCGGGCAGCTGGGCGACGCCTCGGCGGCGGAGGTCGCGGCGCAGCCGATCGGCCGTGGCCACCGCGCCGAGCAGGTCCAGCCGGGCGATCCCGGCGAGGACGGTGTCGACGTCGTCGGCGTCGGCGTGGGCCATGGCCGCCTCGTACGCCGCACCGGCGTCCTCCCACCAGGCCGCGGCTTGGTCCGGCGACCCGGTGAGGGTGAGCCGGTGCGGCGTGGCGAGCCGGTCCACGCCCACTTCCGGCTCGATCCCCAGCCGCGCCAGCCAGACCGCTAGGTCGCCCAGTGACCACGCCAGCGCCGGAATCTCCCGCCAGCCCGCGATCCGGCCGGGGGCCGTGCTGACCCGGTCGTCGGGTGTGCCGGTGAGCCACGCCTGCTCGGCCAGGGCGGCGAGGGCGGGCACGATCCGCAGCGGTTCGTCCAGGCTGACCGCGAGCTCCCAGGCGAGGTCGAGCCGGTCGTCGGCCATGCCGTCGCAACGCAACGCCACCAGACCGCCCACGATCAGCGGCCAGAACCGGGCCAGCGGCATGCCGCCGGAGCGCAGCGCCTTGTCGGCGTCCTCGAGTGCGGCCGTCCAGCGGCCCTCCCGGAACCGCAGCCGGGATCTGACCGCCGTCTGCCAGTGGTTGCAGATCGGGATGTCGCGCTCGACGGTGAAGGGCAGGGACACGTCCAGCACCGCCTCGCCGGCGGCCAGCCGGGACTGCTCGACGTCGAAGTAGCTGACGTTGGAGTACCCGGTCGACGCCAGCTCGTCCAGGTGAGCATCGCGGGCGCGCGCGATCAGGTCCAGGCTGCGCTCGCGCGCACCGGGCCGGCCGAGGGCGAGATCGCTCAACGTGCGGACCAGCGAGCCGCGCAGCGACAGCGCCTCGTCGCCGACCTCCTCGGCCACCCGGGCACCGTCGGCGCTGCACAGCTCGCTGTAGGCGTACTCGGAGCGGAGATAGGCCAGATAGGCCTGGGTGACCCGAGCGCTGCCGTACTTCAGACCCGGCACGGCCGAGGCCAGATCCGCGGCCCGGTCGGCATGGTGCTCCGCCTGCGGCCGGTCGGCGTTGTAGTACTCGAACACCGCGCAGGACTCGTGCGCCGCCGCTAGGCCGTCGAGGTCGCCGGCGCTGTGCCACAGCGGGAAGGACTGCTCGATCGAGGCGATCGCGGTGTCCAGCTGGCTGATCATGTACTGCTCGTAGCCGAGCCGCATCTGCAGCTCGGCCCGCTGGGTCGGGTCGTCCCCGACCAGGTTGTCCAGCGCGATCTGGAAGAAGGCCGCGGCCTCGCTGTGCGATCCGGCGGCGACCGACTCCCGCGCCGCCGCCTGGGCATAGCGGTTGGCGCGGGTACGTTCACCGGCGGCGACGGCGTGATGGGTGAGCACCGCGGGGTCGGGCGGATCGAGCCGTTCCAGCGCGTCGAGCAGCCGGCCGTGCAACCGGGCGACCCCGGCCGCCGGAATGGTGCTCTCGACGGCGAGCCTGGACAGCTCGTGGCGGAACACCAGGCCGTGTCCGTCGCGCTCCAGCAGCCCGGTCTCGTGCAGCCGGCGCAGCGTCGGCAGGTCCACGCCGAGCGCGGGCAGCAGCCGGTCGTCGACCCGGTCGGGGGCGGCCGCGGCCAGCTGGAGCACCTCGAAGTCCTGGGGCGCGATCCCGTGCAGCCGGGCCAGCACCGCGTCGCGGACGGTGGCCGGCAGCGGGCGATCGGGCTCCTTGGCGACCTCGGCCACGAAGAACGGGTTGCCGCCGGTCAGCCGGTGCACCCGCTCGGGCTCCAACGGCCCGCCGGCGAGCATCGCGGCGACCCCGCCGGCGCTCAGCGGTGCCAGCTTGCGGCTAACGACGTGGCCGTTCCCGGCGATGTCGCCGAGCAGCGGCCGGGCGACGTGCTGGATGTCGATGTCGTCGTCGCGATAGGTGACCACGAGCGCGCAGGGCATCACCGCCAGCCGCCGGACCAGGAAGCGCAGCACCTCCACCGACGCCGAGTCGATCCAGTGGATGTCCTCGACGACCAGCACCGTCGGTTCGCTGCGCAATGCGTCGAACGCCGCCTCGCAGACCTCGATCGCCGAGCCGTGCAGGGCGGGCAGCCCCGACCCGGCGAAGGCGTCGCGAAACGGACCGAGCGGCCTCGGGGTGGACAGTGGATCGCAGCCACCACGGACGACCCGCAGGGCCGATGCCTGTGCGCACGCGGCCTCGACCAGCGTCGACTTGCCCGCGCCGGGTTCGCCGCACACGGTGACTCCCGAGCCGGAGCCCTCGGCCGCCCCCGCGAACGCCCGGGCCAGCAGGGAGAGCTCGGCGTCGCGCTCCAGAACCTGCATGCGCCGACTGTAGGACTGCCGGGCACCGCCGGGAAGGTCGATCCGTCCGATCGGGACGGCGGGCATGCCCGGACCCCGTGGCGACGTACGGGGTCCGGGCGCGCGGTCGACGCCGACCGGAGAGGTCATCCGACGAACGCGTGCGCCGTCTGCGGGCCGAACTCGTTGGCGACCACCGACACGAGGTCGGCGGGGAAGCCGCCGCGGCGGGCGTGCTCGAGGATGGTCTCGACCTCGTCGGTCTCGTGCACGCAGTAGATCTTGTTGCCGGCGACGTAGCTGGTGACCCAGGTGTAGTCGACGCCGAGCGAGTCGACGGCGGCGTTCGAGGTCCGAGCGATGTCGGCGAGCTGCTCCTGGGTGAGCTCGCTGGCACCGTCGATCTCCCGCTCGATGATGAAGCGCTGCATGGTTCTGCCTTTCGTCCTGGCCCGGCCCGTTGCCGTGCCTGGTGCAACGCTCGCGGTTAGCAGCCACTGCCCACGTCGGGAGTGACTGCCTATTTTCCGCGTCAGCAGCCGCAGGACTCCCCGATCACGAGGTCGGTCGCGAACACCCGGTGCTCGCTCGCCCCGGGCTCATGCCCGTCCTCGTTCGCCTGGGCCACCAGCACGGCGGAGACCGCGGCCTCGGCCATCGTGTCGATCGGCTGGCGGCTGGTGGTGAGGGTCGACCAGGTGAAGCTGGCCTCCTCGGTGCCGTCGAAGCTCGCCAACGCGACGTCCTCCGGCACCCGCAGACCCAGCTCCCGGACGGCGCGCAGCAGGCCGACGGCCTGCAGGTCGGAGCCGGTCACGATCGCGGTCGGTCGCCGGGTCCGCTGCAGCAGCCGGATGCCCGCGTCGTGGCCGCCGGTCCGGGTGAACGGGGCGGGCTCGACCTGCCCGGGGGAGCGGCGGTTCCGGGCGTGGGCCCGCAGCCAGCCGGTCTCCCGGCCGTCGGTGTCCGCGTCCGCGGTGTCGCCGATGATCAACGACACCGAGGCGTGGTCGTGCACCCGGAGCAGATGCTCGACCACGGCGTCTACGCCGTCGGCGGCGGCGGAGCCGATGGTGATGTGGCCGGGATAGGGGGAGGTGGAGTCGATCAGCACGACCGGGGTCCGGACGCCCCGCCGGGCCAGCTCGCCGGCGCCGGTCGTGCCGGTTCCCCGGGCCAGCAGCAGACCGTCGACCTGCCGGTCGCACAGATCGAGCATGCCGCGCAGCTCGACCGCCGGATCGTAGCCCGAGCTGATGGTCAGCAGCGCGAACCCGAGCTTGGCCGCGGCCCGCTGGATCGCCACCGTGTACTCGGCGTAAAAGGGGTTGGTCGCGTCCGGGACGACCAGGCCTAGCGTCCGGGTGCTGCCGAGAGCGAGCGCCCGCGCGGTGCTGTTCGGCCGGTAGCCCAGCTGCGCGATCGCCTCCCGCACCCGCGCCGCCGTCGGCTCCGACACCGACTTGGGGCCGCCGTTGACGACGAAGCTCACCACGGCGTCGCTCACCCCGGCATACCTCGCCACGTCGGCGCGGGTGACCGCACCCTGCCCGGCCGTGCCTGCCGGCTTGCGCCCCATCAACATCCTCCTCGCTCGCGGTCGTCTCCGCACGCTCGCTCGATCCTAGCAGTAACGCGTAGTAACTACCCGGCTCGATTGGGCCGCGCTCGGAGCCTGTGTCGCGTGCTGGAAGGAGATTCCGGCGGATGAGGGGTCGGGTTCGATGAGGTCGATCAGCCGACTTGCATCCGATCTGTAACGCGCGTAACTTTGCATTTCGGTGCGGCCGATCAGTCGGCGCGGCATCCCCGACTCGGTCGCCCAGACCACGACACGAACGGAGCCCCCCATGCGCGGCGTGATCCTGCCCGGCAACTCCAGCACCGATCTTCGGGAGCTGCCCGATCCCGAACCCGGACCCGGCCAGGTGCTGCTCGCCATGCGGGCCTCCACCATCTGCGGCTCCGACATCCGGGCGATCTATCGCGAGCACCACCAGGGCGACCCGGCCGAGACCTACCAGGGTGTAGTGGCTGGGCACGAGCCCGCCGGAGAGGTCGTGGCGGTCGGACCTGGTGCGATCCGGCTCGCGGTCGGGGACCGGGTCTGCGTCTACCACATCAGCGGTTGCGGCCAGTGCGACTCGTGCGTCCGGGGTTACCAGATCAGCTGCTCCTCACCCCGGCGGGCGGCGTACGGCTGGCAGCGCGACGGCGGTCATGCCGATCTGATCCTCGCCGAGGAGCGGGACTGCATCCTGCTGCCCGACTTCGCCACCTTCCTCGACGGGGCGTGCGTGGCCTGCGGGTTCGGGACGGCGTACGAGGGCCTGATCCGGGCCGGGACGAGTGGCCGGGATGCGCTGGCCGTGGTCGGCCTCGGTCCGGTCGGTCTGGCCGCCGGTCTGCTCGGCGGCAAGCTCGGCGCCGTTCCCCGGGTCGGCCTCGATCCGAGTCCCGAGCGCCGTGAGCTCGCCGTCCGGCTGGGTGCCGTCGACGCCGCGTTCGGCCCGGACGAGATCGACGCGGCTCGGGCGGCCTGCGGCGGCGGTGCCGACGTCGCCGTCGACTGCTCCGGGAGCGAGCCCGGCCGGGGCAGCGCGATCTCGCTGGTCCGCGAGCGGGGCCGGGTCGTGCTGGTCGGCGAAGGCAACGCCATGACCGTGCCCGAGGTCAGCCCGACGCTGATCCATCCGTCGATCACGATCATCGGTTCCTGGGTCACCAGCATCGAGCACATGCGCGAGCTGGTGCACCGGCTGCCGTTCTGGGACCTGCACCCGGAGGTGATCGTCTCCGACACGTTCCCGCTGGCGCAGGCCGACGCCGCGTACCGGTTGGCCGACGCCGGCCGCTCCGGGAAGATCGCCCTCACCCCGTGACCCGGGCCTCGACCCGGCACGACGGCGGACGGCCGTGGCGGATCGGCGCGGGACGGCCCGAGGTGCCCGTGAGCACGGCGGGGGTCGGGTTGTTCGCGGTGCAGCTCGGGCTCGGGCTGGTCCCCGCCGATCTGGACGACGTCCGGATCGAACTCGGGGACCGTCTCGACGGTTACGACGCCCTGCTCTCGCACGGTGAGGGCGGCTTCGAGCTGTCGCTGACGATCGTTGCCCGGGATCTGTGGGCCGCCGTGCTCCAGGCGCTGGCCGCAACAGCTCAGCTGGGATATCGCCCGGTCCGGCTGGACGCGCGGCCGGCCGACGTGGACGCGGCCCGCGGGCGGCCTGAGGGCTGAGCCGCCGAGGGCCGTGCCACCGCGGCCGCCGGCAACGGCGACCTCACATTTGGGCCCTCAGCACGTCGACCTCGCAACCCGGCGCGTACGGGTCGAAACCGTGCTGGGACAGCCAGCGGATCGCCACCAGGCTGCGCAGGGACCACCACGCGCGGATCACTTCGAGGTCGACGTCGCCGCCATAGCCGGCGACGACGTCGTCCAGGTGGTTCTCGTGCCCGAACGTCAGGATGGCCAGGTCGAACAGCGCATCGCCCCGGCCGGCCTCGGACCAGTCGATCACCCCGCTGACCCGGTCGCCGACCAGGAACACATGGTCGGCCTGCAGGTCGCCGTGGACGAAAACCGGCGTCCACGCCCGGAGTGCGGCCTCGGCGACCGCGCGGTTGCGCCGGACCAGGTCGGCAGGCAGCGCGTCGTGCGCGACGAGCCAGTCGCACTCGGCCGCGAGCTCGGCCGTCAGCCGATCCAGGCTCCGGCCGGGCCAGGGCGGCAGCGGCAGGTCGTGCAGCGACCGGACGGCCGCGCCCGCCGCCGACCACGCCGCCGGCGATGCGGTCGACGGCGTGCCGAGCCGGCCGAGCGGCGTCCCGGGGACTGCCGCGAGCGCGAGCACGGGCGGGCGCCGCCACAGCACCTCCGGCGTCGGCAACGGCACGCTGCCCATCGCCTCGACCTCGACGTCGGTCCGGGCCTGGTCGCCGTCGATCTTCAAGAAGACGTCGCCGACTCGCAGGGTCGCGCGCTCGCGATGAGCCACCACGACCTCGACCGCCTCCACGCCGGCCATTCTCGCCGGACCGGCGGTCGGGAGACGCACCGGCACGGGTGCCGGCGACGAGCACGGGACCGGCTAGGGCCGCACACTAGGCTCGGGAGGACGGGGACGATCCGAGAACGGGGGAGCTTCGATGGACGACGCCATCCGCACCGCACTCCAACACAGCCAGGTCATCGACCTGACGACGACGGGCCGCCGGACGGGCCGGCCACGACGGATCGAGATCTTCCTGCATCACGACGACGACAGCGGTCGGCTGTTCATCACCGGGATGCCCCGGGCCGACCGGACGCGCGACTGGATCTACAACATCCGGGCCGACCCCCACGTGATCCTCCACCTGAAGCAGTCCGTCGCGGCGGACGTCCCGGCAACCGCCCGCGAGATCGGCGACCCGGACGAACGGCTGCCCTACATCGAAGCAGCGGCACGGCGCTGGGGCCGGACCGACGTCACCGACATGCTCCGGCACAGCCCGCTGATCGTGCTCGGCGTCGACGACCGAGAGGCGTGATGGTGATCGCACTGGATCCCCGACCCGCACCCACCCGTCGGCAGTGAGCGGGCGGCTGCCGCGGCCCCGCACAGCCGGCGCCGGCGCCGGCTAGGGGGCGATCCGCAGCAGGACTTTGGCGGACCGGGACGGGTCCTTCGCGACCGTGAACGCCTCGATCGCGTCGGCCAACGGGTACTCGTGGGTGATGACCGGATCGACCACCAGGCTGCCGTCGGCCAGCGCGGTGATCACCTGGTCGATCTCGTCGTTGAAGCGGAACGCTCCCACCAGCTCGAGCTCGCGGGTGATGGCGAGCGAGATCGGCACCGGCTGATCGCCCGTCGGCACGAGTCCGATCATGACCACCCGGCCGCCCCGGCTGGCTCCGCGGATGGCGCTGGCCAGTCCGCGAACGTTGCCGCTGGACTCCAGCACTACATCGGCCTGGACGGCGGCGATCGCCTCCGCGTCGGCGGCGTTCAGGGTGCGGGTGGCACCCAGCGCGGTGGCGACGGCGAGCGGGTGCTCGTGCACGTCGACGGCGACGATCTCCCGGGCGCCGGCGCGCCGGAGCACCGCGACGACCAGGGCTCCGATCGGACCGGCGCCGATCACGAGTGCGGACTTTCCGGCGACGTCGCCCGCGCGCGAGACGGCGTGCCAGGCCACCGACGCGGGCTCGATCGCGGCGGCGGTGCGCAGGTCGATGCCGTCCGGCAGCGGGCGCAGCATCCGGCTCGGCAGCGTCGCGTAACGGAGGAAGGCGCCGTCGGTGTGGGGGAGTCGGGCCGCGCTGCCGAGATAGGTGCAGCCGGGGGAGATGTTCGGACGGTCCGCCGGATAGCGGGTGACGCCGTCGCCGGCGGGCGATGCCGGGTGGACGGCGACCCGCACCCCCGCGTCCGGGCCGCTGCCGTCCGCCGCCGGCCGGACGACGGTGCCGACCACCTCGTGGCCGAGCACCATGGGTGCACGCAGGATCGACTCGCCGGCGGCCCCGCTGGTCCAGTAGTGGAGGTCGGAGCCGCAGATGCCGCCGTACGCGATCTCGACGATCGCCTCGTCGGCGCTGGGCGTGCGTACCTGCACCTGGTCGATCCGTAGGTCGCCGGCGGCGTGTGCCACCACGGCGGCCGACGTGGCCGGGACGGTCATCAGACCACCGCCGTCATTCCGCCGTCGACATAGATGGTCTGCCCGTTCACGAAGTCCGAGGCGGCGGAGGACAAGAAGACGAGCGTGCCGACGAGCTCGCTCACCTGGCCCCACCGTCCGGCCGGCGTGCGCTGCGCGACCCAGGCACTGAACGCCTCGTCGTCGACGAGCGCCTGGGTGAGCTCGGTGGCGAAATAGCCGGGTGCCAGCGCGTTCACCTGGATCCCGTGCGGCCCGAGGTCGGCGCACATGCCCTGGGTGAGCATCACGATCCCGCCCTTCGTCGCGCTGTAGGGCGCGATCCCCGGGCGGGCGAGCCGGCTCTGCACCGACCCGACGTTGACGATCTTGCCGCGGCCGCGCAGGAGCATCCCGCGAGCGACCCGCCGGCCCACCAGGAAGGCGCTGGTCAGGTTGGTCGCGACCAGGTCGTTCCAGTCCTCGACGGCGAAGTCGACGAAGGGGGCTCGGCGTTGGATGCCGGCATTGTTGACGCAGACGTCGAGGGTGCCGCACGCTGCCTCGATCCGGCCGATCCCGTCGTCCACGCTCTCGGGGTCGGTCACGTCGAAGGTCTCCACCATGGTCTCGCCACCGGTCGCCGTCCGCAGCCGCTCCGCCGCGGCGTCGGCGGCGCCGGCATTGCGGCCGTGGACGACCACCCGGGCGCCGGCCTCCAGCAGGCCCTGGGCGAGCGCATAGCCGATGCCGCGGCTCGAGCCGGTGATCAGTGCGGTCCGGCCGGAGAGGTCGAACAGGTTCATCGGGCAGCCACCTTCGTCTCGCGGTTCTCGACCAGCGCGTCCGGGAGCCTGGTCAGATCCCGGCCCTTGGTCTCCGGGGTGATGAAGGTCGTGGCGAAGGTGATCGCGGCGAGCCCGAAGGCATAGATGGCCAGCGGGATCCACGAGCCGTCGTACGCCTTGATCAGCACGGCGCCGAGGACACCCGCGAGGCCGCCCGCGATCACCGCGCTGAACTCACGCGAGATCGCGACGCCCAGATAGCGGTGCTTGTTGCCGAACATCTCCGGCAGCAGGGCGCACTGGGCGCCGAGCATGGTGTTGACGCCGAACCCGATGGCGACCGCGATCACGACGATCACCAGCACCGGGTTGCCGAGTGAGATGAGATACCAGCCCGGGAAGGCGAGCACGAGCAGCACGATCGCCCCGAACCGATACACCGGGACCCGGCCGACCCGGTCGGAGATCCAGCCGGCCAGCGGGACCGAGACCATGCCGATCAAGGATGCGACCGCAACCGCGATCGGGCCGATCGACTTGCTGACCATGATCGTCCCGGTGGCGTAGGCGACCGCGAGCGAGTTGAACATGTACGAACCGCCGTTCTCGGCCATCCGCAACCCGATCCCGCGCAGCAGGCTGCCCAGCGAGCCGCCGAAGATCTCGCTGAACGGCCGGTCGGAGATCTGGTCGTTCTGCTCCAGCTCGATGAAGGTCGGGCTCTCCCGCAGCTTCATTCGGATGAACAAGGCGATCAAGATCAACACCGAGGACGCCAGGAACGGGATCCGCCAGGCCCAGCCGAGCAACACCTCCTCCGGCAGGCCGCCGAGGAAGGCGAACACGCCGGCGGCGAGCAGGGTGCCGGCCTGGATGCCGATGAAGGGCAGCGAGGCGAAGAAGCCGCGGCTCTTGACCGGGGAGTACTCCGCCATCAAGACGGTCGAGCCGGCCTGCTCGGCGCCGGCGCCGAACCCCTGGCAGAGCCGGAGGAAGACCAGCAGGATCGGAGCCCAGACCCCGATCTGCTCGTACGTCGGAAGCACGCCGACCAGGGTGGACGCGCCGCCCATCAGCAGGATCGTGACGACCAGCACCCATCTGCGGCCGAGGCGATCGCCGACGGTGCCGAAGAACAGCCCGCCCAGTGGCCGCGCGACGAACCCGACTCCGAACGTGGCGAAGCTGGCGATCAGGGCGGTGGCCGGATCGAGGTTGCTGAAGAACAGCTTCGAGAAGATCAGCGCCGAGGCGAGGCCGTACAGCGCGAAGTCGTAGTACTCGAGCGCGCTGCCGGCGGTGCTGGCCAGCGTCGCGCGCCGAAGATTGGCCGAGTACTCGGGGTCATCCGACTGCCGGACCGGTGGTGCCAGGTGATCTGCGGCCACTGACGTCATCTCCTTTGATCGAGCGGTGGGCACACGCTAACAACATGTTGAATGAAGTTCAATAGACTGAACGATACGGTGGGTCATTTTCGGCGCGAAGGGCCGTGTAGAGCCGCGCGCAGGCCGGTCTCGTGTGTTCAGCCAGTACGATGCTGTTCAGTCAGTGGAACATCGCGTACAGTGTCATCACCCTGCCATCGAAGCCCGGAGGATCTGTGACCAGCCCCGAACGCCGACTCCGCGTCGTTGTCGCCACTCCGCTGAGCGAGGACAACTGCCGACGCATCGAGGAGCTGGAGCCGCGGATCGAGCTGATCCGCGACCAGAGCCTGTATCCACCGATGCGGCACGCGGCCGACTTCTCCGGCGACCCGACATTTCGCCGTACGCCCACCCAGCGCAGCGCGTACGAGGCGATGGTCGACTCCGCCGAGGTGCTCTACGGCATCCCGGACGTCGATCCGGCGGCGCTGCGCCGGACGGCCGACGCGAACCCGGGGTTGCGCTGGGTGCAGACGATGGCCGCCGGCGGCGGCGGGCAGGTCAAGGCCGCCCGGCTGACCGCCGAGCAGCTGGGCCGGATCGCCTTCACGACGTCGGCGGGCGTTCACGGCGGCCCGCTGGCGGAGTTCGCGATCTTCGGCCTGCTCGCCGGAGCCAAAGATCTTCCCCGGCTTCTCGCGCAGCAGCGCGACCGCTCCTGGACCGGACGCTGGGAGATGCGGCAGGTCTCCGAGCTGACCGTGCTGGTGGCCGGGCTGGGCGGGATCGGGGCCGAGGTGACCCGCCGGCTCGCCGCGCTCGGCGCCCGCGTGATCGGCACCAGCCGCCGGGCGCAACCGGTCCGGCACGTCGACCGGGTGATCCGTCCCGACGAGATCGCGTCTGTCGCCGGCGAGGTCGACGCGATCATCTCGACGCTGCCCGGCACGGCCGCCACCGAGAAGCTCATCGGTGCCGAGGTGCTGGCCGCGGTCAGGCCGGGGACCATCCTGGTCAACGTCGGCCGGGGCACCGTGATCGACGAGGACGCGCTGATCGCCGCCCTGGCCGACGGGCGGATCGGCTTCGCCGCCCTGGACGTCTTCGCCGTCGAGCCGCTGCCCTCCGATAGTCCGCTCTGGGACCATCCGAACGTGCTGGTCAGCCCGCACACGGCCGCGCTCAACGTCGCCGAGGACCGGCTGATCGCGGAGCTCTTCGCCGACAACGCGGGCCGGTTCCTGGACGGCCGCGAGCTGAGGAACAGGGTGGACACCGTTGACTTCTACTGATCCCGACCGGTCACCGGCGCCGGCGGTGACCCGATCGCTCGCGATCTTGACCCTGCTCGCCGACGCCGCCGGCGAGCCGCTCGGACTCGCCGACATCGCCCGCGGCATCGGCGCGGCCAAGTCCTCCACCTCCAATCTCTGCCAGGCGCTGGAGGAGGGGGAGATGATCAGCCGCACCCCCCGCGGGTACGTCCTCGGCCGGCGCAACGTCGAGCTCGGCGGTGCCTACATCGCCCAGTTCAACCAGATGCGCGAGTTCTATGCCTTCTGCGAGACCGCGCCGCTGCTCAGCCACGAGGTCGTCCAGATCGCCATGCTGCAAGGCACCGACGCCGTCTATCTCGCCCGACACGAGGGCCGGGCGCCGATGCGGCTGACCGCCAGCATCGGCAGCCGCTATCCGGCCGCCCCGACCGCTGTCGGCAACGCGCTCCTGACCACCCTCGGCGACGCCGAGATCATCGACCGCTTCCGCGGGGCGCAGCACTTCCCGCAACTGACCGAACGCAGCGTCCGGACCGTGCCCGCCCTGCTGGCGAAGATCAAGGCGGCCCGGGAACGCGGCTACGCCATCGACGACAACGAGGTCCACCCGGGCATCTACGGGCTCGCCGTTCCGCTGCCGCCGTGGATGAGCGGCGACCAGCCGCTGGCCATGGGCACGTCGCTGATGGCGTCGGCGGCAACCCCGGACTTCGTCGCCGCGATCGTCGCCGAGTTGCGCGACGGTGTCCGCCGGCTCACCAACCCGCTCTACCGGGCGGCGCTGGCCTCGGGCTGATTGTCGGCCGGGCAGCCGATCGGCCTCGGCTGGACGCGGCGGGGAGCGCCGCTGAGATCGGCCGGCGATCCGGTCCTGCGGCGCTGGCGTCTCGTTGATCATCCGGCGAGGCCCCCGGTTTCGGACCGTTTCCGGCTGCGTCGTCATCGACAGAACGAAGCGCGAGAAAGTGGCTCAATTCGCGCGACAGCCGGCGGTCGATGGCGATAGAATGTCCTTTGTCGATTGGGAATCCGGCCCGAGAACTCGTGCGCAGAAAAGTCACCGGATGTGGGCGGAAAACCCTTGAGTCGCCTCCGATCGAGTGTCATAGTCATGCGCCATGACCACATCACAGTTCGCCTTTCCGGGCGGCCCGGAGCTGCGTCCGCTGACAGCTGACGACATCCTTCCGGCGGAGCTGCCCGGCCCACCGATCGATCAAGGCTCACCCCGGGATCCGCGTCCGGTGGTCGCCGTCGACCATGATCAACTCGTCGGGGTCGGTTGGACCTCGCTCGATCCGGTGCTCGAGCTCTACTTCGCCGAGATCAACGTCGTCGTTGATCATCGTCGGCGCGGGGTGGGAACGGCGCTGTTCAGGGCCGTATGCGCCGGCGCCGATCCGTCCTTCCCGGTCTGCGCCCGGGTGATGTCGAGCCAGCCCTGGCGGCGCGGGTTCGCCGACTCGCTCGGCTGCGTGACGCGCGTCCGTTGCCCGGAGGTGTGGATCGATCCCGTCAGCGAGCCCGGGAGGGCGTGGGCCGACCGGCAGGTGCTGCCGCCCGGGTTCCGCACGCTCCCCCTGGCCGAGGTGGACCGCGAGCTGGTGATCGGCGCCTGGGCTAGCTATTACGACTGGGCTCATCGCCCGCTCGGTGCGGTGCGGACCGAGCGCCTCCGTGAGCACTGGGACCGCTACGCCGATGGCCTCGACCCGCAGCTGTCCATGATCACGACCGACGAGCCCGGAACCGTGGTCGCGTTCAGTCTGGTCACGCCGGACGGCTGGCAGGGTCGGACGTTCGTCGTCGCGGAGACCGCCGATCCCGCGCAGCCCGACGGCGACGCCCTGCTGACCGCAACGGTGGCCGCCTCGATCCGGGCGCTGGCTCGTCGCGGCACCCGCCTGGTCGAGCTGGAGGGACACGCCACCGACCCCCACTCGCCGGCGCTGGCGCGGAGCCTGCCGCCCGGCGGCAGCGACCCGATGGAGATCGTCGAGCTGACCCGATCGGCGCAATCAGTCGCCGCCCGGTGCTCCTCCACCGCCGCGTAGCGCGGCCACCACCCGTGGCCCGCCGAGCACGCGGCTCCAGCAGGTCGGCAGCCGTACGCCACTGCCCGAAGGTGCAGGCCGGACTGCCCTCGGTCGCGCGCGTTGGCTCGGCGACGGCGGCCGGAACATCGGGTAGACCCGAGGAGTGCGGCGCGAGCGGATGACCGAGCGACGGTACGACCCTGACGCGTCGGCCCGAACGACGGGCGGTGGGTGGCGACCACGCCGGCCGACCGAACCGGACCTCGCGCCGGCCGCTGGTCGTGCAGCCAGCCGTGCGGTCGCCCACCGGGCGGGTGCGCTGCTCGATCTCCAGCGGTGGGCCGGCAATCAGGCGGTAGCCGCACTCGCCGGCCCGGCGGGCCGGCCCCGGCCGGGCGTGCTGCAACGGCAGCCCGCGCCGGCCGGACCGATGACCCGCGATCGATTCGTCGAGACGCTGCGGAGCCGCTACGGCGTCGCGCGGGTCCGCGCCGGCACATTCGCCGAGCAACAAGGGGTGAACAACCGGCCGAACGTCGCACCGGGCGGCCGACTGACCGAGCGCGTCTGGCAGCCATGGGATCCCGGCGCAACCTCGGACGTCTACGAGTCGATCCTCACCGCGTTCGGCGATCTCGAGTCGGCGTTCGGCGGGATTCCGCCGGTCGATGAGTTGTTGTTCTTCGATACCGCCTACGACGTCGATCCGGCGACCCACGCCGTGGTCCCGGTGGCCGGGGTCGGGGCGGACTTCGGCGCCGGCCACCTCAGCGTCTACCGCGCCGGCGTCAGCGGCGGGATCGGAACACGCAAAGGTATTCCCGTCGGCCGGAGCAGTTCAACCGGCCGTTACCCGACGGTGGTAGCCGGCATGCGTGGCCGGGGTAGCGATCCCGGGGCGCCGATCCCGCTCCCGTCGGCGGCGGAGAACACCGGGCGGATCATCACCCACGAGCTCGGCCACGGCGTGGCCGAGCAGGCGATGGCGGCGGACCCGGCGATGTTCACCCAGTACCGGCTGGCGGTCGGCTGGGTCGGCGACGAGCTGTTCGACATCGGCATTCCGGAGGTCCGCCAGGCCCTCGCGGCCGGCGTCCGACCGCCCGCGACGGTCCAGCAGACCCGCGGCGGTCGGCAGGGCACCCAGCGCACGCAGATCACCCGCGACGATTGGAACAACCCGCAGTGGATCGAGCAGCCGGTGAGCGAGTACTCGGTGGCCGGCGGTGCCGGAGAGGACTTTGCCGAGGCGGTGATGGCGTTCGTCAACACCCGCGACGTGCTGGCGGCCCGGTCACCCGCTCGTCTGCAGTTCCTCGAGTCGCATCGGCAGAGCTGGCTACGGTTCTTCAGGGTCAGACCGCCGGTGGGCGACTTCCCCACACCGTCCGGGCCAGAGCGAGTCGCCTGACGCTGCTCCGATGGCCCTGACCGTGCTGCGAACGCCGTGACCGTACCCTGAGTGGCATGGCAGCGACCCCCGGCTCGGGCCGACCGGTGGATCGGCGTGACCCCGCGTGGGCAGACCACGTCACGCCCGAGTGGCGACCCACCGGACGCCGTCGAGCTCGGCAGACTGCCCCCGATTTTCCGCCGGCGGTGACCGAGCTGTGCTCGTGGCCGGCCCAGACGGCGCTGCTGGTGGCCGACGAGCCCTACCCGACCGCGGTCGATGCGGTTCGGCGGGTCGGCTTCACGGTCGTCGTGGTCGATCCGGAGACCCCGGCGGAACAGCTGGCCGGGCTCGATCCGTTCACGTACGTCCTGATCGGACCGGAGATCCTGCGCCGGGATTCCTGTGTCGAGTTGCTCGAGGCCCTGCGCGATACCAGCCCCATCGCCCGGTTCCTCCTGCTGGCCGGCCAGGACGTGGACGCTCCCACCCTGCTGGCCGCCATTCGGGCGGGCGTTCAGGAGGTGCTGGATCCGCATGATCAGATCACCCTGCTGACCACCCTCCGGATCCAGGTCGATCGGGCCGCGCGCACTCGTGAGCGGGTGCTGGCGGTGGGCGCGCACCCGGACGATGTGGAGATCGGTTGCGCGGGTGCGCTGCTGGAGCACCGGCGGCAGGGGGACCGCGTCTCGGTGCTGACCCTCAGTCGCGGTGCCGTCGGCGGTGACGCGGGGGATCGGGTCGTGGAGGCCACGACGGCGGCGGGCCTGATCGGGGCGCAGCTGCTTCTCGGCGACCTTCCCGACACCAAGGTGAGTGCGGGCATCGACACGATCTCGTTGATCGAGGCGGTGATCGCGGCGCTGGAGCCCACCACCGTCTACGTGCACTCCCCGCACGACACGCATCAAGATCATCGCGCGGTGCATGCCGCCACGATGAGCGCGGCGCGGGCCGTGCCGACGATGATGGCCTATCAGTCCCCGTCGGCCAACAACCGCTTCCTTCCGACGGCATTCGTCCCGATCGACCGGGTGGTCCGGCTCAAGCTCCGGGTGCTCGCCTGCCACGCCTCCCAGGCCGGCCGTAGCTACCTGGACGCGGACACGGTCGTGTCGACCGCACGCTACTGGGGCCGGCACGTCGCGCCACCGGCCCGCTACGCCGAGCCCTTCGAGGTGTTGCGGGCGATCGATCACATCGGCGGCCCTCCGGCGCCGGCGGCCGACCTCGCGCCGTCGCTGGGCGAGGAGGGACCGGACCGCGAGTGAGCAGTCGCCGAGGTGAGCCGGCGCCTCCTCGACGGCGGCGGCGGGTGCGCCGGCCAGTCGATGGCAGGCCGGACTCCGGATGGTCACGATGAAGCCGGTCCGCGCGTGGGCCCGGTTCGACGACCTGATCACCGGTTCCGCACTGCTCTGCCCGCAGCCCGATCGGGTGCTCGTGGCCGATCGAGCCGCGGACGTACGGCCGGTGTTGGAGCAGGTGCAGCGGGCCACCGACGCCGGCCGGTGGGCGTTCGGCTACGTCGCGTACGAGGCCGCGGCGGGCCTCGACCCGAGTCTGGCCGTGCACGACACGACGCCGTTCGGCATTCCGCTGGCCTGGTTCGGTCTCTGCGACCGGCCCACGGCCGTCCCCGCGCTGCAGCCGCCACCGGATGCCGAGGCGCCCGATCCGGGTGTGTCGTGGCAACCGCTGTGGACGGCCGCCGGCCACGCCGCGCGGGTGGAGGTGATCAAGGACCAAATCGCCCGGGGCGAGACCTACCAGTGCAATCTGACCGAACGGCTGACCGGCGGGCTCGATGGCGATCCGTACGAGCTGTATCGCACCCTGGCACTCGGCCAACGCGGTGCCCACAACGCCTACCTCGACCTCGGTGCAGTCGTCATCGCGAGCGCGAGTCCGGAGCTGTTCTTCGAGCGCCGCGGAGATCTGCTGACGCTGCGCCCGATGAAGGGCACGTCGCGCCGCGGCCGGTTCCCCGCCGAGGACCGGCAGCGGGCGGCGGAGCTCTGCGGCAGCGCGAAGGAGCGGGCCGAGAACCTGATGATCGTCGACCTGATGCGCAATGACGTGTCCCGGATCGCCGAGGTCGGAACGGTCGCGGTGCCCAGACTGTTCGCCGTCGAACGCTACGAAACCGTGCTGCAGTTGACCTCCGACGTGACGGCGCGGCTCCGGCCAGGCACCGGCCTCGCGGAGATCTTCACCGCGCTCTTCCCGTGCGGTTCGGTCACCGGGGCACCGAAGGCCAGCTCGATGAAGATCATCCGTTCCGTCGAGGCGGAACCGCGCGGCGTCTACTGCGGGGCGATCGGCCTCGTCTCTCCTCCCGACGAGCCGGTGCGGGCCCGGTTCAGCGTCGCCATCCGGACCGCCGTCGTCGACGTCCCGACACGGCGCGCCGTGTACGGCACCGGCGGAGGCATCACCTGGGACTCGAACCCGGCGGCCGAGCACGCGGAGATCCGGGTGAAGGCGGCCCTGCTGCGAACGCGACCGGTCGCCTTCCAGCTGCTCGAGACCATGCGCGTCGAGGGCGGCTCGATCCACAACGGCGATCTGCACCTGGAGCGAATCGCGTCCTCGGCCGAGCATCTCGGCTTCCGGTTCGACGGTTCGCGGGTCAGCGGGCTGCTCCGTGAGCGGCTGAGCGGCCGGCCTGACCCCGCGCGGGTGCGGCTGCTGCTGGATCGCGACGGCACCGTCCACGTCGACGTCACCCCCATCCCCCCGGCGCCCGCAACCGTCGTGCTGGCCGTGGACGACGAACCGGTCGATCCGGAGCTGTGGTGGCTGCACCACAAGACGACGCTGCGCCGGGAGTACGACCGCCGTCGCGATCGCCGGCCGGAGGTCGACGACGTGATCATGGTCAACACGGCGGGTGAGCTGACCGAGGTCACCCGCAGCACACTGGCGGTGCGGATCGGCGACCAGTGGTGGACACCGCCCCGCGAGGTCGGTTGTCTCCCGGGCGTCGAGCGCGCCCGGTTGCTCGCCGGCGGAGTGCTGCGCGAACGGCGGCTGACCGTGGCGGAGCTCACCGGGGCACAGGGACTCGCGGTGCTGAGCTCGCTTCGCGGCTGGCGCTCGGCCCGCCTCGACTCGGCCTGAACGGGCCGGCACAACCTGCTCGTCGATGTGGTGGTGGGGGATACCGTGCTCTATGACCCTAAGGAGCCCGTCGTGACGCTTGAGTCGACACCGAGGCACGCAATCTCGGGACACCTCCCAACCGAGACACGCTGATCTGAGATGGCACTGAGCACGCTGGACATGTTCTCGGTCGGGATCGGACCGTCCTCGTCGCACACCGTCGGCCCGATGCGGGCCGCCGCCCTGTTCACCGACGGGCTTCGCGCGGACGGCCTGCTGAGTGACGTCGGTCGCGTACAGGCCGAGTTGTTCGGCTCGCTGGGAGCCACCGGGCACGGCCACGGCTCGGACAAAGCGGTCATCCTCGGCCTGCAGGGGGCCAGGCCAGAAACCGTCGACACCGACACCGCCGACGATGTGGTCCGTGCCGCGACCGGCTCGGGACGGCTGCTCCTGGCCGGGACGCACCCGGTGCCGTTCACCCGCACCGACGACGTGATCATGCACCGGCGGCGGAGCCTGCCGGCGCACCCGAACGGGATGATGTTCCGCGCCCTCGATGCCGCCGGCACGGTGCTGCGGGAGAGCACCTACTACTCGGTCGGCGGCGGCTTCGTGGTCGACGAGCACGCGGCCGGAGTGGACAAGATCGTCGAGGACAGCACTCCGGTGCGCTATCCCTTCACCACCGGGGCGCAGCTGTTGGACATCTGCCGCCGCGAGCGCCTCCGGGTCAGCGACGTGATGCTCGCCAACGAGTTGTCCTGGCGGACCGAGGAGCAGCTGCGGGCCGAGTTGCTGCACATCTGGGCGGTGATGAAGCAGTGCGTGCACAACGGCTGTACCCGGACCGAGAAGGTCCTGCCGGGCGGGCTGCGGGTGCCGCGCCGAGCCCCGAAGCTGCTCGCCGACCTCGAGGCCACCCACGACGAGACGGACCCGATCCGGGCGATGGACTGGGTCAACCTCTATGCGCTCGCGGTGAACGAGGAGAACGCCTCGGGCGGCCGGATCGTGACCGCCCCGACCAACGGCGCGGCCGGCATCGTGCCGGCCGTGCTGCACTACTACGACACCTTCGTCCGCTCCGGCGACGACGACGCTGTGGTCCGGTTCCTGCTCACCGCCGCGGCGGTGGGGATCTTGTTCAAGGAGAACGCGTCCATCTCCGGCGCCGAGGTCGGCTGCCAGGGCGAGGTCGGCTCCGCTTGCGCGATGGCCGCCGGCGGACTGTGCGAGATCCTCGGCGGGACCCCGGCCCAGGTCGAGAACGCCGCCGAGATCGGCATCGAGCACAACCTCGGACTCACCTGCGACCCGGTCGGCGGCCTGGTGCAGATCCCGTGCATCGAGCGCAACGCCATGGGCAGCATGAAGGCGATCAATGCCGCCCGGATCGCGCTCCGCGGTGACGGCAGCCACAAGGTATCGCTGGACAAGGCGATCAAGACGATGCGGGAGACCGGTGCCGATATGAAGATCAAATACAAGGAGACGTCGCGCGGCGGACTGGCCGTCAACGTGATCGAGTGCTGATCGGCCGAGCGGGCGGTCTCGGCAGGGAGTGAGCCGGCCGGGAACGAGCGAGAAGGGCAGGCGATGAGGGGCAGGCGACCGGGCGACGCCTCGCACCAGCTTCAGCATGTCGTGGCGCTGACGACTCCCTCCGATCCGCTGCCGAGCGCGGTGGAGGTCGCGGTGATCGGCGGCGGGATCATCGGGGTGAGCATCGCCTACCATCTCGCGGCTGCCGGCGTGGCCGGCGTGCTCGTGATCGAGCGGAACAGCCTCGGCTCCGGCTCGTCGGCCAAGCCGTTGGGCGGTGTCCGGGCCACGTTCTCCGATCCGGGCAACATCAGGCTCGGCCTGCGCAGTCTCGGCGCGTTCGAGGACTTCTGCACCACCTGCGGGGCGGAAATCGGGCTGCACCAGGTGGGCTACCTGTTCTTGTGCCGTTCGGCGAGTGAGCTCGCCGCGGTCGAGGCGAGCGTTCGGCTACAGAACGAGCTCGGTTGCGACAGCCGGATGATCAGCCCCGACGAGGCGTACGAGCTCAACCCGTTCCTCGACCCCTCGCGTCTGCTCGGCGCCTCCTTCTCGCCCCGCGACGGCTACGCCGAGCCGGCTCTGGTGGTGGCCGGCTATGCGGCCGCCGCCAGCCGGTACGGCGCCCGGTTCGCCGAACACACCGAGGTCTTCGAGCTCGGCACCGGCGCGGACGGCGTGCACCGGATCCTCACCCGCAGGGGTGAGCTGCGGGCGAACGCGGTGGTGATCGCGGCCGGCGCCTGGTCCACCCGCCTCGGAGCGATGCTCGGCCTGCACCTGCCGATCGAGCCCGTCCGCCGGCAGATCGGCTTCACCCCCCAACGGCCCGAGCCGCACCCGACGGTCCCGTTCACGCTGGACCTGTCCACCACCTTGTACTTCCACAACTATCGCAACGGGCTGCTGCTCGGAATCTCCGACGCCGAGGAGGAGCCGGGTCTGTGCCGGGAGTTCAGCTACGGCTGGACCCGGGCGTTCGACGCCGCCGCGGAGGTCGTCGCGCCAGCGCTGGCCCACCAGCCGCTGGTCGGCGGCTGGGCCGGGCTGTACGAGAACAGCCCCGACCACAACGCCATGATCGGCCGGGCCGACGTGCCGGGTGTCTTCTACGCCACCGGATTCTCCGGTCACGGCTTCCTGCAGGGGCCGGCCGTGGGGGAGATCGTCCGTGACCTCTATCTCGGCCGGGAACCCTTCATGGATCCGACGCCGTTCAGCGCCGACCGTTTCGCCGCCCATGGGACTCGGCTCGACGAGGTCCACATCATCTGACTTCGCTCCGGTCGACGCCCTCGCTGCCCTCGCCGACGATGATGTCTGCCGCGATCCGTCGGCCGCCGACTCGCCGCCGGCGCCGGCGACGGTAGCCGGCCGGTGGTCCGGGCCTGCGTAGGCGCCGAGCGTCGACGGAGGTCATTGGACGGCGGAGGTGAGCCGCATGACGTTGTCCAGCCATCGCTGGGACAGTGGACGCTTCTTCCACTCCTCCAGCGTCATCTCGCGAGACAACGAGCGGTACAGGTCCTCGACCTCGCGCATCTTGGCGACGAAGGACGGGCCCGTGCACATCATCGATACCTCGAAGTCGAGGTTGAACGACCTGATGTCCATGTTGGACGAGCCGATCACGGCGGTGTGATCGTCGACCGAGAAGTGCTTGGCGTGCAGCACGTAGGGATACGGGTACATGAAGATCCGGACGCCGGCCTCGAGCAGATACCGGTAGTACGAGCACTGGGCGTGGGAGACCATGAACTGCTCACCGCGTTCGCTGACGAACAGCTCGACCGCAACACCGCGCTGAGCGGCGGTGGTGATCGCGTACAACAGCGAGTCGTCCGGCACGAAGTAGGGACTGGTGATCGACAGCCGCTGCTGCGCCCCGTAGATCAGCGTGTTGAACAGGCGGAGATTGTTCTCGTCCGGGAACCCGGGACCGCTCGGCACGATCTGGCAGGTCAGGTCGCCGAAGCCATCGGCGAACTCCTGCGGCCGGACGTAGTCCACCAGCTGCTCCTTGGACTCGATGAACCAGTCGGAGGCAAACACGAGGTTGATGGTTTGCACGACAGGTCCTTCGACCCTGGTGGTGAGTTCACGCCACTGGCGGCCTTCCGCTTCGAGCTTCTTCTTGTGGTAGCTGGAGTCGATCATGTTCTGAGACCCCACGAACGCCGATCGCCCGTCGACGACGACGATCTTGCGGTGGTTCCTCAAGTCCGGACGGCGAAACTCGCCCTTCAGGGGCCGGATCGGCAGCATCGGACGCCACTCGATGCCGGCCTGGTCGAACGTCGCCAGCAACTCCTTGTGGCCCGGCAGGCCGTTGGTGGAGAGATGGTCGAACAGGACGCGAACCTTGACGCCTCGCGCGGCAACCTCCAACAGCGCCTGGAAGAACGGTTCCGTTGTGCTGTCGCGGCACATCATGAAGTACTCGACGTGGACGAAGTGTTGTGCCGTGCGGACGAGGTCCGCCTTCGCTTGGATCGACTCCTCGTATACGTGGAACAACTCCGCCGAGTTGTTGGTCACGCTGGGCAGCCAGCCAAGCCTCCGATTGAGCACCATCGCCGAGTCCAGCCAGGCGGGTCGGTCGGGAGACGGCGCCAGCGGTGGGATGTGCGCGAGACCGCTCTGAATCAATTGTCCCGCCACGTGCTGTTCATCACGACGCTTCCGGGGCACATGGGTGCTGCCGATCAAGAGGAAGAACAGCAGACCGACCACCGGCACCAAGAAGATGAACAGCAGCCACGCCATCGCTGAACCAGGGCGCCGCCGCTCCGGCACCAAACCCAAGACGATGACATTGATCAGGAAGATGAGCAGTGCGACCAACAGCGACCAGATCATCGCGACGATTCCCTCCAGGTGTACGACAAGAAACCACGTGCAGCGGGGGACTCGCCTTCTGCCGACCCGAATCTGCGCGGTGCCAGGGTCCAGCGGGCCGAGCAAACCGGCCCGGACAGCTGCCGCTGCCGGCGCCGAAGCCACCCCGGCGGAGCTGTCGACGCTGCGCTGGTCACAGCGTCGGTCGGCGGGTCGACCGTCCTGGGCGGCGAGGCGTCGCGGCGCGAATGAGGCAACATTGCGCACATCATCGTCCGTCCGATGCGACCAGGCGGAGCATTTGGGGAATCCGGACAAGAATTGCTTGTCTCCGCCGGCCGTGCCGGCATCGTCGGCCGCGGCCGTACGACCACCTGCGTCACCGGTCAGCAGGGCCGCGCCGACACCCAGCCGAGCCGCTCCCCAAGCAGCGATCACCCCTGCGGGCGCCGCCGATCACGGCCAGGTCGGCCCGCGGCATCGCTACGAGTCTCGTTGACGGCATCCGCTCTTCCTCGATGTCGAGATCACTGTTATCCAGCGAGCATGAGGACCTCGACGGCTTCGCGCCACACCCGGCCCGGGTGAATCATGGCCAAACTGCCAAACACCTCGTCGAAGGGCTGGCAGCCGGCTCCGCCTGGTCAGGCCAACCTCGCTCGCAGGCTCGAGAGGAGTGTCCATCCGGGCATGGGGAGTTTCTGCACGTGCCAGGCCTCGCCGGGGATCTGGGTCCAGGAGCCGACCGTCACCTGCCCTGTGACGATGTCGAGCTGGTACGGGGCCGTCTGGATCGTCCATCTGTCGTCGATCCAGAACAACGGCTTCGGGTTGGGTTCCCTCGCTTCGATGGTGCGGTGGACGACGGCGGCGAGCAGTGTCCCGTCGTCGCACGGGCTCAGTGAGATCAGTCCCAGGAGTGGGGGTTTGAAGTTCTGGGGCCAGCCCTGGTAATAGATGTTCGTGGAGTTGTCGCCTAGCTCGAGGTGCTCTCCGAGGAGAGAATCCGGCAGCCTCGGGTAGGTCAGCCAACCCGGCGCCGGTCGAGTGCCTTTGAGGTGGCTCAGCACAGAGGCGTGGGACACGACGGCGAAGCCGTACGGCTGGTAGAGCCACAAGAATGTCTGGTCCACGGCGAGGCCCGTGCACGGTCCCCAACCGGCCGGCCCGGGGATGTAGTGGTCCTGGTTGCCGGTGTTGACGTAGATGTCGGTGGAATCGCGCATGGACGCGTAGAGCAGCCGGTCCGCGCCACCGGGTGGGATCGCTGCCTCGTCCGCATCACCGGCCGCCGATACGGGGCTGGCCACGGCCCGGATCGTCCCGACGGCCCACTTCGTCTGTGGCCACCAGTTCACCCGTTCGAGCGGCGCGGTGAAGTCGTCCTTGGCCGGCATGGTCCAGGCCATGACGCTACCGGGTGCGCCCGTGCCTTCTGCGGTGCCGGCGTAGACGTCGAGGCCCTTGTCCGTCTGCCCCTCCGCCCAGATGTCGGTGAACGCAGGCGTGAAGTTGTCCAGAACCTGGCTGGTGCCGTCGACTGACCCCGTGTCCGCGTGTACCCAGAGGTGGTCCACCCAGTGGCTGGAGCCGGGATACTCGCTGCTCGTGCTCTTGAGCACGAAGCAGTGGTAGGAGGGCTCGAAGTTGAAGTCTTCGGAGACCTGGCCATCGCGGATCACCGTCGCCGCATCGGGGACGAGCATGAGCTGGTGGTAATAGTTTCGGTCGCTGACGTCGTTCCATTTGCCGCTCTTGACGTTCTGCGGACCGGTGACGAACTTCAGCGCGTGGTTCTTTGCCGTGATGCCGTAGAGGCCCCATCGTTGCGCGACGCCGGTCAGAACCCGAAGGGCAGGAAGCACGATCTTGTTGCAGGAGCTGTACTCCTTCCTCCGTTCGTCGAGCAGCGAAGCGAGATCTTCGAGCGCGTTCGAGAGATCCCTCCGGTCGCTCTCCTCCAGAGTCGTGAATTTCGGGTCGACGTCGTGCATCCGCGCGGCCATGTCGTCGGACTGGACTACCACGGTGATGGTCGTCATCGTGCTCAGCATGTCCGAGTAGGTCTTGCACCAGACGCCTAGAACGGTCGGCCAGAGCGCCACGTTGTGATTCTTGGCATCCTTGAGGTACTCCAGCACCTTCCAGTTCTCGAACGACGAAGCGGCGTCGTGCATGCTTTTGGCCGCCAGAGCGTAATGGGCCGTTCCGATTCCGCGCTGGCACCTGAGAAAGTCATCGTGTGTACGAACGGGCTGCGCCAACAGCTTCTGCAGGTCCGCTGCCTGGTCGAAAAGGGTCATTGCATACGCGAGGACGTCGTCGTGGACGGCTTTGATGCCCTGCAGCTCGGTCCGGGCATTGAGCTCCTCCAGCATCTTCTGGAACTTGGCGAGGTCGGACTCCTCCTTCGGCCCGAAGCATCGCAGGATCTGGCCGACGACTGAGAAGAAGGCGCCGACCAGCGCGCCCTCGGGCCCGGCGGCGTTGAGGAAGGTGCTGATGAGTGGCGCCATCGAGGCGCAGATGTCCATGATCTCGGCCACACCGTTGATCGCGTCACCCTTGCTGAAGGCCTTGATCGCCGAGATGACGCTCTTGGTGATCGCCGGGGCGGCCTTGGCGATCCCGTCAGCGACCTCCTTGGCCCGCTTGCGCTCGTCGGCGGTCTTCTTCTCGTCGTTCTCGATGGCACGGGCATCGGTGTAGCTCTTGTTGACCTTGTCGATCTTGTCCTGCCACGCCAACACCTCCTCCGGGTCCATGCCGGAGATCTGCATCTCTCGGAGGAGTTCGAGGTTCTTCCGGACGTAATCGTCCTGGGCGCTCATCGACGGCTGCCCTCGCCAGGGTGGACGGCGGGGGTCCCCGACGCTGCTCCGGATGTCGGGACAGCAGCGACGCCGAGATGGGCGTCGACACTCTGCGAAGACCGGCGGCACATCATGCCGCCGTCGACCTGGCCACCGCCCGGTCGTGACTCAACTGCCATCGAACAACCCATCGAACCCGACCCCTTCGGCGTCACGATGAGTCGAACCATCGCGCGGCGGACACAGCCCGTCACGTCGAGACCGATCGGACGCCGCCGTCATCCGATCAACCGCCACCGTGCTCGGTAGCTACCCAGACACTGCTCCCCTCCGAGATGGCCCGTCAAGACTTCCTACCCCGTCAGTATGAGGAGCGGCGCGGGGTCGACCACGGAGCCGCGAGCGTCGACAACGTCCACTGGCATGTGGGCGGCTGAGCCGCTGCTTCAGACCGGACGACAGTCGCTCGGATCACCGATCGGAGACGTGCGACGAGGCGATTGTCACCTCGATCCGATCCAGGATCGCCTCAACGGTGAGCCGGTAGATGTCCTCCTCGCCGACGGTCGCGAGCTCGGCGGCATGGGCTCGCGCGGCGGGATACTCCGCCTGTGGCAGGACGGCGTAGATCCTCGTCCAGGCCGCGGCGTCCTTGCCCCGGAGCTCGGCCGGCATCGCGGCCACGCTGGCCGCCATCCCACACAGGGCCAGCGTCGTGTCGCCGAACATCCGGTAGTGCAGGACCACCTGGTCGGCGGTCATGCCGGTCGAGGCCAGCGCGGCCAGGATGTACTCGACGATCTCGCTCTCCGCCTCACCACCGGTCGTCCGCGTCCAGCCGAGGCTGAACAGGGCCGGATATCGTGCGGCCAGCTGCCACGAGCCCCAGGCCAGCGAGTGCAGCCTGGTCCGCCAGTCGACGTCGGGCGCGATGGTCCGGATCTGGGCTGCCAGCTCCCCGGTCACCCGGTCGTACGCGGCCAGCACCAGATCGTCCTTGTCGCGGAAGTGCCGGTAGAAGGCCGTGGCGTCCACGCCCAGCTCGTCACCCAGCCGGCGCATGCTCAACGCCGCGACTCCGTCCCGCTCGATCACGGTGATCGCAGACTCCAGGATCGAGTCGCGGCTGAGCGCGGTGGACCGGCCGCGCCCCTTGGCGGAACGGGTCGACGTCGACATCGGTGGACCTCCTCTGCGCGACGGTGCTCCACCGCCTGGATCCGCACTCTATCGCATCTGTTGTCAACAGTGTTGACAACAGTGGTGTCACTGAGCTTTCATTGAGTCATGCAGACCACGGCCTTCGTCAACGGCGCCGTCTTCACCGCCTCCTCGACGCAGCGGTGGGCGACCTCGCTGGTGATCCGGGACGACCGGATCGTCGCCGTCGGCAACGACGCGGAGGTGCGGCCCTTCCTGCACTCCGCGGACGAGGTCGTCGACCTCCGGGGGCGGCTGGTCACCCCCGGCTTCGTGGACGCCCACGTGCATCCGATCGTCGGCGGCCTCGAGCGCACCCGATGCGACCTCTCGGGCACCGATTCGGTCGAGGACTATCGCCGACTGATCGCGGCGTACGCTGCCGGCAGCCGGGCGCCGTGGATCCTCGGCGGCGGATGGTCGATGGCGGCGTTCGAGGCGGGCTGTCCCGATCGCCGGATCCTCGACGAGCTCGTCCCGGACCGGCCCGCCTACCTCCCGAACCGCGACCACCACTCGGCCTGGGTGAACACGGCCGCGCTGCGGCTCGCCGGAATCGACGCCGCGACACCGGACCCGGCCGACGGACGGATCGAACGCGACGCGGCGGGACACCCGACGGGCCTGCTGCACGAGGGGGCGATGGCCCTTGTCGAGCGTCGCCGTCCCGCCGACTCCGAGGCCGACCGCCGGGCCGCCCTGCGCGAGGGGATGCGCTACCTGCAGTCGCTGGGGATCACCGGCTGGCAGGACGCGATGGTGCACCACGACGGCGCCGACGCGACCCACGCCACCTACCTGTCCGCTCAGGCCGAGGGCTGGCTGACCGCCCGGGTCGCGGGCGCGCTGTGGTGGGACCGGGACGTCGACGACGTGCAGACCGAGGTGAAGCGCCTGCTCGCCGCCCGCGACGAGGCCGATGCGGCCGCGGCGAGCTCGACCCGGCCGCGCTATTCCCTGCCGCACGTCAAGGTCATGCAGGACGGCGTGATCGAGACGTTCACGGCGGCCCTGATCGAGCCGTACCACGACCGGTGCGGGCATCCCGGACAGAACCGCGGCATCAGCTTCCTCGAGCCCGAGCTGCTCCGCGAGGTGGTCGTCGAGCTGGACGCGGCCGGCTTCGGCGTCCACTTCCACGCCCTGGGCGATCGCGCCGTGCGCGACGTGCTCGACGCGGTGGAGGCGGCGCGATCGCTGAACGGGACGGCCGACCGCCGCCACCAGGCCGCTCACCTCCAGCTGGTCCACCCCGACGACGTACCCCGGTTCCGCAGGCTGGGCGTGGCTGCGAACCTGCAGGCCCTCTGGTCGGCGCACGAGCCGCAGATGGACGAGCTGACCATCCCGTTCCTGGGTGACGAGCGGGCCGACCGGCAGTACCCGTTCGGTGACCTCTACCGCGACGGCGCCACCCTGGTGATGGGCAGCGACTGGCCGGTCAGCACCCCGGACCCGTGGGCGGCGATCCACACCGCCGTCAACCGGGTCGGCCCGGACGCACCGCCCGGGACGCCGCCGCTCGGCGCGGACCAGCGCCTGACGCTGGCGACCGCCCTGACCGCGTACACCGCCGGATCCGCCTGGGTGACCCGGGCGGACGACCTCGCCGGCACACTCGCCGCCGGACGCGCCGCAGATCTGGCCGTCCACGACCGCAACCCGTTCGATTCCGCCGTCACCGAGATCGCCGCCACCCAGGTGCAGCGCACCTACGTCGGCGGCGAACTGGTGCACGAGAGCGCCTGACGTCCGAACCCTGATCCCGAACCAAGGAGACCCATGTCATCGAAGACATCCCCGGCGACGCCGTCCAGCCGCGCACGACGGTGCTCACTGCAGCTGGTCGCCGTCGCGGCAACGCTGGCGACCGCGTTGACCGCCTGCGCCGGCGGGAAGGGACAGGAGTCGTCGGGCGAGCCGTCCGGCAGCGCGGTGAACCGGATCGGCCTCTCCCAGGTCACCACCGGCACCGCCGCGGGCCCGGTGGACGACGTCACCTGGTACGGCGGCTACCGCCCGGTGATCACGCTCGACCCGATCGGACTGGCCGATTACCCGGAGGAGACCGCCATCCCGAACATGTGCGAGCCCCTGGTCCGGGTCACCCCCGACTACAAGCTCACCCCGGGTCTGGCCACCACGTTCGGCTATACCGACGACACCCACTACGTGATCACCGTCCGCCAGGGCGTGACGTTCGCCGACGGCAAGCCGATGACGGCCGAGGACGTCGCGTACAGCCTGGGCCGCAACCTCGACCCCAAGTACGCCTCCAACTACTCCGGCAGCTTCGCCCAGGTGAAGAAGATCGAGGCCACCGACGACAAGACGGTCACCGTCACCCTCGCCCGGCGCTCGATCGACTTCACCACCGCGCTCGGCACCCTCGCCGGCGCTGTCGTCGAGAAGGACTTCGCGGAGAAGGCGGGCCGGTCGTTCGGCAGTCCGTCGGTCGGTGTGATGTGCACCGGGCCGTACGAGTTCGGTTCCTACGACGGCAGCACCAAGCTCGTGCTGACCAAGAACGACGACTACTGGGACAAGGCCAACGCGGCCCACGCCTCGACGTTCACCTTCGTCTACCCGGCCGACCCGAGCGCGCTGGCCAACGGCCTGCTGTCCGGCAAGATCGACGGCGGTCTGTCACTGCCGAGCAACCTGGTGACCCAGCTGCAGAACGCGAGCAGCGGCAAGCTGTACGTCGGCGACAAGGGTTCGACCCCGATCAACGTCGATCTGCTGTTCACCAAGAGCAGCGGCGCGTCGGCCGATCCGGCGGTCCGTCAGGCGCTGTCTCTCGTGCTCGACCGCGCGGCGATCGCCAAGACTCTGTTCAACGGCACGGCGGACCCGCTGTACAAGGTGTCCGGTCCCGGTGTGTGGGGTTACGCCCACGACGCGTACGCCGACGCCTACCAGCCCTACGTCGCCGAACCCGACGTCGCCAAGGCCTCCGAGCTGGTGAAGCAGTCCGGCGTCGGCAGCACGGAACTGGCGTTCGCGTTCCCGGCCGGCGATCCGGAGAGCTCGCAGATCGCGACGGTGGTCCAGCAGGAGGCAAAACAGGCCGGGCTGAACGTGAAGCTGGTCGGCCTGCCCAGCCAGCAGTACGGCGCGATCTTCGCCGATCCGAAGGCACGCGCGCCGTACGACGTCATCCTCACCAAGAACTACGTCGAGCTGCCCGAACCGCTGCTGCTCGACCAACTGGTGGGCGACGTCCACGGCAACATGAACTTCAGCGGCTACCACGACCCCACGGTGACAGAGAAGTTGGCCCAGGCGGACTCGACGACCGACGACCGGGCGCGCGCCGAACTGGTCATCGCGGCGGAGGCGAAGCTCGCCGAGGGTCTGCCGGCCATCCCGATCGTCCAGCCGCGGGCACTGGTGTTCGAGAACTCACGGTTGACCGGGGCGACGCTGACGTTCTCCTACATGACCTCGCCGTGGGCGGCCGCGGTCGGCGCCCGCTGATGCCCCGGAGCAACGGATGAGCCGCTTCATGCTGCACAGGCTGATCGGACTGGCGGTCACCCTGCTGGCCGCCAGCCTGGTGGTCTATCTCAGCCTGTACCTGTCGCCGGGCAGCCCCGAGCAGGTGCTGTTCGGATCGCGCCCGCCCTCGCCGGAGGTGCAGGAGCAGGTGCGGCACTACCTCGGCCTGGACCAGAACGTGTTCGTGCGCTACGTCGACTGGCTCGGCAACGTCTTGACCGGCGACCTCGGCACGTCACTGATCACCCAGCAGCCGGTCGCCGATCGAGTGGCCCCGGCGGCCGAGGTCACCCTCGCCCTGGTCGCCTACGCCGGCGTGCTCGTCCTGCTGCTGGGGATCGGGTCCGGCCTGCTGGCCGCGCTGCGCCCCGGCAAGCTCGACGGTGCCGTCACGGCCGGTACGTCCGTTGCCGTCGCCCTGCCCGCGTTCGTGGCGTCGAGCCTGCTGATCTCGGTGTTCGCGGTGAACCTGGGCTGGTTTCCGGCGTACGGCCTCGGCACCGGCGTCGGTGGCTGGCTGCGAGGACTCACCCTGCCGGCGATCTCGCTCGCGATCATCGCCAGCGGGCTGCTGGCCCGGGTGACCCGCTCGGCGGCACGGGCCGAACTGGCATCGGAGCACGTGCAGACCGCGACCATGCGCGGAATCAGCCACGGGCGGCTCATCCGCAGCCACGTGCTGCGTAACGCCTCGGCGCCGATCGCAACCGTCGCCGGCCTGCAGGTCGCCGGTCTGATCGCCGGGGCGGTGGTCGTCGAGCAGGCGTTCGGGCTCGGCGGTCTGGGCGGGCTGTTGATCAGTTCGGTGCAGCAGAAGGACTTCCCGGTGGTGCAGGCGGTCGCCCTGATCGTGGTGGTCGGCTTCGTCGTGTTGAACCTCGTCGCCGACGTGATCTCGGCGATCCTCGATCCCCGCGTCAGAAGGGCGGTGTCGTGATGACCGCGGTCCTCAGCGAACCGTTTTCCCCGGCAGCGTCGGCGACGACGCGCCGCTCCCGCCGGCTGCCGCGCCTCGGTGTGGCCGGCTGGTGCGCCGCGGTCTTCTTGATCGCGATGGTCGTGATGGCGGTCTTCGCGCCGCTGATCGCACCCTACGATCCCGACGCCGCCGACCTGCTCGCCGCATACGCGCCGCCGAGCGCCGAGCACTGGCTGGGCACCGACGGAACCGGCCGCGACATCGCCTCGCGGCTGATCTACGGCGCCCGTCCGTCCCTGCTCGGGCCGGCCGCGATCGTCGTGATGACCGTCCTGGTCGGGATTCCGCTGGCCCTGCTGGCCGCCTGGCGACGCAGCGGCACCGAGTTCGCGATCACCCGCGCGTTCGACATCCTGTTCGCGATCCCCGGCCTGCTGCTGGCGATCCTGGCCGTGGCGATGTTCGGGCCCGGCCTCGGCGCCGCCGCCGTCGCACTGGCGATCGCCTATCTTCCCTATTTCGGCCGGCTGGCCCACACCGCCGCGGTGACGGAACGGAACCGCCCCTACGTCACGGTGCTGCAGGTGCAGGGGCACGGGCCGATGAGGATCAATGTGCGCCACGTGCTGCGCAACCTCTCGCCGATGCTGACCGGTCAGGCGAGTGTCACGTTCGCGTACGCACTGATCGACCTCGCGGCCCTGTCGTTCCTGGGCCTCGGCGTCCAGGCGCCGCAGGCCGACTGGGGCGTCCTGGTCAGCGATCGTGACGCGCTGCTGCGCGGACATCCGCTGGGTGTCGTCGCCGCGGCGGTCGCCATCGTGCTGACCGTGATGTCCCTGTTCACATTGGGATCCAAGCTCTCCGGGGAGGAATCGTGAACGCGGTCCACGGCTCTTCGGTGGCGCCCGGCCTGCTCGAGATCGATGATCTGCACGTCGCGATCGGCGGCGTACCGATCCTGCGGGGTGTCTCGTTGCAGGTGGAGAACGGGACGTCGCTCGGCATCGTCGGCGAGTCCGGTTCGGGCAAGTCGATGACCCTGCGGGCCGTCACCCGGCTGCTCCCGAAGAACGCAACGGTGTCCGGGCGGGTGACCGTGTCCGGGCGGGACGTGCTGGCGATGGACGCTGCCGCACTCCGGCGGTACCGGAGGTCGGTGGGCATGGTGTTCCAGGACCCGCGGTCGGCGGTGAACCCGATCCACCCGGTCGGCAGCTTCCTGCTGGAGCGGGCCAAGGACTCGAACGCCGATCTCCGCGCCGCCCGAGAGCGCGCCGTGGCCACGCTGCGACGGATGCGGATCAGCGACCCCGAGGCGCGAATGGCGCAATATCCGTTCGAGCTGTCCGGAGGGCTGCTGCAGCGGGTGATGATCGCCTCGGTGCTGATGGAACGTCCCGCACTACTGCTCGCCGACGAGCCGACAACGGCCCTGGACGTGACCACCCAGGCGGACGTGCTGGCCCTGACCGACGAGCTCCGCCGGGAGAGCGGCACGGCGATGATCTTCGTCAGCCACGACCTCGACCTGGCCACCGCGATCTGCGACCGGATCGCGGTGATGTACGGCGGTCAGGTCCTCGAGGAGGGGCCGGCGGCGGAGATCGCGTCGACGCCGAAACACCCTTACACCCGTGCACTGCTGGCCTCCCGCCCCGATCTGGACCGCCGGCTGCCGGAGATCCGGGTGATCGACGGAGCACCGCGGGCCGCCTCCGACGCCGGCCCCGGCTGTCCGTTCGCGTCACGGTGTCCGGTCGCCCTGGACCGGTGTGCCCAGCTGCCGCCGCCGGCGACGGCCGGTGATCACAGCGTGCGCTGCCACCGGATCGCCGAGGTCGATGCGGGCATCCTCGACGCCGAGCTCCCGCTCCGGGTGGTGGCGTCGTGAACAGGATCGGCGAGGTGCTGACCGTCGGCCACCTGGTGAAGGCGTACGGCGACCGGGCCCCGGCCGTCGACGACGTCTCCTTCAGCCTGTCCGCCGGCAAGACACTCGCGCTCGTCGGCGAGTCCGGTGCAGGCAAGTCCACCATCGGCGCGGTGGTGACGGGAACCGTTGCAGCGACCTCCGGCACGGTCGGTGTCTGCGGCGAGGACCGGAGCCGGCCGGCGCGGTCGGCCCGCGAGCGCCGTCGTCGCGGGCTGCAGCTCCAGCTGGTCCCGCAGGACCCGTACACCACCCTCGACCCGACCCAGACCGTCGGCGACGCGATCGCCGAGGCGGTGTCGCTGCGCGGTGGTGCCCGCAACGGTCGCGCCGCGCGAGTCGCCGACCTGCTGGCCATGGTCGGTCTCAGCGACGCCCACCGTGAGCTGCGGCCTCGGTCGCTGTCCGGCGGACAGCGTCAACGGGTGGCGATCGCCAGGGCGCTCGCACCGGAGCCGGAGGTGATCGTGCTCGACGAGGCGGTCTCGGCCCTGGACGTGTCCGTGCAGGCCCAGGTGATCAACCTGCTGAACCGGATCCAACGCGAGACCGGGACGGCGTACCTGTTCATCACCCACGACCTCGCCGTCGTCCGCCAGATCGCCGACGACGTGATGGTGCTTCGCGCCGGCCGGATCGAGGAGACCGGCTCGGTCGACTCGATCTTCGGCCGGCCCCGCAGCAGCTACACCCGGGCCCTGCTCGACGCCACGCCGCGACCGGGCTGGCAGCCCGCACAGAGCGGCTGACGCCCTCCACGCCGTCGTGATGGGCAGCGCGGCCGCGACGTCGTCACGGTGAGGTGAGCGGTCCGATCAGTCCCGTGGGATCGCTGCTTCGTCTCTGAAGCGCTGATCAAACGCGACCGGGTCTGCCAGCCGTGCGTGGCGCCGGCTGTATCCGAAGTAGATGACCAGACCGATCGCGAGCCAGATCAGGAAACGCAGCCAGGTTTCGGTCGCGAGGTTGGCCATCAGTCCGATGCAGCACAGTCCGGAGAGGACTGGCACGACCGGGCTGAAGGGCGTCCTGAAGGGTCGCTGCATCTCTGGCCGGGTGACCCGCAGCACCGGGACGGCGATCGAGACGACGAGGAACGCGAACAGCGTTCCGATGCTGACCATCTCGGCCAACGTCCCGAGTGGCACGAAGGCCGCGAGGACCATGACGACACCAATGGTCAGGGACGTCATCAGAACCGGTGTGTTCCAGGTCGGATGCACCTTCCGGAACGCCGGCGGAAGCAGGCCGTCTCTGGCCAGGGCGAACCCGATCCGGCCCATGGTCACGATGTCGACCAGGATCACGGAGGTCAGGCCGGCGATCGCTGCCAGTCCGATCAGCACGCCGGCCCAGCCGAGACCGACGTCGCGGAACACTTGCGCCACCGCGTCACCCTCGCTCAGATCGGTGTATTTGACCATGCCGGTCAGCACGAAGCAGACACCGACATAGAGCAGGGTGCAGATGCCGAGTGTTCCCAGCAGACCGAGCGGCATGTCGCGTTTCGGATTCTTCGTCTCCTCGCCGAGGTTCGCGACGGCCTCGAAGCCGCTGTAGGCGAAGAACACGACAGCGGCGGCGATGAAGACCCCGACCATGCCGTACGAGGTCGGTGCGGCGCCGGTGAGGAACTGCCACATCGGCGCCGTCAGGCCGCCGAGCTGTTCACTGGCCGGAAGCGGTTTCGACGGCGGGACGAACGGGACGAGATTCGCCTTCTGGACGAAGAACAGGCCGACGACGATGACGAAGATGCAGACGGAGACCTTGATGACGACCAGGGTGTTGGTCACCCAGGCCGACTCCTTGATTCCCTTGATGGCCACCGCTCCCAGCACCGCAACGATCAGCACGGCGCCGAGGTTGATCACCGAGTGCTCGCCGAAGAGTGCCGTCGGAAGGAAGGGGAAGACGCCGAGAAGATAGCCCGACCAGCCTCTGGCGACGACCGCGGCGCCGAGGGCGAACTCCAAGATCAAGTCCCAGGCGATGATCCAGGCAAAGATCTCGCCGATTGTCGTGTAGGCGTAGGTATACGAACTACCGGCTGCGGGCACGGCCGAGGCGAGTTCGGCATAGCACAGGGCGGCCAGCAGGCTGACCACGCCGGCTACGACGAAGGAGACGACGATCGCGGGTCCGGCATTGTTCTTGGCCTGCAGCCCCGTCAGAGTGAAGATGCCCGTGCCGATGACGATGCCGATGCCGAACCCGATCAGGTCCCATACCGTCAGCCGCCTGGCCAGCTGACCCGACGCAGCTCCAGCAGCACCGTGCTCGTCGCTGTCTCCCTGGGCCAGGACGTCCTCGACGCTCTTTCGACGAAGAATGCTCATCGGTGGACCATATTCCCTACTGGGACCATATGGATACTGAGCGGCTGAATTTCGGACGCATGGCGAGCAGGTCGCGACACCTCAGCCGAAACAGCTGCCGCGACCGGGCCGGCACCAACCGCGATGTCGCGATCACTGGACGAGCGTCCTACCCTGACCAACAGCGTCAGGATCGGCAACATGCGTTCCCGGAGGTTTGATCGTGACAACCGAGCCCATCGACTGGTTCCACCGGCAGCTTCATCACATCCCGCCGGGTCGGCTCGTTTCGGCCACAGCTCAGACGCCGGGGATGCGACGTCTGGAGGCGATCAGTGGAAAGACGGTGGGCGCCGAGAATCTGTGGATGGGTGAAACCCACGTGCCGCCGGACACGTCCTCGGCGAACCATCATCACGGGCACAGCGAGACGGCGATCTACGTGGTCAGCGGGCATCCGAGCTTCGTCTTCCTGGAGCCTGGCCGAGACGGCCTCGCGGACCGCGAGATCCGCATCGACACCGGGCCGGGCGACTACGTCTTCGTGCCGCCGTGGGTTCCGCACCGCGAGGAGAATCCCGACCCGGACGAGGCGGCAGTGGTGGTGATCGCCCGCACCACGCAGGAGGCCATCGTGGTCAACGTGCCTGACCTCACCTGGGTCGGCCCGGCCCGGACCACCGCCAGGGTGCCGGACCAATCGGGCTGACCGACCCAGCGCATGATCACCGAGCAAGATCCGCGCCCGGAGACTTCGGTGCGCTAGTCGCCGGTCTCGTCACCCCCCGGCGTCGGGGTAGCCGGAGCCGGCTGCGTACCGGCCAGCCGTGCGGCCAGGCTGTCCACCTGGTGGCGCAGAGCTGACACCTCGGTGGTGAGAGCCTCGAGAGCAGCATCGCCGGATGTGACCGCACGTGGTTCGGTGCCGGTCGGCGGTTCCGCTGGTGGGATAGCGCTGTCGAGCCGGAAGAAGCTGGCCAGGGACCCTGCGAGCAGACCGAGAACGGCGATCCCGGTCACCATGATGGTCACCGCCGCCCACCGACCGGCCGTGGTCTTCGGGACGATGTCCCCGTAGCCGACCGTGGTGAGAGTGACAAGGCCCCACCACAAGGCGTCGCCGACGGTCGCGAACTCGGGGTTGACGGAATGCTCGGCGTGGTAGGCCACCAGGGAGCCGACCACCACGACTCCGCCGGCTGTCAGGGCGACCCGGCCGAGTCGCTCGAACAGGCGCCGCGCGTCCCGCGTCGCCATCACCAGTCTCGCCAGGCGGGCCAGCCGGAGCAGGACCACGAACTGGCCGGCCTGCGCGCCGGGAATCAGGAACCACGGGGCCGTAGCGATCACCACGAAGAGGTCGAAGCGGCCGAATCCGGTGCGCGTGTAGTGGTCGCGGTAGCGCGCTTGAACCACGAAGTCGATCAGGAACACCAGCCAGGTGAGCACGCCGACCGCCACGCCGACCCAGCCGGTGGAGCCCGGGATGATCACCAACGGCAGGATGGCCGACACGACGATCGGCAGTCGCATCCTGGCGTTGAAGCGGTCCAGGAATGCGGCGTCACGGGCCGACCGGGGCCTGCCCGGCTGCGTGCTTGATTCAGCGGCGATGTCCACGGCCCCGATCGTGCCAGAGCGGGACCCCGCACGCCGTCAAACGCACATGGCCGAAATCCCGTCGCCCCGAACGTCCTCGGCACGCGGCTGGCCACGGCGCGGGTGCCGAGGCCACCGGCGCCAGGGTGCGCACCGGCCACGTGGTCGGCCTGTCAGGATGTGCGGGCATGAGAATTTCACCCCGTCCGTGGCTCGGCCTGGCGGCCTTCGTCGGCTACATCGCGGTCATCCTCGGCGTTCAAGGCACCTCCGGCATCCCGTATCCGGAGCTTGCGGACACCGCCCACAACATCTGGCGGAGCGGCGTACTTTCCATCGTGCTCGCGAGCCTGCTGATGGCCGTGCTGGCGACGTGGTGGGGCTGGTGGCGTCCGGCGCTGTTCGAACGTCCGCCGACCACTCGACGATGGACGATCATCGCACCTGTCCTGATGGCGCTGCTGGCATCCACGAACCTGCTGCTGACCGACTGGGGCGGGGTCGGATGGGGCTTCGTCCTAGCCGGAATCGCTCTCGGACTAGCGGTCGGATTCGGCGAGGAATTCACCGCTCGGGGTCTGCTACTGGTCGGCCTGCGAGGCCGCCTGCGCGAGGTGATGGTCTGGGTGCTGACGTGTTCGATGTTCGGTCTGATGCATGGCATCAACATCATCCTGGGTGCTCCCGCTGGCGACACCGTCGTTCAAATCATCAGCGCCGCGATGAGTGGATCGGTCTTCTACATCCTGCGACGGGTGACAGGCACGTTGATCTGGGCGATGGCATTACACGGTCTCTGGGACTTCTCCCTGTTCGTCCTTGCCGCGTCGGGCAGCAGCAACGCGTTCACCATCTTGCAGCTGCCCTTCGGCTTGCTCGCCGTGATCTTCGGCTTTTTCGCTACGAAGGACGCGCCGAGCGGGCTCACCGTCCAGGGCGGTCGGTAGCCCGAGTCGGCCAGCATGCGCCGCGACCAGATCCTGCTCCGGAGAGTTCCACGACGCCGGCTGGTCGCCGACCGGTGCCCCTGCTGCCTGCCGGAGTCCTGACCGAAGCCGAGCGGACTCGGTGAGCGTGTCGCCGTGGTCACCATGACGCGTTGCGGCATCTCGACTGCCCCGCTCGATAGTGGGCACGGGACCGCGCAACCGCATCAAGGGCAAGCGCACCCGCCAATCGAGCAAGCAGCGCGATCGCGGTCTCGTGCGGCTTTGCATCTCGCGCCGATACATGCCGTAAGGACTAGTGTCGCGTTAGTCAGGTCTCATGACGCTTGGCGACGCCCAGGCACGCACCTCGCTGCGTTCTCCTCGGTCAAGATTCGACCCGGCATCCCTCCCTCGTCGGCCCTGCGATGCACGCACCTGAACGCCGCCATGCGCAAAGGAACCTGACTAACGCGACACTAGGGATTTTCCCGGGCGCGGGTGAGCGGCGGGCCGCTGTTGACTGTGCGCGTGCGGCGGGCTGCCCGCTGCCAGTCAGGGAGGTACGTCAATGGCCGGGCGGGACGAGAACAACAAGATCGCGGTCGACGACCCGGCGCCTGCGCTCAACCGGCGCGGTCTGCTCCGGGGTGGCGCGATCATCGCCGGCGCCGCGGTGGGCGGGGTGGCGGCCGCCGCCCTGACCGCCCCGGCGGCCGAGGCGGCCGACGGTGATGCGGTGCTCGCGGGCCGGTCGACGGGCGCCGAGAGCAGCACGGGGATCGAGATCGGCGATGGCACCGGGTCGGCCGATCCCACCCTGAAGCTGTCCAACGCGAACGGCCCGAGTCTCTATCTGGAGCCGTTGGCGGCCGACTACGCGGGCCAGCTGGAGCTCGGCCAGATCGCCAACACCGTGATCGGTCCGGTGATCGGGGTCGACTCCCTGCTCGGCGAGACCACGACCTTCCTCGCCACCGGTATCGACCTCGCCGATCTGCCGACACCGTATGCGCTGCCGACCCCGGTCCGGGTGCTTGACACGGCCAGCGCCGCGGGACGGCGGCGAATCATCCGCATGTCTTCGGGCGCCCTGGATTCCGCCGGCCGGATGACGCCGAAGAGCTGGCTGGACCTCGAGGTCGCGGTCGAGGAGGCGGACTTCGTGGTGCCCTCGGCGTACCTGAACGTCAGTGCCGTCGCGCCAGTGACGAACGGCTATCTCGCCGCCTACCCGCCGGGAGACTTCCCCGGGACATCGACGCTGAACTTCCAGGCGAAGGTGACCATCGCGAACCTCGCCTTCGTGTCGACGGCCATCGTGCAGGGCCGCTTTGCCGTCCGGATCTACTCCAGTGCGCTGACGCGGGTCGTCGCGGATCTGACCGGCGTCACGATCAAGGGCACCGATCAGTCCGCCGGATTGGCGGCGCAACGGACCACCCGCACCGCGAAGGCGGCCCGCCGGCTCCGGTCGACGCTCACCGATCGGGTCCGCCGCAGCCTGTCTCGCTGATCGGGCGGTCGGCGGCTCGGGGAAGGCGACACGGTGAGAAGGCTGTCCGGCAGGCGGGGCCTGCGGCTGCTGGTGATCGGCGCGCTCGTCGTCTCGCTGTACGTCGTCGTGCCGGCTCTCGCGGGCCGGCTGCAACCGGCCGCCGCAGACCAGCCGGTGTCCGGCGCCTTCGCTCTGGGCGGTGGGCTCGGTGGGTCGATCGACCCGCGGACCGGACAGTTCTCCATCTCGGTGCCGTTGATCACGGTCGCCAGCGAGGGGACCAGCGGAGTCACCTACACCCTGGACTGGAACCAGGCCCGGGCCGGGGCGGGCGTGGATCGTTACGGCTTCGGGGCCGGCTGGAGCTTTGGGACGACCTTCATCGACACCTCAGGCTCCGGCACCGTCTACCCGGCCAGCGGGGGCGCGTACACGATCGACGACGACGGGTCGGTGTATTCCAACCTGGCCGGCTATCCGCTGAAGGACATGTACCTGGAGGTGCCCGCCGACAAGCCGGCGGCCAAGCGCGTGCTGCCCGCCCGCCGGGGGATTGCCGAAGCCGTCGACTACTCCTACGCGCTGCACCTCGACGACGGCCGGACCGACTACTACGACGTCAACGGCAATCTGATCGCCCGCACGGACCGCTTCGGCAACCGGACCGACCTGACGTACAACCAGATCTCGCCCACCCAGTGGCAGCCGGCCAGCATCGTCGACGACCACGGGCTGGTCACCACGTTCAGCTACGACCCGAACTCCGGCGCGCTGACCGTCTCGGCGCCGGCCCGCTCGGACGGCGTGACAGCCAGCACGGTGGTCCAGTTCCAGGACAACATGGTCTGGACCGTGACCGACCCGCTCGGCTCCGTCGCCACCTTCCAGTACACGAACGTCTCGGGCAGCAACGACAATGCGCAGTACCTGAACCAGGTCACGGGTCCGAGCGGGGCGACCAGCGTGGTCGGCTATCAGGCGGCCGACTACGGGTCCTCGCTCACGCTGGTGGTGGCCCAGACGCTGGACCTGCTGGACGGCAACGGCAACAAGCTCACCCCCACCCGCACGATCGACCTGAACCCGAACGGCGACCAGCACAACTACACCGGCTATCCGACGTACGCGGGCCAAGGCCAGGACGCACTGTTCGACTCCGGCGACCCGGACTACACCTACTCGACCCGGCTCAGCAACGGGCTGGCCTCGACGCTGTCGACGTACGACTCGGCGCACCGGCTGATCGACCGGGAGATCGACGCGACCGACGACCCGACCGTCGACCCGGTGATGGTCCAGCAGCAGACGATGACCTATCCGACGATCGAGGCGCCGACCAACCTGCCCGGCAACTACTTCCGGCCGCTGACCACCGCGGTCACCTACGCCGCGAAGAGCGGGCCGAACGGGATCACCGCGGCGGCCAGCACCAGGACCACGACGACGTCGACGCAGTACGACGACCACGGCCGGGTGACCAGCAAGACCGACGAGGCCGGCACCACCACCAAGACGACGTACGACAACGCGGCCGGCCATTACGGGCTGGTCACCTCGGTGGTCACCACCGGCAGCGACGGCACCAGACGGACCACCACCAACACGTTGTCCGCCGACGGTTCGGTGGTCGACTCGACGACCAGAACCGAGGCGGGCAAGGGAGCCAGCGTCCAACCGCGGACGGTCACCAGCTACGGCTACGACGACGGGGTGCTGACCAGCCGAACCGTCGGCTGGGCCAAGGGGATCACCCCGCCGGCCGGCAACGGCGGCGGCCCGGCGACGTCGCAGACCACGTACACGACCACTGTCGATCCGGCGGCCCGGACGAAGACGATCAAGGCCACGGTCGGTGCCGGCACCCCCGCGGCCCAGACCACGACCACGGTGCTGGACCTGGTCACCGAACTGCGGGTCAGCGTCACCGATCCGGCGGGCCGGGTCACCAGCCGCACCTACGACGCCGGCGGCCGGATCCTCAGCGTGACACCGCCGACCGGGCTGAAGACCAGCACCGCGTACACCCCGGCGACGGCGGACGACCCGGCCACCCAGACCGTGACCGAGGCCGACGGGCACCGGACGCAGACGACATTCGACCCGCTGGGCCGGGTGGTCCTGGTCACCGACAACGTCCACAACAGCGCGTTCGTCACCGACGTCGCGGCGCGGACCGTGTCCAGTACGACGTACAGTCCGGACGGCTCGACGGTGACCAGCACCGACCGGCTGGGCCGGACCTCGACGGTCACCAGTGACGCGCTCGGCCGGGCGATCCGGCGGGTCGGGGTCACCGGAGTGACCCAGGACGCGACGTATGACGACGGCGCCAACACGACCACCACCAGCCTGACCGGCGACAACGCCACGGCGCCGTACCAGATCACCCAGAGCCGGCTCGACGACCTCAACCGGGAGGTGTCGTCCCGGGCGACCTACCCGCAGGGCAGCGGACCCGGCGGCCGGCCGCTGTTCCTGGTCGACCCGGCCAACCAGACGACGTACGACGGGATCGGCCGGGCAACCGCGGTCAGCTCGGCGAACGTGACGACCGTGCCGAGCTACACCGGCGACGGCGGCCTGGCGACCTCGACCGCGATCGGCCCGGCACCGGCGAACCAGGCGCCGGGAGATCCGGTCACCTCGACCACGACGGCGATGCTCGACTCCGGCGTGACCGCACGCACCCTGCAGCAGTCCGGTGCGAGCGCGACCAGCGGCAGCAGCCGGCAGGTCGACGCCGCCGGGAACGTGACCAGCCTGACCGACCCGAACGGCAAGCAGACCAGCTACGGCTATGCCGCGGACGGCCGGCTGCTGACCCGGACCGATACGGCCGGGACAGTCACCGAGAACGTGTACGACGCGACCACCGGTCAGCTGACCTCGGCCAGCGTGACGCCGAAGGGTGGGGCGGCCGCGACCACGACGTACGCGTACGTGCCGGCCGGCAAGCCCGGCGCCGGGAAGCTGGCCAGTGTCACCGACGCGACCGGGACGATCACGTACGGCTACGACGCCGACGGACACCGGACCTCGATCGGCTATCCGGACGGCTCGGCCGCCACCCAGACGTACGCCGACAACGGCGAACTGGCCAGCGCGACCGACGTCACCGGCGCGGTGACCAGCTACGTCTACAACACCGACGGCACCCTGCAGTCCTCGAAGCAGGTCCGCGGCACGGTGACGCTGGCGAGCGTCAGCTACGGCTACGACGGGCTCGCCCGGATCACCACCGCCACTCGCGGCAACGGCCTGATCACCACGTACGCCTACACCCCCGACAATCTGCTGGCCTCGGACGTCACGACCGCGCCCGGCGCCGCGAACGGACCGCGGAAGCAGGTCGAGGCGCACAGCTACAGCTACGACCGGAACCACAATCTGACCCGGCGGACCGACACCACCGCCGACCCGGGCACGTGCACGATCGTCTGCGCGCCCGGCGCCAGCACCTACGGCACCTGGACGATCAGCTACCGCTACGACGCGTACCAGCGGCTGATCGGCTCGGCCGTCTACTCGGGCGCCAGTGTGACCGGCACTGCGCGGACCACGCTCGGCTACACCCTCGACGTGGCCGGCAACGTGGTGACCACGACCCGGGTCACCCGGACCACCGGCACCCGGCCGACCACGGCGAAGCTGGTCACCACCGACAGCTACGACGCGGCCGGGCAGCTGACCGGCCGGCAGGCCGGCAGCACCACGACCAAGCAGACCTTCGATGCGAACGGCCGGGTGCTGAGCTCGCTCTCCGGGACGACGTACGTCTACCGGCCGGACGGCCTCCTGCAGTCCAGCAGCACCAAGGCCGGCGCCGCCACGACGTACGCCTACTGGGCCGACGGCACCCGACGCCGGGCGACCACCGTCGACCCGGCCACCGGGACGAGCAGTGTGGAGCTGCACTACGCACCCGACGGCTCGTTGAGCAACGACACGACAACACTGTCCGCAGGAGCCAACAACGGCTCGGCCACCGCCTCCTACCTGGTCACCGCCGGCCGGGTGGCCCGGACGCTGCAGCCGAACACCAGCCCGGCCGGCAAGATCACCACCGCGGCCGCGCCGCTGACCACCGGCGCCGGGGTCGGTTACCTGCTGCAGGACCGGCATACCTCGGTGACCGCGCTGGTGGACAGCGCCGGCACGGTGACCAACACGTACGCATACGGCGACTACGGCACGCCGGCGCTGCTCGACGGCCGGCCTGGCCGGGTCATCGGTGCGGCGGCCGGGGTGCAGGCCGGGCGCGCCAATCCCTTCCAGTACGACGGTGCGGCGGTCCGCGCGCTCTACACCGACCCGTCGAACCAGACCATGATCACCCTGACCCGGATCTACGATCCGGCCCAGGGCCGGTTCACCTCCCGCGACACCGCCAACCAGCTCAACCGGTACGTCGGGTTCGCCACCAACCCGGTGATGAAGGTCGACCCGTCCGGGCTCAGCGTGGTCGTCGACACCATCACCGACATCGTGTTCTGCATCGCGTTCGCGATCGGCATCGTGGTCACCGGAGGTGCGGCCGCCGTCGCCGGCGGGGCGATCATCGCCGGGATGGAGGCGGGCGTCGAGGTGGCCGCGGCCGTGATCAGGACCGCGATCTGGCAGACCGTGGCGACCGCTGTCCAGGTGATCGGGATGGCCGCGCAGTCCGCCCGGCTGGCCGACGACATCAGCGTGCTGAGCGGCGGCAAGCACTTCTTCACCGACGACCAGCGCCAGGACCTGTCCGACATCGCCACCGCGGCCGGGTCGCTGGCCGGCGCCGCCGGGCTCGCCTCGGCGGGAGTGGCTGCCGCCGAAACCACCGCCGACGCGGCGCACGCGGCCGCCACCGGCGCCGAGGGCACGGTCGCCGACACCGAGGGCGTCGCCGAGCACGCGGCGTCCCAGCCGGAGACCGGCGACGCGGAGGGCATGGTGTCGACCTTCGAGCGACCGAAGGGGACTCGCGTCTCCGAGATGTTGAACAGCGACGAGTTCAACTCGCTTCCGAGCCTGCTCGACAGCAACACCGGGCAGGAGACCATTCCGCTCTCGGCGCGAGGGCTGCGGCCCGAGGTGACGAGCCAGCAGCTGTCCAGCTCACTCGACCTGAGCGATGACAGCCTGGGGAACCTGAATCTCCACGACGTGTACAAGGAGAGTCTCCTGGCTCAGGGTTTGGACCCGAACGATCCGGCGAACTGGGGCTTGTCCGACGCCGGGGAGGCGACGATCCCGGCCAACCCGGACACGACCCTGCGACCGACCGACGACGGCGTGGTCACCGCGGCGGAGAACGGGGTCAGCAAGGCGGCCACCCTGACCAATGCCTCTCAGCCGGTGCCGGGGGCCGGATCGCTGGCCGCCGACCCGGTTGAAGGGTTGGTCGGCACCGGCGGGATGAGCCTCGACCCGAGCGCCCAGCTTGCTTTCGATATCCCGAAGATGTTGGAGGAGTAGCGATGACCGAGTCCACTCGACCTGGCGCCCGCCACCCCCGTACCTGGCGGAGTGTCCGGCGCCCAGCCGCTCTCGTCGCGCTGCTGCTCTGCGCCCTGCTGGCGGGGCTGGGCGGGGCCGCCACCGCGAGCCCGCGGGTGCCGAAGCCCCCTGTCCAAAAAACCACTGTCCCGAAATCCACTGTCCCGAAATCGACTGTCCCGAAATCCACTGCGCATCGAGGAGTTCACGCGGCGGCCGCACCCGATCCACGGATCGTCCCGCTGTCCCAGCAGCTGCCGCAGGCGATCCGGGACGAGGCCAGCGTCGTCCTCGGCAACCAGGACTACGGCGGCCGTACCCGGGTCGAGGGCGACGCGAACGGGAACATCTACCTCAACACCTATGCCCCGCCGGACGCAGGCGGTACCCAGTTGTTCCATCTCCCGATCGACCTGAACGTGCCGTGGGCGACTCTCCCCGGTGATCCGTTCATCACCGATCCGCAGTACGACCTCTTCGTCGAGGACTACAGCGACGGCCTTTCCGGCGCGTGCCGGTTGTGCTTCGCATCGCTGGCGAACACCTTCCACATCAACACCATCTACACCGCCGGCAACAGTTCCCTCTATGTCTCCGGGATCAAGGGCAACTCGGCGGACACCTTCGGGAACTGGCTGTACTGGCTCGGTGGCTTCGGGCCGTGTGACGGCCAGGCCTGCGTCTTTCACCGCGCGCTGCTGTCGACGTTCGACCCCGCCACCGGCCGACCGGTGGTGACGACGGCCCTCGCCGCGCCGTTCATCGGCGAGCAATTCCTCGCCGTCGGGCTGTCCGACGGCCGGGTGCTGATCATGGACGGCGATCTGAACCAGGTCGCGACCTTCACCGTGCCGCACGGGTCGTGCTGCCAGGAGTCGATCACCTCGCTGGCCTGGGATCCGTCGGGCAGCGGAAAGCTGGCCATCGGTGCGATGGGCAAGGGTCCCGCCGGGTACGTCATCACCGTCGATGCGACGAACGGAACGATCTCGCCGACGTACGCGACCTGGGACCAGTCCGGCACCGACAACCTGACCACCGTGCCGCTGTCGGTGGCCTGGGGGAAGGACGCGAACGGCAACCCGATCCTGGGTTGGGGCGTGAACAACCAGCGGCTGATGCTGGCCTCGCCGACCACCGGTGGGACCACGGCGACGTACACGTTCTCCGACATCACCGGAGGGGTGACCAACGTCAACGCCGTGCCGCGGATCGACGGCACCTCCGGTGGCGACGACTGGGCGGTCACCGTGCAGGCCGGCAGCGACGCGCTGACCGCAGACGGAGCGCTCGTCCGGTTCACCGGCACCACGGGTGCCCAGCTGGTGCTCCGACCGCCGTCCGGCTCCGACGACGGGATGCTGCTGAAGGGCCTGGACGACTTCCGGTCCTGGTTCCCCGGCTGGGCGTTGGGCGTGGTCCAGTTCGCCGACAACGAGACGGGCGGCCCGCTGAACATCCAGTTGTACGCTCGCCCGGAGCAAGGGTACGGGTGCTGGTACACCCCGGCGCTGAGCTTCCCGGCGCCGATCCCACCCGGCGGCGTCGTGCTACCGCCGGGCAGTCCGGGCAACCAGAACGACTACGCCGTGGTCGGGGCGTACACCTCGGGCACGGTGACCTCGGGCAGCAAGGGCGGCGGCTGCAATGCCGGCGACGTGACGTCGACCAGACGGGGCTATCTGGTGGTGAGCCCGGGCGCGAACCGACCGGACGATGCGTTGATCGTCAACCTGACGATGAACGACAGCCCGCTGACGTACGACGTGACCGACACCTCGGGTGGACCGATCACCGTCACCGGAAGCGAATCCCTGCAGCCCTTCGGGCTCGGCCCGTACAGGGAGCTGGACCTGAGCTTCAGCGCTCCCGCGCAGCCCACCCCGACGGCCGCGCCGACGATCCTCAACGCCGTCCAGCTGAACAATCTGTCCGTCCGCGGCCGCACCCCGGTCTACCGGGTCGACGTCGGCCCGCAGTCCTGGACCGTGCCCGGCGCGGCGGCCGGACAGCGGCAGGCGGTGCTGCCCGCGCTCCAGGTGCAGGGCAGCCTGAACGGGACGACCTGGACCAACGTGGGCCAGTTCATGCCGGTGACGACACTGAACCAGAGCGGCAACACCGTCACGGCCGGTAACGCGGCGACCCGGGTGCCGAGCGGCTCGTTCTTCTGGGAGAACCCGGCCGGCGCCCCTGCCTACACCCAGCTACGGGTGGTCGCCGGCTCGCTCGCCTCGGCCCCGGTCGTGCTGTCCCAGCTGCCCGGGCCGGCCGTGCCGACCTCACCGGTCACCTCGATCAACGTCACCCCGGCCAAGTCCGGGGTGACCACCGCGAGCGTCGCCGCGAACGGGGTCGACCAGGCCCAGCTGCTGGTCCAGGTGTCCTCGGCCGGCAAGATCCTGGACGCCGGCGACCCGGCGTACGGGCTGGTCTACTACCGGGACGACAGCGGTGACCTGATCACCAACCTGTACGCCCCGGGCGCCTACTCCGACTTCGTCGGCGTCCAGCCGAGTGCGGGCGCGTACCCGAACAACGGCGGCGTCGGGCTGACCCGCGGCGGCACCCGGAAGAAGCTCGGCGCGAACCCTGCGTACGACTACGTGTCGAGTGCCGACTCGGGGCTGGAGAAGGTCATCGGCTACGTCGGCTCGGCCGCGCCCTCGGTGAAGAGTGAGACGGTGAACGTGCAAGGCGGCTCGTTCGCGCCGACCATGACCGGTGGCAAGGCGGTTACCGGGATCGGTTTCGACGGCTGCGCGGACTACGCGTACGGCTCGACCACGTGCCAGCTGGCGGCGGTCACGCCCGGTTCGCGACCGGCGCTCTACCAGGCCGGCGGTCCGACCGCCGGGCCGCAGATCGGCGTTCAGCTGCAACTGATCGCCCGGAACGCGCTCGGCGACCTCCCGCTGCAATGGTCCGCCGGGGTCGACCAGACCAAACTCGCCACCGCCCACGTCACGATCAGCAACAACGGCTCGCTCGCCCAGATCGCGGCCGCGGACAAGAACAACTTCGCGCCGAGCCAGAACATCGACCTGAGCGTCGTCTCCCACGGGCAGCTGATCCCGGTCACCTCTTTGAACGTGGGAGGTAACTGAGCGGCATACGTGCCCTGAGCTCGTCGAAGGGCTGCCCGGCGCACTCGTGCCCTGAGCTTGTCGAAGGGCGTACCGGCGCACACCCCCCGCAGCGAAGGGTGACACCTTCCACGAGCGGTTCGATTCTGCGAACATTTCTACCGGTCGACGCACGAACACGACTGGGAGGAAGCAGATGCTGGACCGAGTCCGTGCGCCAGGACCGGGCCGAGCGCCCGTGCCGGTGCGCCGGCTGCGGCCGCCCAGCGAGCTGGTCGACCGCGATCCCGAGCTCGAGACGCTGGGCCAAGCCTGGGCCGACGCACTCGCCGGCCGGGCCAGGGTCGTCGTCGTCGAGGCCGAAGCCGGGATGGGGAAGTCGGCGCTGCTCGAGGACTTCGTCGGCCAGCTCGACGATCGGGCGGTGCACTGGCTGCGTTGTGACGAGTTCGAACGCGACATCGCCTTCGCCGGGGCCGAACGCCTGCTCGGAGGGCGGATCAGGTTGGTCGGCTGCTCCGAGGTCGAGGTAGGACGTCGGCTGCTGGCCTGGTTCGGTGAGAGCCAGCGTCGCACCGGCGCGCTCGTGCTCGCGGTGGACGACGCCCAGTGGCTCGATCTGCCGTCCGCCCGGTCGTTGGCCTTCGCGCTGCGCCGGCTGCGGGCGGATCGTGTGCTGGCCCTCGTCGCGCGCCGGGACGGCGCCGACCGGTTGGGCCGCGTCCTGACCGAGGACCCGGCGGCGACCAGCGTCGTGCGGCTGGCTCCGTTGAACGCGGACGCCGTGACGCGGCTGGCCCGCCGGCTGCGGGACTGGGACCTGCCCGGCTCCTCGGCCGGAGAGCTCGTCGACCGCACCCACGGCGTACCGCTGCTCGTGGCTGAGGCGATCCGCGGCGCGGCGAGGCCCGACGAGCTGGTCGGGGGTCGCCGCGTGTCGTGGACCGTGACGGCGATGGCCGCTCGGATGCTCGCGCAGCTGGACCCGGCCACGCGCGCGCTGGTCGAGGCGGCAGCCGTCCTGGCCGAGCCGGCCGACGTGGTGGTACTCGGCCGGCTGGCGGAGATCGACGACCCGTCCGTGGCGCTCGCCAGTGGCCTGAGCGCCGGGCTGATCCGGATCGACGACGACGGTGCGGCGGCGTGTGCCCACGACCTGCTCCAGGACGCGATCTATCGCGCCATCCCACTGCCCCGCAGGCGGGCGCTGCATCGACGAGCCGTCGAGCTGACCCTCGGTGACCGGCGGCTGGGTCACCTGGCCGCTGCCTGCGACCAGCCCGATCCGGACCTGGTGGTGGCGTTGATCGACGCCGCGGTGCAGGCCCGCCGTCAGCGCCGGTACGCGCTCGCCGCCGCCCACCGGTTGCGGGCCAGGGCCGTCTGCGGCGATCCCGAGCTGCGGAACCAGTTGCTGCTGGAGGCGATCCTGGATCGGGTGTCCGCGCAAGATCTGGCCGGCGCGGACGAACTCGCCCCGCTGGTGGATCCGAGTGCGGGCGGTGCCCTGCGTCCGCTGGCGCTCGGCCTGCTGGCACGGGAGTCGGGCCGGGTCCAGCCGGCCCGGCACCTGCTCCGGGAGGCGTTGGACCGGGCGCTCGCCGACCAGGATGCCGAGCTGAGTGCGGCCGCCGGTGTCGCGCAGGCGGTGCTCGACGTACGCCTGAACGAGGGCCGGGCGGCGGTGGACTCGGCCGGCTGGGCGCTGGACTCTGCCGACCCGGAGCTGGCGGCGGACGCCCGGACCAACCAGGCATTGGCGTGGTGGCAGCGGGGCGAGTTCGAGCAGGCGCTGGCCGTCCTGGACGGCGCCACCTCGCCGGCCGCCGATGCTCCCTGGGATGCCGACATCATCGCCGTCCGAGGGGTGGTCGGGTTGTACGCCGGCCAATGGCCGGAGGCGCTCGCCGACTTCGACGCCGCCGTGGCCCTGGACCCGGTCTGGCGGCCGTCGACCAACCACTGCCAGTCGCGCGTTCTGCGCGCCAAGACACGACAGCTGCTCGGCGACTGGGACGGGGCGGCCGTGGACTGTGCCGTGGCGCGGACCCTCGCGAAGACCGGCGCTCAGGTCTGGAACATCCCCCTGGCGTACGGCCAATCCATCGACGTGCCGGCCTGGCGCGGTCAGTTCGAGACGGCGGCCGATTACCTCGCCGAGGTGGATGCCTCGTTGCGCGTGCTGACCCAAGCGCAGGTGCTTGACGTCGTGGTCGACCACCGGCTCACGCTGGCGATGGCTCGGGACGAGCCGGATGCGGTGATCGACCTGCTGACCCCGCTGTGGCCGACGGGCTACCTCGACCGGGTCGGGATCATCCGGGTTCACCGCTGGTCCCAGCAGTGCTGGATCGTGGCCCACCTCGAGCGGGGCGACCTCGCCGAGGCCGAGCGTGCGCTCGATCGCTATCGAGCGACCCTCGAGCGATGGCCGGGCGGGATCGTGCCGCACCGGCTCGGTTGGCTGCAGGGCCGGCTGGCCGAGGCGCGGGGCGAGCCGATCGCCGCCCGGGACCATTACGCCTCCGACCTGCTGAGCCCGGAGACTCGCCGGACGCCGTACCAGCTGGCCGAGGTGCTGCTGGCCCTCGGCCGGCTGGAACGGGTGCTCGGCAACCGGCGCGAGGCCCTCGACCACCTCGGCCAGGCCCGGGAGATCTTCGCGCGGCTTCGGGCCGCGCCGGCCGAGACCCGCTGCACCGCGGAGCTGGCGGCTTGCGGGCTGCAGGTGACGCTGAGCGATCCGCTCCGGCTCACCCCGCGCGAGGAGGACGTGGCGTCCCTGGTGGCGCGCGGTTACACCAACAAGGAGGTCGCCGCCGAGCTGTTCCTCACTCCGAAGACGGTGGAGTTCCACCTCGGCAAGATCTACGCCAAGCTCGGGATCCGCACCCGCGGGGAGCTCCGCCGGCTTCGCACCGGTCGCTGACGGATCGGCCGCGTCCGGCCAGGTGGCAGCAGGCCCGAGCGGTTCGGGGCTCGTCGCCGGCTCGGGCCGGATCTCGGCCGCCGGGATCCGTCGGCGTCCGCCGCCGGTCGGATTGCTGATCATCACGATTCTGGCGGAACCGATGCGGAAGACGGTGAAGCAGGAGTTGGGCGCTGGCTGCCAGGAGCACTCAGTCGCACGAGGCCGACGCAGGTGCGAGCGGCATGACGGGTGCGATGGCCTGAGCGCGAAAACATGAGCCTGCAGGGTCGACGAGTACTGACTCGGACGACCGATGAAGAAGAAGGGCGCTAATTGTCGACGGCGTTGGCAGCATGCGAGAAGGAGCGGCCGCACCGCCCAGTTGGTCAGGACTGCGACAAGTAGCCCTTGCGCACGACCGACGAACGGGCGGGAAAGGGTGACGGCACGTTCTCGGTGCGCGACATCGACCCCTTCAGAACCAGACGGCCGGCAGCTTCCTCAGCCGCTACCTCGATTAGGCGAGACTCTGCCGCCGGCGTGGGGCGGTCACTCTGCGAGGGACGTGAGCGTGTCCGCGTCGGAGTCCACGCTCGATCCGTTGGCCGATGCGCGGCTCGCCTGGGCGACGCGTCGCACCGAGTCCGGCACTGCCCGGCCGGCCTTCTCGGACCATTCGATGACGGTCTTGGCCGCGTCGACTTGGGCGGGGGTGACGACCACGGTCCTGGTCATTCAGACCCCTCCTCTGGTGGATCTGCGGGATGAGCCGCTGCCTCTTGTGCCAAGGCTACGTCCGCGCCGTCGGTGGCCTCAAGGTCGAGCTGGACGACGACGATGTCCTCGCCGGCCTGTTCCGCGGCCTCGATCGACTTGCGCTCGTCGGCGTACGTGCTGCCGAGCGCCGCGATGACCAGCGGTTTCATGTCGTCGTCGAGCAGGTCGCTGGTGAGAAGCGCGCGCAGTGCGTCGACTCCCAGCTGGGCGACGTTCGGGTTGTCCGAGACGGCTCGCTCCGAGGCCAGCTTGTACAGCTCCAGGGCTTTGGCGCGACGGTCCTGACGCTCGTCGGCGTCCTCGGCGCGCGCCGTACGTCCCTCCAAGGCGACCAGTTCGGTCTGCCAGCGGGTCTGTGCGGCCTTCTGGTCCCTTTCCCAGCGGTCCTCGAGCGCTCGGCGGTCGGCGTCCCACCGCGCCTGGACCGCCTTGTTGTTGCGGACATTGACCAGGTTCGTCACGAGCGCGCTGACCAGGACGCCGACCAGCGTGATGCAGGCGACGAGGATCAGCACCCAGGCCGGGGTCACGCCCGCATCTTACGGTCCGGATCCGAACCCGACCGGACACCAGGCGGTGGCCGACCGGAATGCCCCCCGGCTTCCTTGCGGGTCGTCGCCGACGTGCCACTGGCCGCCCGTGGGCCAGGGCAAACGGCGGCCAGGTACGAAGCGGGTCCGCAAGCGCCCGGCGGAACTCCCGCGGCCGTCCTACTGCGTCGGGCCTGGTCCCGAGGGTTGATATCCGAGCGGAGCAGGATGCCGGGGGGAGCGTGCTGTGCCGCGGAGTGCTGAGTACATGGAGGTGCCGTCACTCCGATTGGCGTGAGGGCTTGACCAGGTGTCGCACGGTGACTTCCGCCGTTGCTTCAGTGGGCGGCGCACTTGCCGGTTGGCCGGCGGTGAACCACCTGATGAGCGGCTGCGCTGTCAGACCGTGGAGGACCACGCTCAGCAGGACCGTCAAGCCGATGGTCGCGATGACCTCTGCGACCGGGCCTGGTATGTCGTGCAGGTCCTCTGCCGCGATCAGCGCGAAGACCACCGACGCGAGGCCGCGTGGCCCGAACCAACCGGTGAAAAGCACGAGCCGCATGCTCGCCCGTGCTCCGACGAAGGCGAGTGCCACGGACAGCATTCGAATGACGGTGATACTCAGCACCGCATAGAGCAGTATGGGCCAGCTCCAGTCGGCCGCAATGGTCGGCACCGCTACTGCCCCGAACAGCAGCCAACACAGCATCGATGCCAGGCCGCAGGTCTGCTCGACGTAGTAGACCTCGGACTCGCCCCCTCGACCAGCTGTGGAGCCGAAGGCAATACCGGCGACGAAGGCTGCCACATATCCGTTGGCGAGCACCATAGTGGCGAGGACAAACGTGAGCAGTGCGAGAGCGAGCACGGCCGGTCCGGCGATCTCCTCCGACCCCCATCCGCGACGATGAGCAATCCGCAAGGCTGTGCCGCCGGCCGCTCCGGCAACGAGCCCGAGTACCACACCGAGGGGCAGGCCGAGTACGGCGCGGCCGAGCGCGAAGTCTGTGTCCAGTCCGGAGGTGACGAGGATGGCAGCTAACGCCGTCGTCACGACCGGCGTTGCGATGCCATCGTTGAGGCCACTCTCGACGTTCAGCGTCTGACGAAGTCGGTAGGGAACGCGCTGATCGGTCATCACCGCGGCACCCAGGGCTGCGTCGGTGGGGGCGAGCGCGGCTCCGACGAGCAGGGCGTACCACGGGCTCACGTCGAGGATCGTGCTGGCCGCTACCGAGCCGAAGGCGATCGTCAGTGGCAGGCCGACGGCCAGCAGACGGACATAGCGCGCCGTGTCGTGCCGCAATGACGAGACCCGAACCCTGCTGGCGTCGGCGAACAGCACCCACACCAAGGTGACCTCGGCCAGCAGCTTGGTTGCGTGCGGATCGGGCTGCACGTCCAGCAGTTGGATGCCCTCGGCCAGCAGCAGCCCGACCGCGACGAAGAAGATCGGAGTGGAGATGATCATGAACCTGGCCGAGATGACAGCCCAGCAGAACACGGCCCCCAGGATCAGGACCAGTGCCAGCGAGTCCATGGCGAGTTGCTTCTTCCTGTGCGGGCTCCGGCCTCGGTCCGGCAGATCAGTTGTGCGTGTCCGGTTCAGAGCAGCTGACCGACCCTGCCTGCCCAGGTTCCCGCCTGCCAACGCCCCGCTCGAAGTCAAGGTCAACCACAAGATCGCCGCCTTCACCCGATCCGGGTGAACCAGACCGCGGGGGTGCGACTGTTAGCGTCTTGGTCAACTGCCGCGTGACGGCTGTCGGATCCATGAAGAGACATGGCGTCGCGCACCCTGCCAGCGTGCCGCCCTGTCCCGTTTGTCGATCAGTTGGGGAAGGTGAGGTGCCGTCATGGATTCCTCCGTAGAGACCCGGTCCATCGCCACGCAGGGCGCCGACCAGCCATGGCACACGATGTCGGCCGACGACGTCCTCGCGATCCAGCAGGTCGAGCGGGAGTCGGGGCTGAGCTCGAGCGAGGCCACGGCACGCTCCGAACGATTCGGACCGAACAGGTTCGCCGCGGCCGCGACCGAGCCGCGGTGGCGCGCATTTCTGCGCCAGTACGCGGATCCGATGCAGATTGTGCTGCTGGTGGCCGGGGCGGTCAGCTTGTATCCGCTCAAGGAGCTGGAGACGGGCATCGTGCTGATCGCGCTGACCCTGTTCAACGCCGTTCTGGGGCTACGTCAGGAGGGCAGGGCCGCGGCTGCCGTCGCGGCCCTGCAGCGGATGATGATCGTCACTGCGCGGGTCACCCGCGATGGCGAGCTGCGGCAGGTTCCGGCCGAGCAACTCGTGCCCGGCGACATCGTATCGGTCGAGGCCGGCGACATCGTGCCCGCCGACGGCAGGCTGCTCAGGGTGGCAACCCTCGAAATCGCCGAGTCTGCGCTCACCGGTGAGAGCCTTCCGGTCGGCAAGGCGCTGGGTTCGGCGTCGACGGCCGACACTCCACTCGGTGACCGGACCTGCATGGTCTATCTGAACACCAACGTAACCCGGGGGTCGGGTGAGTTCGTCGTCACCGCGATCGGGATGGAAACCGAGGTCGGGCGGATATCCGGCCTGCTGGCCGCCCAGGACGACACGCCCTCGCCACTCACCCGACAGTTGTCCAAGCTGACTCGCCAGATCCTGGTGATCGCCGGCGCAGCCCTGGTCGTGTCGATGGGTCTCAACCTCGCTCGAGGCGCGGAGTTCACGGTCGTGTTCGCGGCGGCCGTCGCGTTCGCCATCGGTGCGCTGCCGGAGAACCTACCCGCCGTGGTCACCACGATCCTGGCCTCTGGGACGCAAGCGCTGGCCAAGGCCGGAGCGATCATGAAGCGGATGCAATCGACCGAGACGCTGGGCTCGACGTCGGCAATCAACTCGGACAAGACCGGGACGCTGACGCTGAACGAGATGACCGCGGTTCAGCTGACGGTGGTGGGCCGACGATTCGCCATCGACGGTGCCGGCTACACCACGACTGGTCAGATCAATCGGGTGGCAGGACAGCCGGTGATCGATCTCGACGAGTTCATGCTGCCGATGGTGCTCGCCTCCGACGCGGTCGTCAGCGATGGAAACTTGATCGGTGACCCGACCGAGGGTGCGCTGGTAGCCCTGGCCGCCAAGGGCGGCATCGACGCCGTGACGACACGGCAGGCCTACCCGCGCCTCGCCGAGGTTCCCTTCGACGCGGACTACAAGCTGATGGCCACCTTCCACCGGATGGCAGACCCCGACGGTCGCGAGGTCGTCCGATGCTACGTCAAAGGCGCACCCGACCAGCTCCTCGCTCGAGCTGCGACGGTGCACGAGGCAGACCGCGGCCCGCTGAGTGCGACCGACGAGGTGCGGGAGCGTTACCTCGCCGAGAACCGGCGGCTCGGCGAACAGGGACTTCGCGTGATCGCAACCGCACGGAAAGACCTCGACCCGTCGACCTTCGACCCGCAGGCTGATCTGCTGCCGCTGGTGAACGATCTGCAGCTTCTCGCACTGGTAGGCATCGTCGACCCACCCCGGCCGACGGCGAAGGCCTCGATCGCCACCGCGCGGGCGGCAGGCATCAAGGTCAGGATGATCACCGGTGATCATGCAGTGACAGCCGCCGCGATCGCCGAGCAGCTCGGCATCGACGGTCGGGTGATCAGCGGGGCCGAGTTCGCGGAACTGACCGATGACGAAGCCAGGCAGATGATCGACGAGGTCGGGGTCATCGCCCGGGTCACGCCTCAAGACAAGGTTCGGCTGGTCGAGCTCCTCCAGGACGATGGCCAGATCGTCGCGATGACCGGTGACGGTGTGAACGACGCACCCGCGCTGAAGAAGGCCGACATCGGCATCGCGATGGGCGTCACGGGCACGGAGGTGACGAAGGAGGCCGCGGTGATGATCTTGACCGACGACAACTTCTCGACCATCGTCAAGGCGGTCGAGCTCGGCCGTGGTCTGTACGACAATCTCACCCGTTACATTCGATTCCAGATGGGCTGCTTGTTCGGCTTCATCGTGACCTTTCTCGGCTCCAGCATCTTCAGCATCCTGGCCGGAGTGCCGTTCCTGCCGTTGCAGACGCTGTGGATCAACTTCACCACTTTGCTGTTCCAGGCCGTGGGTTTGGGCTACGGGCAGCCATCAGAAGGACTGATGGAGCGCCGGCCGCGGCCACCCGGCGAGCCCATCCTCAACCGTGCCTTGTTCATCTGGCTGATCTCGACCGGGATCATCATGGGCATCGGCACGCTTGGCGTGATCAGCTTCTCCGAAGTCGCCTACGGCGAGGCGGTGGCTCACACCATGGGAGTCGTGACGTTCTCGCTGTTCGCGCTCTTGTTCTCGATCGCGACCAAGGACCAGCAGCGGACCGCGTTCAGCGTCGACACCGTGTCGGACGCGACCTTCACCAAGGCCACCGGGTTGTCCATCCTGACGCTGGTCGTGGCCACCGTCTTCGGACCATTGCAGGGCGTTCTCGATACGGTCGGCCTGACCGCCGGGCAGTGGCTCACCTGCCTGGCGGTCAGCGCGTCGATCCTGATCGTCTCGGAGATCGTCAAGGCCATCGGGCGCCGCTCACACCGAGACCACGCCCTCGAACCGGCGATGTCGGCTCTGACTCGTTGATCGAGGACCGGGCCGATTCGTCTCGTCATGGAAGGAAGGGGCTGAGATGGCCACACTCACCGTCTGGGCGTTCCCAGATGCCGCCGGAGCTGACCGGGCGATCGAGAGGTTGAACGCTCTGCAAGGGCAGGCGCTCATCACCATCGAGGACGCTGCGGTCGTCTCATGGGAAGTCGGCAAGAAGAAGCCCAAGACGCGGCAGTTCCGACAACAGGCGCGTGGTGGCGCGCTCGGCGGTGCCTTCTGGGGGCTGCTCTTCGGTCTGCTGTTTCTCCTCCCACTTCTGGGCGCCGCGATCGGTGCCGGAATGGGCGCACTCGCGGCTCGATTCACCGATTTCGGGATCGACGACGACTTCATCACTCAGGTCAGGGGACAGGTGACTCCCGGAACGTCGGCTCTCTTCCTGCTCTCCACCGACGTCGTGCGCGACCGCGTCCACGAGGAGTTCGCGGACACTCGTCCGACTCTGATCACGAGCAACCTCAGCTCCGAACAGGAAGCGAAGTTACGTGAGACCTTCGGCGAGGAGTGACTTCATGACGACCGAGCCGCCCCCAGCAAGCAGTACCGGCGCGACGCGGAGTCATCCGAAAGCACGCTTGTCCGCGACGCCCGGGCGACGGCACAAGGTGCTGTCATGACTGGCCCGATCGTCGTGGGAATCGACGGCTCCCCGGCCTCTGCAGCCGCCTTGACGTGGGCGTTGCGTCAGGCCGCTGCGAGCGACTCGTCGGTCGTCGCGATCTGTGCGTGGCACTACTCGACCGTTCCCGGTGGGCTGGCGCCGATGGTCGGTGTCGACCTCGAAGCCAACGCACGGGAGATTCTGCGTCGAGCCGTCGATCAGACGGCTGGCGCCGCCAGATCCGTGCTCTCCCGAACGGTGTCAGGCCAGCCGGTCCAGGTGCTGGCGGACGCGTCTGAAGGGGCTGAGCTGCTCGTCGTCGGAACTCGCGGTCACGGCAGTTTCGCCGGCGCGCTGCTTGGCTCGGTGAGCAGTCAGGTGCCGGGCCTTGCGCACTGCCCGACGGTGATCGTCCCCGCGGGTCTCTGACCCGACCTGGTGGGGGCCGTTTGACGGCAGGCTGACGATGCAATCGTCTGAGTCAGGCGTGTGGCCCGCTTCGCGCTGACGACGTCGCGGCCAGCAGCATGCCTCGTCCCGATCTCGGGTGCCGGCGTGCGGGCAGAATCAACCCAATCCGGCCTGTTCGGCTGCAGACGACGGTTTCAGATCGGGCAGGCGCATCATCCTGAAGGAGTTCGCGATCCCGGCGGCGCCGGCGAGGAGAGGAACGAGCAGAGCAAGTTGCAAGGAGCGGCTCCTGGCTTCGGCGTTGATGGCCAGCACGGCCTGCTCCACCGCCGGTGGTTGCCCCGTGATTCGCTGGTCCAGCTCCGTATTGCTCATGACCTCGGCATCGTTCTCCAGAGCTGCGGCGATCTGCTGCTTCTCGTTGGCCGGGATGACAGTGCTCTGCTCGGTGAGATGGGTGAAGCTGAAGGAGAGCGCGGCGAGCATGACACCGCCGGCCATCGCGAGGCCGAAGGACAGTCCGAAGGATCCAGCTGCCGAGTTGACTCCGGCGGCCTCGCTGATCCGTTCGTCCTCCACCGGCGCGAGGGTGTAGTTGTTGAGCTGGGACACCAGCAGCCCGAGCCCAGCCCCCGTGACGACCAGCGGGATGACCAGCCACCAGCCACTGTCTACGCGTGGCACGAGCGGGATGATTCCGGCCATTCCGACACTGGCCAGCACGAACCCGATCCGGATGATTGCCGCCGGGCGTCGCTGTCCGGCCTTCCTCCCGGCAACCATCGCAGCGGCGAACATCGTCAGCGAGAGAGGCGCAAGCGACAGACCCGCCTGCATCGCGTTGTACTCCAACGTCATCTGGAGGAACAGCGGAAGGGCGATCATGGCGCCGCCGAGCGTGATCTGTTGAAGCATCTGGCCCGAGATACCCGCGGTGAAGTTCGGGTGGCGGAAAAGCCGGGGGTCGAGGAGTGTTACCCGCTGCGCACGCTGGCGTCGGATCAGCCAGCGGGACAGCGCGATCAGTGCGACGGCGCCGACCACGAGCAGCAGGACCACGTACTGGCCGCCCTCCTGCCAGACCAGGATTCCCAGCACGACGCCACCCATACCGACCACCGACAAGAGTGCGCCGACCAGATCGATCGCGCGGGAGCCGGTATAGGGGACGTCCCGGATCAGGCGAACCTGGGTCAGGACAACCGCGATGATGACGACTTCGAGCCCGAAGCCGACCCGCCAGGACAAGAAGGTGGTGACGAATCCGCCGAGTAGCGGCCCGACCGCCGCTGCGATCGCGGCGGCGGCGCCGACCAGCGCGTACGCCTGCTTCTGCGCCGGCCCGCTGAAGTTGCCGTGGATCAGCGACTGCATGGCCGGCAGCAGCAGCGACGCACCGAGGCCGCCGATCACGGCCCAGAACACCACAATCGCGGCCAGACTCTGGGCCAGGGTCATCGCGAGCGCGCCGATGGCGTACGCGACCAGCCCGAGGACGTACGCCCGCTTGCGTCCGATCAGATCGCCGACCTTGCTGTTGATGAGGATGAACGCGGCCGAGATCAGGGCCTCCAGTGCGATCGCGGATTGCACCCCGCTGGCGGTGGTATCGAGATCGTCGATCACCGCCGAGATCGACACATTCATCAACGACGTGTCGACCACCAGCACGAACATCGCCATGGCCAGCAGCACCATCAAGCGCCGGCCGGCGGATGGCACAGTCGTCGCAGACTCGGCGCTATTCATGGCCGTGCCAAGGACGGGCTGCCGGGAGTCCGGCCACATCAGATATCACTTGCGACCCCACATCCACACATATCGGCGCTGTCAGCGCTATCCCACCACTGTTCGATCCCGATCGAAAGCACCGAATGAGAGCAAGGGCCTGTGTCGTCCCCGATAGCGAGAGAATCGACGTAGTCCCGACCGAGGTTCGCGCGTGCGCACGCGTTCTGCGGGGCCGACCCACCGTGACGGGGTGCCGGAGGTGGCCGTCAGCCGGTCGTTTTGGGCGGCCTCGGTGTCCGATGAGCGCCGGTCGATGTCGGGGCTGAGCGCGGCTATCTGATCCCTGTTTGCTCCCCGGCAGGGCCCGGGTGCGTCCGGCGCTGTCCGACTGTCTGTCGTTGCCGGATCCCGATCCGGACTCCATGGGCGCCCGGCGACCACGACGATGTTGCTTCCGGAGGCGAACGACCCTTCCCGGACCGCGCCGGGGTGTCCTCAGGCGGCGAGTGTTGGCGCGGCTTCGACGGCGGCGTGGACGGTCGGGTAGTTGTGGTCCTCGCCGACGAGATCGAGGATGCCGGCTTGTCTGAGGCGGTCTGCGACGGGGTCCTTCAGCCGGGCGAAGACGAAGCTGATCGATTGTCGTGCCAGTGATTCGATCAATTCAGTGAGTGCGTCGGTTCCGGTGGCGTCGACGTGGCTGAGGCCCTCGGCGTCGAAGACGAACCAGTGCGGGGGTTGAGGTGCACCGGCGATGGCTTCCAGGATGCGTGACTGGACGTACGTGGCATTGGCGAAGAACAGCCGGTCGTCCAGCCGATAGACCAGGACACCTGGGGTCACCTGGGCGGACGGGTGCATCCTGACGTCGGCATAGCGGTCGAGCCGTTCCACCCAGCCCAACACAGCATCGTGGGGGGTTGCGCTGCGGCGGATCGTATCGGCGACCGCCAGCGCGATGGCCAGCACCAGAGCCTGCAGGACACCGACCGCGATCACGCCGACCATGGTGATCGTGGCGATGCCGACCTCGACCTTGCTGACGCGAGCAAGTCCTCGCCAGGAAGCCGGCTCGATCAGGCCGATCGAGGCGGCGATGATGACGGCGCCGAGAGTCGCTTTGGGCAGGTACTGCATGGGTGCGGTGAGGAAGAGCAGCACCAGGGCAACGACGGCGGCGGCGAGCAGTCCGGAGACCTGCGTCCGTGCCCGCATCTGATCGTTCACCGCGGTGCGGGAGCCGCTCGCGCCGATGGGAAGTCCTTGCGTGACACTCGCGGCGAGGCTGGCCGCGCCCATCGCGGTGAGCTCGGCGGCGGGGCGGATGTGTTGACCGTGCCGCCCGGCGAACGAGCGTGCGACCAGGATCTCGTCGGAGAAGCTGACGAAGAAGATGCCGATCGCGACCGGTGCCAGGTCCAGGATCGTCTTCAGCTGGAGGTCGGGCAGCCGGATGCCGGGTAGTCCGGCCGGGATGTCGCCGACCACGGCCACTCCGTACCCGGCCAGCCCGAGAGCTGCGGAGGCGATGATCGCGAGGACGACGACGATCAACGCGGCGGGAACCTTGGGCGCCAGCCAACGGGCGAGCAGCAGCAAAGCCAGGCATGCCGCACCCACCGCCAGGGTCGGCCAGCTCACCTGGTCGATGTCGGCGATGACCTCGACCACCTGGCCCGGCGGCGTCTCGGCCGTGATGCTGAGACCGAGCAGCTTGCCGAGCTGGCCGATGATCATCACGACGGCGACGCCGTGCAGGTAGCCGATCAGAACCGGCCGCGACAGATAGTCGGCGATCCAGCCCAGTCGGGCGACCAAGGCAACGAGGTAGACCGCACCCACGAGCAAGGCCAGCAGGGCAGCCAGCGAGGCCCGCTGTTCAGGGTCGGGGGTCATCGGGATCAGCGCGGCCCCGACCATTGCCGCGATCGCCCCTTCGGGGCCGACGATCACCTGGCGCGATGAGCCGAACACCGCGTAGGCGACCGCCGGCAACAACAGGGTGTACAGGCCGATCACCGGTGACAGTCCGGCGAGCTCGCCGTACGCCATTGCCGCGGGCAGAGCCAACGCGGCTACCGTGACCCCGGCCAGAGCGTCGCGGCCCAACGCGCCACCCCGGTAGCCGGGGACGTGCTCGGCGACCGGAACGATCCGGTGCAGCCACGGCCGCTTGGCTGCTGGGCGGAACGGCGACTCGCCTGCCCCGTATCCTGCGGCAGGGCCCGTCTTCGGTAGCTCGTCGTCCATCTCTCGATCCCACGAGTTTCGGGGATGATCACCAGCCGCACGTCATCCCCCACGATCATCCCAGCCCCGCATGCCTGGCACAATCCGTCCGACGCGGGTATTCGCCGGCTTCTGTGGCCCTAAAGCGCCGCGCCCGCCGCCGTCTTCGGTCGGCCTGGTCTTCGGTCGGCGTAGGTCATCCGGTGGGTGCGGTGCAGTCCCGAGTCGGCCCGCCCGGCGGTGCGGGGTGGCGACCATCGACCGGCAGGTGTTCGCCGCCCGGATCCCACCGACCCGGGCCTCGGACGGGTCGCCCTCCGCCTCGCCGGCGGACAGCCGGCTTCCACTGACCCCGGTGGAGCCGCGCGTGCTCGCCGGCCAACCAGTGACGGCCGGGCTGCGGATTTTGTCAGCTCGCCGCGTATGCCTCTCGGATCTCGCGGCTCACGCGACCACGGTCGCTGACCTGATAGCCGTTGTTTCGCGCCCACTCGCGGATGGCGCCGTTGTCCGTCGGTTTGGCGCTCGTGCGCGAGCGCCGCGTCGTCCGGCCGCCGGTCTGCCGGGCCGCAGCGATGTATGGCGCAAGGACGCGGTCGAACTTGCCGGCGTTCTTGTCGTTGAGATCGATGGCGTACTCGGTTCCCTGGTAGGCGAACACGACCGTCTGACCGCCGGCGGCGATCTCCTTGCCGTCGAGATCGTCGATCAGAATGAGTTGTGTGCGCTGGGCCATGGCCGTTCCTCAGTCGTCCTGCACGTGGAGAGTTTGATCATAGGCTGTTCGTGCGTGCTTCGGGAAACGATTCCACGCGAGGTTGGGCACGTCGCCTGCGCGATGGATCTCTCGAGGAAGAGGAACGGTGACCGCCACAGGGGTACCTGCGCGATCGCACCATATCCGGTCGGGCGACGCCTTGACGGCAGTCGGACGGCGCCGTTTGCGCGAGACGGGCCAGATCAGGGGGCCTAACGCACGTGTCCGAGGGGGGACTTTTCGGTTAACCCCCCTGGCGGTTGACTGGTCGCTGGGAGCGGCAACTACGGCGTGACCAGGGAAGATGTCGGTCGCCGACGTCACGCCGGGAGACCGGACCGTTATCCTGGCCCTCTGCGACCGAGTCTGCCGTGGGTCGCGGCCCAGGTCTGGCCACCGAGCCGGGCGCGTAGTTGATGTTCGATGCGCAGCCCTGACCCGACTGGATCGGCCAGCAGCCGGCCGCTGTCGCAACGGTGACCCGTTCGGGTGACAGGCGGAACGGCCAACTGCGTCGCACCTGCGGCGCCCGTGAACGTGTGCCCACCCACCCCCGTCGCGCACGGCCGCACTAGGCGACGGGCTGACCGGTCGTCGTCGACCTGATCAGGATGGAACGCGGTCAGCAGTGGATCCGGCCGTCCTCGCCTATGTACAGGTCGACGCCGCCGTAGGCATGGGCGGCCTCGGTGAGCGTGTCGCCGTCCTCACCGTAACCCCGGTCCCAGAAGCCGGCGCCGTGCCGGTTGCGGGTCAGCCAGAAGTCGTGGGCGACCTGGGCGGGCGTGCAGTCGGGATGTTCGGCGCGGATGCGGGCGATCGTCGCGCCGTTCGCCCCGACGAAGTCGTCGAGATCGGCACGCAGCTCCGCCGCGGTGGGGGATCGATGTCGTCGGCCGTGTAGCCCGCCCGGTCCAAGGGCACCTCGGCGTCGGGGTCGCAGCTGGACCACAGCGCCGTCGCGGCCTGGCTCTCGTAGGCGTCGAGCATCTCCCGCCCGCGGAAGACGGGCTCGTCCATGGTGTTTGGGTCATCCAGGTCCAGGTCCAGGTCGGACTCGGAGCGGCTTGCGGGCGCGAACTGGCCGCCGGCGGGCGAGCCTGCAGCGTGACGGTTCGGGTCTGCGTGGGTCATACCTCCGGGTGTGCGGCGATGCCCCGAACGTAGCTGTCAGGCATCCCCGCCGCCCGGTGGCGACCGGTGGAAGGGGCGGTGACGCGGCTATTGGTCTTCGTCGTCCTGCTTCGCGGAATCGCTTCGATGCAGCCGGCTCAGGCGCTGGCCGATCCCACTGGACAGCTTGCTGGTTGTCAACTTGGCACTGTCGAGGGTCTTGTTTCCTAGACGCTTGGCGGCATCGACACCGTCGGTACCCGTCTCGAGGACTTTGTCTCGCACCTCGCCGGCAGCAGCGGTCCACTGTTTCGCCTCCACGGACTGGCGGTCTGCTTCGATGCCGAGTCGCTGGTTGAACACGACGACGTCGTCCGCCACCCGATTACTCGACCGAACGACCGCGCCAGCCTGCACAGGGTGTAGGAGGACCTGCGCGTTGGCGACTCCGGCCGCCGCATCGATCCGGGCCGCCAGCCGCTCGGTCGTCCGCGAGATCTGCTCCCTCCGCTTGCGTCGCGCGGTATGCAGGGCGATGCGGTGGCGGTCCACCTCCTCAGGGGCGGCGTCGAGTACCCGATCGATCTCGAGCACAGCGAGGGCATCCTGCAGCTGGAAGCAGCGGGCCAGGACGGCCAGCCACTCTTCGGTCTTTGATTCGGCCTCCCTAGACGTCTTGGCGAGTTCTCCGATCCTGCTCTTCTTTTCCAGCTTCTCGGCCAAGGCATCCAATTGGAGCAGCGAGTACGCCTGGGCCTGAGCAATCGTTTGCGACGTCGCCTGCACTTTCGACCAGGTGACTTCTGACACCCGGCCGACCTCTTCGCGGATGGACATGGCTTCGTCGATCACGTAACCAACCCCGATCACCTGAGCCAGTGCTGCGTCCTTCTGGGCGCGGAGCACGTCGTCGACCTTCTCGTCAATCGTCGCCAGGTAATCGGTGATCTCCTCCATCGTCTGCTGCATCGCGAACTGTGCCATGATCCCGGCCGCACCTGCTAGCACCGCCGGATTCGCGAGCATCCCTGTGGGCGTGGTCTTCACGATCTCGAGCAGACCGGTGATCTTGCCCTTGTCCGTCGTGAGCACCGCGCGGTTCACTCCCGCGGATGAGCCTTTCATCAACTGGCTGGCCTTCATGGCCTTCGCGGACTGCTCGGTCAACTGCACCCACCTGCCGGAGTTGGCCGCGACCTGGGAACCGGCCTGCGCGGCGCCGGCCCCCGTGCTGAAGGCGGAGCCAAGGCGCCGTTGAAGCTCGAGGTCTTTCGACGCGAGACCTGCCGAGGACAGGAGTCGGTCCACCGCGGTCGGGTCCCCGATGACAGCCAGCCCGTCACCGTCGCTGATCAGGTCAATCTCGTCGTTCACAGATGCGGCTCCTTGGTTGAGCGGTTCGTGGGCTGGTGCCGTGCTTATCCGGCTGCCTGAACGTTCTCGTGGACGAGTTCGCCCAGCAGTCTCACCAGCTGGGTCTTCACCTGCTCGTCGGTGAAGTAATGCTCGGTCATCCTGTTGTGGCTGTCCTGCGTGCTCAGGACCGCATCGGTGACGGCGTCGGACAGATCGGGTGACTCGACGAACTGCTTCCGGGTATTCGCCTCCGCCTGGGCGCGGATGGTGTCGTTGTCTTCCAGCACGGTGACGAGGCCCTGGACCCATGACTGTTGTTCGGCGGGGGTGAAGTCCTCGTCGGAAAAGAGGTCGTTGATCTTGGCCAGGATCTCTTCGAGCCGGACCAGATGCGGGTCGCGCGCCTGACCCGTGCCGGTATCGCCGACCGGTTTGAGGAGTCTGGTCCCGCCGGTGGCGAGATCCAGGTCGCGTTCCCCGCTTCGGGCGTGCTTGATGTGGGTCAGTTCGACGGTGGACAGGTCGATGACGTCGGTGCCGGCTCGGCCGGTGAGCCTGGGGGACAGGTAACGCAGGAACATCGCCCGTTTCTCCAGGTCGGTGTCGGCGTAGTTGACGATCTGGGACAGGAAGTCGTACAGCCGGACGAAGGAGCCGACGTCTTTGCGGAACAGGTCGAGTTCCTCGGCGGTCGTTTTGTCGCCGGCGTCGACGGCGTCCGCGTATCGGTCGTTGAACCGATCCGCTGCGGACTTCAAGGGCGCGGTGATGGCGCCGTGCTTGCTACCGACCGTGAGGTAGGAGTGGGTGAAGGCTTCGACCTCGGCGTCGGTGAAAATGGATGCGGCATCCAGTTTGGCCTGCAGGTCGTGGACGATGTCGGGATCGGTGGTGGATTCGATCTGGGCGTCGCGGAAGTACGGCTGGAAGGACTCGAGGATCTCGTCGGGATCGTTGACGAAGTCGAGGACGAAGGTGGCGTCCTTGCCGCCGGCCGGGTAGGTCCGGTTCAGCCGGGACAGCGTCTGGACCGCGGCGACCCCGGAGAGCCGCTTGTCGACGTACATGGCGCACAGCAGCGGCTGGTCGAAACCGGTCTGGTACTTGTTGGCGACGATCAGGATGCTGAACTGGTCAGTGCCGAGTCCGACGGGCAAGCTCCGGCCGCGCAGGCCCGGGTTGAGGTTGGTCTCGCTGTACGGCGGCTCGCTGTTGGCGAAGCTCACGCCGTCGACGGTGATGGTGCCGGAGAAGGCGACGAGAGTCCCGATCTTGTAGCCGCATTTGGCGATGTAGGCGTCGATGGCTGCCTTGTAGCGGACGGCGTGCTCGCGGGACGAGGTGACGACCATGGCCTTGGCGTGGCCGTCGAGCAGCTGGCGGACGTTGGCCCGGTAGTGCTCGACGATGATCTGGACTTTCTGGGCGATGTTGGTCGGGTGCAGCGACACCCACCGCATCAGGCCCTTTGTCGCCTCGGACTCGTCGACCAGCTTCACCTCGGCCAGGTGGCCGTTCTTCGACGTCTGGGCGATCTTGAACGCCACGTCGTAGGTGGTGTAGTTCCGCAGCACGTCGAGGATGTAGCCCTCCTCGATGGCCTGCTGCATCGAGTACACGTGGAACGGCCGGGGCAGCCCGTCGGCGTCGGGCCGGCCGAACAGTTCCAGGGTTTTCGCCTTGGGGGTGGCGGTGAATGCGAAGAACGACAGGTTCGGCGACTCGGCGCGGGCCTCCATCTCGGCGGCCAGGACCGCTTCGGTGTCGATCTCGCCGCCGTCGTCGAGGTCGGCGAGCTCCTCGGACGTGAGGACTTGGCGGAGTTTGCGGCTGGCCTCCCCAGTCTGGGATGAGTGGGCTTCGTCGGCGATGATCGCGAACCGCTTCTCCGCCAGGCTCTTGTTCTTGCGGATCGTCTCCAGCGCGAACGGGAAGGTCTGCATGGTGACGATGACGATCAGCCGACCCGTGGTCAGTTCCCTCGCCAGCAGCCCGGATTTGGAGGTGATGTCGGCGGTTCCGCCTGCCTTGCGGACCTCGTCAGCGTTGATCAACGCGACGGTGCCGTCGCGACCCTCGATCTGTTTGATCGCCTTCTGCAACTGGTCATCGAGCACGGTCCGGTCGGTGACGACGATGACGGTGTCGAACACCTTAGCGTTGTTCGCGTTGTGCAAGGTGGCGAGGCCGTGGGCGGTCCACGCGATCGAGTTGGTCTTGCCTGAGCCAGCGGAGTGCATCGCCAGATACTTGTGTCCGGGACCCTCCGCGCGGACCGTGCTGAGCAACTTGGTGACCAGCTCCCACTGGTGGAACCGGGGGAACAGCAGGGTCGTCGACTTGGTGGTTTCCCCGGTGATCGGGTCGATGCGGGTGCGGGTCTCGATGTGCAGCAGCTTGCCGATGATGTGCAGCCACGAGTCCCGCTGCAGCACCTGTTCCCACAGGTAGGAGGTCGCCGCACCGTGCGGGTTGACCGGGTTGCCGGCGGCACCGTCATTGCCTCGGTTGAACGGCAGGAAATTGGTCTGTTTGCCCTGTAGGCGGGTCGTCATCCAGACCTCGTCGTTCGACACTGCGAAGTGGACCAGGCACCGGTTCGCGAACCCGAGCAGTGGCTCAGCCCGCGGGTCGCGATCGTTCCGGTACTGCGCGATCGCGTCGCCGATCGACTGGACGTTGTCGGTCTTCAGCTCCAGCGTCGCGACCGGCAAACCGTTCACGAACAAGACCAGATCGATCGAGTTGGTGTTCCGGTTCGAGTAGTAAATCTGCCGCATCACCCGGAGCCGCACCGCGCCGTAGCGGGCCATCGCTGCCACGTTCAAAGTCGTGTTGGGGCGGAACTCGCTCATCTGGAACGACGCCGGCGTCTTCTTGAACCCGTTCCGCAGCACATTCAGCGTCCCGCCGCCGGCGTCCAACGGAAGATCCAGCACCTTCACCAACCGATCCAGCAGATGGTCCTTCGCCCTCGCCTGCTCGGTGGCGGACATCGACGGCTTGACGACCTTCGCCCACTCCTCCGGCTGAGTCTCCTCCAGCCACGCGAACAGGTCATCTGGGAACAGGGCGCGGCTCTTGTCGTAGCCGGCTCCGGTCGCTGAGTACAGCCAGCCGTTCGCGGCCAGGTGGTCGCAGATCTCGTCCTCGAACGCCTTTTCGTGGATCAGCTCGGCCATCAGGCAGCCTTCGTGACGTCGATCTGACCGGTCACCGCGGCTGTGATCAGGGCCGATCGTCGCTCCTTCGCCAGCGCGATGAACTCTCCCGCCTTGCCGATCAATGCGTCAATCTTCACCGTCTCTTGAGCGATATACCTGACGATCGCGTCCATCTCGGATTCTGATGGGACGGCGAGACGCATGCCACGAAGAGCATCCGCGGTCAGCTTCGGCTGTGCTGAACCTGTGACGATTGGGCTGATGTCGATCGCCTCAATTCGAGCCGCCCAGAAATCCACAGGACCGAACCTAGGTCGAAGGACGTGCGCGTGGTTGTTTACCCAGTACTCGCCCCTTGCTACAAATGCGATTGGAGTCGAACGCGCCAATAGGTTGGCTCCGTCCTCGGATACCAAAATGAGCGGCTCGTCAAAAAGGTAGCCGTCGACGGTGTCGATCACGCCCGATGCACCGTAGTACGGATATTCGCCGCAACGGTCGCCCCTCTCATCTGCGCTCAGCGGAACTCGTACGGAGTCAAGGGACTCGGTGGCTCGACCAACCGAGACCGATTGACCAGTCTACTGGCACCATCCCGAGCATGGAGTCGCCGCTATCTCTCATCGGGCGCTTATGTAGCCCAGTAGTGACAGCCGAGTTGACAAGAGACGTTCTACGCTCGCGCAGCGTCTCGATCAGTTGCTGCTGCTTCGCGATGAGCGTGTCGATCCGGGCGGTTTCGCGATCGAGGAAGTCGGCGATCGCGACCTGCTCTGCAAGTGACGGTAGATCGACTGTGAGCTGACCGAGTTCGGAAACGTTCAGACGAGGTGTTCGGACGTTGCCACTCTCGGTCCCCCCGATTCCACGCACTACACTCGCCATCTCACTTACAAATTCACCGGACCGCATCACATATGCCAGCCAAGATCGATTGACCATGTTGACCGGACGCAGAACTGAATAGTCAGGACTGACGAGGCCCGCCTCAGGCGCGATACCGAGCGCACCCTGAAATGCCCTCATTCGATTGATCACCAAGTCGCCGGGCTCACATGTCTTGTAGTTTGAAAGGTCAAGCGCCTTGGGAATATCTGACGTCACCGCGTCGCGACGGCGAACGCCCCACGTGATCGAGACTGAGAGTAGCGGACGTTCCTCCCAGCGGTTACCTGCTCGACTATCGCGTTCGACTAGCAACCACTTCAAGCGCGTGATTGTCACGACTCGACCTCGCGCAGCAACGCCATGATCTCGCCGATGATCTTGTTCAGGTCCGCGTCGATCTCTTCGAGCGGGCGCGGCGGGACATACCTATAGAACTGGCGGGTGAACGGGATCTCGTATCCGGTCTTGGTCTTCGACTCGTCGACCCAGGCATCGGGTACGTGGGGGAGCACCTCGGCCTCCAGGTACTCCTTGACCACCGCGTCCCTGGCGTCGGCTCCGCGGCTGTTGCCGCCGTAGGTGAAGGGCACGTTCTCGGTGTCACGGTGCTTCGTGTCTGGCTTGGCGCTACCTTTGCGGTCGCGGATGACCTTGCCCGACTCGTCGACGAGGGGTCGTTCGACCGTGACGGTCCAGTAGCCGAACGTGTCGGTGGTGAAGATCCTGGAGTGTTCGGTTTCGGCGAAGTCGTCGTACAGCTTCAGGATCGTCGCCCGATCCTGGGCGGAGACTTCGCGGTTCTTGGCCCCGAGGTTGCGGCGCATCTTGGTGAAGAACGAGGTGCCGTCGATCAGCTGAATCTTGCCGATCCGGTCGGCGTGCTTGGTGTTGTCCAGGATCCACACGTAGGTGGCGATGCCGGTGTTGTAGAACATGTTGGTCGGCAGCGCCACGATCGCGTCGACCAGATCATGCTCGAGCAGCCAGCGGCGGATCTGGGACGGCCCGGACTCGGCCCCGCCGGTGAACAGGGGAGAGCCGTTCAGGACGATCGCGGCCCGGCCGCCGCCCTCGTGCACGGGTCGCATCTTGGTGGCCAGGTGCTGCAGGAACAGCATCTGGCCGTCGCTGATCGGCGGCAGTCCACCAGGGAACCGGGACCGTTCGCCGTCCCGCTGCACCTCCGCTTTCACCTTGGGCTGGGAGGCTTTCCAGTCGACCCCGTAGGGCGGATTCGACAGGCAGTAGTCGAAGGTGGTGCCGGCGAACAGGTCGTCGGAGAGTGTGTCGCCGAGCCGGATGTTGGTGGCGTCCTGGCCTTTGACGATCATGTCGGACTTGCAGATGGCGTAGGACTGGTCGTTGATCTCCTGCCCGTACAGCCGCAGCCGGGCGTCCGGGTTGAGGCCGGGCTTCTCCGGGCTGCCGATCAGATACTCCTCGGCGACCGAGAGCATGCCACCGGTGCCGGCGGTCGGGTCGTAGACGGTGCGGATCACCTGCGTGGACTGCAGGGCGTCGTTGTCCTCGGCGAACAGCAGGTCCACCATCAGCCGGATCGCGTCCCGCGGGGTGAAATGCTCGCCGGCGGTCTCGTTGGAGGCTTCGGCGAACTTCCGGATGAGCTCCTCGAAGAGGTCACCCATCTCAGCGTTGGACACGAGCTTCGGGTGCAGGTTCACCTCGGAGAATGCCTGTGCCACGATCAGCAGCCGATTCTTCTCCGCCATCATTGCGATCTGATTCTCGAACCGGAAGCGGTCGAAGACGTCGATGTTCTTCGAAAAGCCGGCGATGTAGTCGGTCAGGTTCGCCGCGAGCCCGTCCGGGTCACCGGTCAGCCTCCCGAAGTCCCAGGGGGACGTGTTGTAGAAGTTCAGGCCGGTCGCCCGACGGATCTTGACGTTCCGCAGTTCCTCCCGTGGCTCGGCGGCGGCGATCTCCCAGACCTTGTCCCGGGTCGCGGCGAGCACGCAGTCCAACCGTCGCAGGATGGTCATCGGCAGGATCACGTCGCCGTACTGGTGGGGCTTGTAGACGCCGCGGAGCTGGTCCGCGATCGACCACACGAAGTTCCCCAGGTTGCTCACGTCATTGTCTCCCTCGTGCGGGTCGGGCGGGCGTGGTCACACGTTGCCACATCTGACGAACGAAATGCGTCAGGGGCTGGACCGGCCAGTGCCGCGGGCGATGAGGTTGCGACGACTTCCGTACGATGTCGTTCGTGAGCATCTCCGACATTGTCGTCGGACCGGCATGGACGTCACGGGAGTCCGGACGTTATTCGGGCCGGTACCCGCTGGCCGTGGAACGGCACGCCCTGGCGCAAGTAGGCCGCCTGCTGCCGGGGGTGACGACGGTGACGCCCCATGCCCGGTACTACTCGCTACACGGCCTGGTGGCGGCGGAGACCGCCGGCCGCAGTATCGGTGCAGCGGCGGCGCAGCGCCTGGTCCGACGGTGCGAGGTGGTGATGGGGGCGATCTCGACCCTGCACCACGACCCGCACCCCGGGATGTCCCGCGCCCACGGTTCGGACCGGATCGGGCCGGCTCTGAGCGGCGGTGCCGCGCTGAATGTCGCCGAGGTCGCCAGCTCGAACGTATACGCGCAGGCGGATTGGGGATTCTGGGGCCCGTATCTCGCGTCCGAGGGTTTGCTCGGCCTGGTGGAGTGGTCCGGCGGGCTGCCCGGTCCCGGCCCGGAGCTCGACGTCGCCGCCGTACGCGCAGGCCTGGGACCGCTGCTGGACCTGGCCGAACAGGATCGGATCGACCAGGCGGTCCTACGGGACCACAAGTCCCTGTGCCTGTGCGGAGCGACGCACGCCCCGGACGGGAGGATGCTCCAGCGCCGGCTCCTTCCGTCGGATGCGCGGCCGATGGAACTAGGCGGCAGGCGCAGCCAAACCATCCGAATGGTTCTGCGGCTGCTCGAGTTGAGCGGCGGCGTCCGCAACCCTCAGCGTGACCTCGTCCCGTTTCTGCTCTACGATCCGTCGACCGACGACGACCCGGTGCTCCAAGATCTCGAGATCACGCCCGCTTGGCGGGGTGTCGCGCTCAGGACCCTGTCGGTGGAGGCGTGGCGGAACCTGTGGGCCTGGCTGGTGGGCCAGATCGCCGGGTGCATCTCGCTGGCCGAACTCGGCGACCTGCTGGCTGGCGCCCTGCCGGACGGGACCCTCCAGTCGCACCTCGACGACCTTCCCGCCCGGTCGGCTCGCGGTGGCGATGCCGGGCGCGTGCTCGCCGCCGAGCCGGCGGTCAACGATCGTGGGGATCCCGAGCGCTGGCTCGACGTTCTGCTGCTCGGTGCGCTGCGCAGCGACGAGCTCCCGGAACGAGTCCGGTCGTACTTCGAGGGACCGATGGACCATCGCGAACGGCTGACACCCTCCTGGTTACGGGGGCGGGTCGAGGAGTGGCGGGGCCGTCCGCTCCGCGACTTCGCTGGGTTCCTGGCCCAACAGATGGTGCACCGATCCCAGCAGATCGCCCTGTCGAAGTCCTGGTTCGACCGACGTCAGGGCCAGTTGCGCATACCGACGCGGGTCTATGTCCGTGACGGACAGGTTTTCCGGGACGGCGGCGAGCCGGGCAGTGGTATCTCGCTGCGCTGGGACACGCTGACCACGGTCCTCGCCGGCGTGGGTTGGGTGGAACGTGCGGAAGGTCTGTGGCGCGTCACTGACGAGTGCCGCGCGCTATGACCGCACCGTTCGAGGACGCCGCTCAGCTGGCCGTGACCGGTCCGCAGCACGTTATCGCGCCGCTCGCGCATGTGGCCGCGGAGGAGGCGCAGCGCGACCGCCAGGCGACGGACGCACTCTTTCTCACCTTCAACGTCGACCTCGCCTACCTGGAGACCCGGCTGCTCGGCCTGTGCAGGGCCGCAGGGGCCGCAGTCACCGTAATCGCCGACGCTGACGCCTGGTCGCCGGATGTGCGCTCTGTACGGTTCGCGGGCCGCCATTATCATGCCGGCCTTGTCGCCACCACCCATGCCTTCCACCCGAAGTTGACACTCATCGCCGGACCGGAACGAGCTGTGGCGATCGTCGGCTCGGGCAATCTGACGCTGGGCGGCTGGCAGTACAATGCCGAACTGGCCACCGTCCTGCTGGCCAACCGAACATCCGCTCCTCGCGCCATGGCAGATCTGCGAGATCTGCTCGGCTCGCTGAGCGCCGTCGCGCGGCTCGACCCGCTGTCGGAGCAGGCACTGAGCCGCTGCTCTCGGCACCTCGACGAGTTGCTCCACGCGGCCGACGTCATCGATACCGGTCATCGCCTCGCCGCAAGTTGGGGTGGGCGGCTGATCGACCAGTTGCCCGTGGGCCCGGTCGACGAACTCCTCCTGAGCGCACCCTTCCACGATCCTGCCGCCGGTGCGGTCCGGGCCGTGCTCGGCCGCCTCCAGCCCCGGACGGTGTGGCTTGCCGTGCAACCTGGCTGGACCGCGTTCGAGCCGGCAAGCATCGCCTCCGTCCTCGATGCGTACAACAGCGCCACCGATGCCGACGTGCGCGTGGTACGAGACGAGGAGGACCCGGCTGGGGGTCGATATCGGCACGGCAAGCTGATCGAGTGGACCAGTGGCGGTAGCCGTCGCGCGCTCACTGGAAGTCCGAACCTGTCTGTCGCGGCACTGTTGCGGACGGCGGGAGCCCAAGGCAACTTCGAGCTCGCAGTCGTTGGTCCGGTCGCAGGATCTCTGTTCCCGCCGGGCGTCCCGGTCAATCTCAGGGAGATTCTGGGACGGGTCGTGCAGTCGGAAGGCGCAAGCACTGATCTGGGTACTCCGATCATCACGGCAGTCATCGACCGCGACGGCGGAGTGACCATCCATCTGGCACGCGTTCGCTGGAGCGTTGAGATCGAGATGTCCCACCTCACCGACCAGCCGGACCGGTGGCACGTCGTCGGCGGAGTGGTTGCAGGTTCCGAGACGGCCGACATCGATCTGGACGCCGCCGGTGGAAGTCGCATCCGCCTCGCGTGGACAAACGTGGACGGGGTCCGCGGGTGGTCCGCGGTGCAGTTCATCACCGACCGACGAGCGGCGCTGACCCGGCTAGGACCCTCGGAGAGGCGCTCGCGAACCCAGCGCTCCCTACCCAGCGATCTCTGGGGTGACGACCCGTCGTTCCTCAGCGCCGTGATGGGGGACCTGTCGGCGATCGCGAGCGAACTCGCTGCCAGGAGATCGGGCGCGGCACTGGCCTCGCGATCGGGGAGTGCTCAGGACGAGCACGTGGTCGGATCGAACGATGATCACCATCTCGAGCCGTGGCTATGGATCCAGTCCGAGACCTTGGCGAGGCTCGGACCGGGACTCGCCTCCTACGCATTGGCCCTGCCATCGCTGGGTGCGATCGACAGCTGGGTGCCGGAATGGATTGACACCGTCGTGCCGGACGACGTGCCCGGCCTCGATGAGGACACCGCCGACAATCTCGCCGAAACGATCTCGGACGGACCAGCAGACGCCACCGACCCGATCGACCAGCGCAGCGACGACGAGTACCTCCGCACCCGTCGCCGTACGTGGTGCCAGAATGCGGCTCGGGTCGCGCCGACCCTTCCCGTCGAACTGCGGCTCTTCGTCCTGCGTGTGACGCTACGGTTCTGGCAGGCCGGCAACTGGCAGGACGATGATCTTCAACCACTTCGACTGGTGGCCGATCTGGTGCGGGGTCTGACGCCGGAAGACGTCCCGCGGCAACTCGCGGCACGGGTCGGCAGCTTGAGCGCTGTCGCCGTTGCACTCGTCCGCGGGTCGGTAGATCTCGGCGCGTACAACGAACGCACACTTCTCTACAACGAGCTGGCCCGGTCGGCCGGCCGGCTGCTGGCCGACGCGGAGCCCGACGTGACCGCCCTCTACCTCGACACGCTCGTCCCAGGCACCAAGATCGACTACTGGCTCGGTGAGATCGACGACTGCCGCGATGCCGCGTTGTCGGATGACCCGTTCGGCGACGTCGACGATATCCTCGCCCTCGACTACACGGTCGCCCGACCGGGCGTGCGGATGCTTCAACTCGAGGGCAACCTGACCAACCCGGCGCAACGTGCCCTTGAGGTGATTGGCCAGGTGGAGGACCGCACAGGAGTCGCGGTGTGGGCCAGTAACCCCAAGGGCGACTGGGCGCTCGTGGTGTGGCGCAAGCCGGACCTGGTCACTGTCAGTCGGACCGGCAGCACCCGGATCCGATGGCGGCACCAGCGGCTTACCGGCATTGTCGGACCCGCTTCGCTCGCCCGCCAGACCAGACTCGGCGACTCCCAATCGATCTACGACATTGTCACTCGACCGAAATTCTGGCGGACCGATGACGCGGCAGCCGTCCTCGAATCTGTCGGAATCACCGACCCGGCGCCGCCTGTCATCTGAACGCCGCGCGATTTAGCCGCCCCCGTCTCCGTCAAGGCGATCGGGCAAGGATGGGTCTGCGCGGCATACAAGCTGGATGTGATGGCTCGTCATGTCGCCGGTCGCCCCTTGACCAAGGGCTGCTGGCCTGGACGGATCGCCCTTTCCGCGTTGCCGGAACCGTCCATCCACGCCAGGACGTCGAAGACCCGCAGTGGGGAGATGTGTTCTCCGAGTCCGGCGGCAGCCCTGAGCTCGAGCAGGTGCCGCTGCAGCCAACGGTGGTCGGCGCGCAGAGCTCGCCGAAGCGGCTCCCACAGCGTGCGGCGTCCGCCCAGTACGTGCTCGTTAATCACTGAGTCGTAGATCGGGATGAGCCGGGGACGCTTACGGGCCAGCAGTTTGCTTGCGGTCGTCGGCCCAACATTGGGCAGATCGCGCAGGGCTCGGTACAGCGCACGCGCCGGGAACCGGTCAGGTTCGGTGGACTCGACCTCGACGAGGTCGAGATCCGGTCCGACCTCGGCGAGAAGGGCGGAGAATCGTGGCCGCTGCCGGTCCAGAAGCTCGATCGCTGACCGGCCGTCGACATCGACTGAGAGCAGGCTCACCGACACCACATCGTCCGCAGTGAAGACATTGACGGAGGCATCCCTGGTGCCAGAAGGGTCGAAGTCGTCGAACCTGCCTCCGGTGTAGCCGCTGTTGACTCCTGAGAGGGGAGCGAAGTACGCATTCAGCGCGGCGATAGCTCGATTCTCGGAGCCCGGCTCGAGCGATGCGGTGAGGGTGATGCCCGGGTACTCCTGCACGGGTCTCATCCTCGCCGCAGCGCGGCCGCGTACGCGTCCAGCACGCCCAGGATGCCCGCGTGCTGCCAGATCCTGGATCGCTTCAGTCCGGTCCGCTCAGCGAGCACCCCCGCCTCGCTGAGCTGGGCCAGCGCCCGCTGGGCGGTCTGGTCGCTCATGGCGAACCGTTCCACCAGGTAGCGGGCATTAACGACCGGCTGGGCCACCAGGTGCGGCAGCACGCGCCATCCGGCGGCCTGTGGTCGCAGCTTGACGGCGTGCAGGGCCTCGGCGCCCGCCTCCACCTGCGTGGCCAGGTCGTCGACGAGGCGGACCCCCGAGTGTGCGGCGAAGCGGGAGGCGGCCGCGAACCGTTCGATGATGGGTCGGGCGTCGCCGGCCCGGTAGGCGTCGAGGGCGTCGAAGTACCCGGTTGTGTCGATGAGCAGCCCCGCTGACACCGGCGGCGTGGTGGTGATGGAGAGACCCTTGCCGCGGATGATTGCCTGGACGAGCGCCCGTCCGGTGCGGCCGTTGCCGTCGGCGAACGGGTGGATGGTCTCAAACTGGGCGTGGGCGACCGCGGCCTGGACCAGGATCGGCACATCTTCGCGTCGGAGGTACGTAGCCAGGTCGGCCATCGCCTCGGGCACCAGTTCCGCCTGCGGTCCGACGTGGGACGCGCCGAGGGGGGTGATGCCGCTAGAACCCGCCCAGACAAGCTGCTCGCGGTAGCGGCCGGCGTGGTCAGCCCATCCGGGAACGCTCTGCATCAGCTCGCGGTGCATCGCCAGGATCGCTTGTTCGTCGAGATGGTCGGCCAGCCGCAGCGCCGCCTCCATCGTCCGCACGTTCGCGGTCACCTGTGCGGCGTGGCCGGAGGTTGAGTGCCCGATCTCGGCGAGGGCGAGCTGTCGCGCGCCGACGGTCAGGTTCTCGATTTGCGACGACGACGCCGACTCCGTCCGCAGCAGGATCGCACTCATCGGCCCGAGCGCGGGGCTGTCCCGGCCGAGCCTGCCCCGGGCATGGCTGTCGAACCGGGCGAGGGCCGCGGCGGCCTCCTCGGCGTCGGCGGCCAGCTCACCCGGCAGGTCGATCACCAGGCCGACGATCCGCGGAGGCACGGTCGAGGCATACTCGCCCGACGATGCGGCCATCGTCTTGCGCGAGGCGGTCCCGTCGTTGTCGGCAACCCAGTAGTGCTGCTCGTGGCCCACAGCAGGCACCGGACAGGGCGACGGCCCGCGGTCCGGCCCGGCTGCCGGCGTCGAGGCGTCGGCCAGGTCGAGCTCGGACTCTCGGCGCGCGGTGGCGGCATACTGGCCACCGCCTGGTGCGCCGGCCGGGCGATGGCTGTGGCCGTTGCGATCTGTGAGCACACCACTATGTTACTAACAGTTTTGAGAAAAGTATGAGTAACGAACGCCAGGGTGTCGTGTTGCCAGCACTTTGGGACACGGGCTCTTCGTCCGGTCGGCGCCGGAGAACGACCAGCAGCAGCGGCAGCGGTCAGCCGACGCAGGGAGTGGCACACGCCTAGCTACCACAGATGGATCGTGGACTCGGAACGCTCCCGAAGCTGATCACTCCGCGTCGAGGTAGAAGGACCGGCTCCGCGACGGAAGCCGTGTTAGTCAACAGAGGAAATTCGGCGGGCACGGATTCAGCCGCGCAATGTCACGACGTGGCGGTCGGATGCTCCGCAGACTACGCGAACGGCCCCTGTCGAAACCTGGAGATCGGCGCAGAAGGTGTTACCAGGACCGGGTGGTGAATGTCGGAGTCCGCCTCTACGACAAGGTCGCGGAGAAGCGCGTCAACGTTGCCAGCATCCACTGGCCGACCAGTACGCACAGCGGCCCGGCGTGTGCCGACGAGAACCGGAATGAAGCCGAATCGGCCCTGACCAATCTCGGTGGTGCTTCACTGCGAATTACGGCTGGAGACATGAATACCGAGGCTCCGACGAAAAGCTGGTGGCAGCATGCCAAGGACCACGGCTATCGCGACCCGGATGGCCGAGGCGTGTGGAGGCCGAGGCCGCTCGAGCAGCTGGGACACCAATGGAGCACGCCGCATCGACTTCTTGCTGACGCGACATGCGTCCCGGTTCACCACCGTGGACACGATCTCAACCGCCGAAACCGGCGGAAAGTATTCCGATCATCTGGCCCTGCGGTCGTACGTCTATTACTGAGTCGGCGTCCTACCGATTTGCGAACGAGTTCAGCGTAGTCTCAGCGGGCGGGACCGCAGTAACATACGATGTCCGTAATTATCGGTCGGCGTCGCCATGCGTCCAACGAGCGGAACCTCCATGACCGTGGGTCAACACCGCACGCCCGGTGACCGCCGGACAGCGCGGAACAGCGTTTCACGGGGCCTGGCGGTAACGCGGTCCGTTCCGACGAGCCGGGAGCCGTCGATCGGGCCGGCGAGGTTCAGCGCGAGTGACGTGGTGAGGCTCCAGCAGTCCGCCGGAAATCGGGCTCTGGGTCGACTCCTGGCCCGATCGGTGGTCCAGAGGGCCGACGTCCGCGACGCCACGGTCGTCGATGCCGGGGCTACCATACCGGCCATCGGAAACGCCGCCAGCCTGCACCTGAACGCGATGGCGGGGACCTGGGGCGGTGGCGGTAGTGCCGCCGAGTACGCAGCCAAGCTGGCCTACCTGGTCGCTTTGCCGTCGATCGCGACCATCGCGACGGACCTTCGCCGCACAGCCGCCGAAACTGGTGCAGCCGCCGACGATCTGCAGATCAGCTACAACGCGGCTCTCGGCGATCACGGCGTGGCGCTCACCAACTACCACGCTCCCGCGCAGTGGACAGAGATCAACATCGAGATCGGCCCCAGCGCGTTCGCGAGCGGCCCCTTGCTCTACAGCACGATCCGGCACGAATTGATCCACGCGGCCCAACATCGACGAACCGATGCCAAGGAGCAGCATTGGGGTGGCAACGTCGATGTCATCAGCAACAGCACCAACGTGGAATTCAATCTCGGCAGCTATCAGCCCTACTCGGCACCGGCCAACGTAACGCAGACGAATCGCAATGATTACTACCGGGCCCTCGATCTCGCGATCTCGGAGATGGAGACCCACCGCTGGGAATACCAGAATGCGGCAGCGACAGGGCACAACAGCAATGCCGATCGGAAAGACCGCGGTGAATGGTGGATCCACTACGCCGATGACTGGCTCGACCTCACCACCAGGCCCGACACCGTGAAAAAGACACCCGATCCGACCACCGGCGTGCTCAGCATGACTCGCTATCTCGAGTACGTCGCGCACGCGACCAACCTGCTTCCGACGCCGGGGGACCGGCACACGATCGCCCTGCTGTAGATCGACGTCGCCCCTAGACGCGAAGCGATCCCGATCGCGCCCAAGGCAGGCATCATGCAGTCTCTGGCTGCGGCTGAGACACGGTGCTGAGGATCTGAGCGAGGTGGCGCTGCGTGCTCCTTGAGGATTCGGACGCGTGCCGCGCGAGGCTCAGTGCTCAGGCCTTGCACCGTGCCGGTATGACGATGCCGGGGTCATCGTTCGCAGACAACGCCGTCGTGGTCGTTGTCGCGGTACCACCCGTACTCGGGGTCCCGACCGCTGTAGTAGGGCCCGTAGCCGGCGGCGTTCGCCGCCTTGCAGGTCGGAAACCTCGGATCGGTCCTGGCTGCCTTCTTGCGGTCGGTGTTCGGCTTAGTGGGTGTGACCACGGTCGGATGTTTGTCGACGGCCTTCCGTGCGGCGGCCCGGGATGGTGTCCGTTGCTGCGGGCACTTGGCGAGGACCCGTCGCATGGCCGCCTTCTCCGACTGCGTGACGGACAGCCGGTACGCGTCCTTGACGGCGATCTGGCGAGCGACGTAGCTGCAGCGGTATCGGGTGTTGGGTGGGAGCCAGGTGGCGGCGTCGCCGTCGCCCTTGCTCGCGTTGACCCGGCTCTGAGTGGTCTGCAGGTTGAGCAGGTCGTTGGCGAACGCCTCGCGCTCGGCACGGCTCCACCGCCGGGCGCCTTTCTGCCAGGCGTCGGACAGGGCGACGACATGATCGACGGCCAGATCGTCGAAGCCGGTTGTCTTCGCGGTGAACGTGGTGCCCGTGTACGGATCATCGAGCTTCCCGCCGAGAACGATGCATTCGTCGGCCGCGAGGATCCTGACATCGGCGAGGTCGCGGCGCAGCACGGCCTGACGGGTCGTGCAGCCGTCCGGGCGGGTTGCCCAGCCGTCGCCGAACCTGTCCCGGTCGTATCCGGTTTTCGGCGCGCGGCCTTTCACCGGGAGATGGTTCAAGGTGGCGAGCGCCGTTCCGGGCGCCGGCGGTGGCGTGCTGGGTGCCGGCCGGGACGGTACGGCGGTGGCAGACCGACTCGGGGTGGTCGGGCCGGTCGGTGCCTGCGTTGCCGTGGCGTGCTCGGGTGTCGGAGGGGGAGCCGACGTGCGTGTGCTGGTCGCTGCCGGTGGCGGCACGGCGACGGGAACGGCGGGCGCCACGACTGTGCCGCCCAGGAGTCCGGCCATGCCGGCGGTGACGAGAGCTCCGGCCATCCTTCTGGACCCTGTCCCCGTCCACGATGGCCGGACCAGGCCTATCGTCCCGACCAGGGCGGCGGCCAGGCCGCCGAGCAGCAGCGCGCCGGACACGCCGGCGACCAGGCCGAGCAGCGCGAAGATCGAGATGAGGCCCACCGAGGCCCACGTGCGCCACCCCGCGCGCTGCAGCAGGGTCGCCACACGGCAGCGCTTCTGGCCCGCTGCCTGTTGCGTTGTGGCAGCCGGCGCCTCGTCGTCGATCCAGAACCGCCATCCGTGCGGCGGGGTCGGCAGGCCCGGCGGCGGCTGCCACCCGGCCGGAGGCGTCCACCCGGCCGGCGGTTGGGGCCACCCCGGCGGCGGATTGAACCGGCGGGTCATCGCGAGCGGCCCGGCCGGGCCGAGACCCTGGTCGGGGTGACCCGTCGATCTTGCTGGGGGCCGGCCCCGAGCCCGGCGGTGTGGGGCGCCTCGGCGTGTGCCGTCATGTGCGCTGCCTCGGTGGGACGACGACGATGTCGCGTCGAGCTGTCGGCTCCGACCGCCGGGTCGGCGTTTCGCGCGGCCCTTGGTGGCGGGGGAGCGCGGCGGGCGGGCGACGGATCGACATGGGGTTTCGGGACTCGTCTCCTGATCTGGATGGTGGCGGGTCGATTCTCGGGGGAGGCCCGAACACAACCCGTCCGGCTGGGCCTCCCCGTCAGCAGGTCTTGTACGACCTGACCGTCTTCCAACTGCACGAGTCGACCTTGCCGCCGCCCGCGTTCTTGAGAGTGGCGGAGTCGCCGCCGCTGTTGTTCCAGATGTGCCAGCCGCGGCCCATGTACAAAGTGCCGGAGGTGTTCTTGCCTTTCCCGGTGTGCACGGTGACCGTCTTGCCGGGCTTCAGGGTGAAGGTACCGAAGGTGTAGACGTGATGCTGCCGGTCGCGCAGCGTGTACCCCTTCAGCGAAACCGACTTCTTGCCCTTGTTCTTGATCCGGACGTACTCGCCGTTGACGCTCTTGTTGGTGTGCCCGTCGGGGCCTGGCGCGTTGACGTACACGCGGGTGATCTGCACCTTCGGTGAGGCCGCCTCCGCCGGTGTGGCGAGTGCTCCCGCCGCGAGCACCGATGCCGCGGCCATGCTGGCGACCAGTCGAGCAACCTTCATCGGACAGCCTCCTGTGTATTCGTACGAACTGGGTGAGAACGTGACGCTATCCGCGGGGATCTCCGGCGGTGGACAGCGTCGGGAATCGTTACCTCACGGTGACGAGGAGCCGATGGACCGCGAAGGAGAGGTCGCAGTTGCGGCCTGACGGGTGGATCGCACGCAGATCCCGCGCCGGACCGGAGCCGGCCGCCGATCTCGCCGAGCCCCGGGGGGGCGATCGCGCGGCGACGCGACCGAGCCGCACGCCTCGGTGTCCTCGTCCACCGGTCGGGCAGGCGGAGGTGCAGGGCGTCGGCCGCCGGATCGGCAGGTCCGGCTACGTGGTGATCCGGGGCGGTTCGGGGCTCGTCGCCCAATCGGGACGGAGGTCGGCCGCCAGGATCCGTCGCGGTCCGCGCGTGGCGGAGCTGATCATGGTCAGGCCGAGCCGCTGGTAGAGCGCAGCGAGATCGTCGGTGACCGCACCCGCCACGACCACGTCCCAGTGCGGATCGCGACGCAGATCCGCTGCGCAGGCAGTGATCAGCTGGCGCCCGTGACCCTGGTGGCGGGGCCAGGCGCCGAACGTCCCGAGCAGCACCACCGACCGGGTCGGGTAGCGTACGGCGAGCAGTGCGGACAGGCCGAACGCTTCCCGGGCACCGGCGAACATCCCGATCCCGTCGACGAGGCCGACGAGCGCCACCATCAGCAGAACCGTCCAGTAGATGGTGCTCAACGGGCCGTCGTCGAGAACGAGGATGTCGACAACGAGCACGGGGATCGAGATCGCGGTGACGATCACCATGATCGAGATTGTCATCACCAGGCCCAGCAGCCGGTGCGCGAACCGCGCTCGCACCGGCCGGACGGGCACGGCCAGCAGGGCGGCGTGCGGCGACACCGCCGCAAGCGTCCGGCTCGCCCTCGCCGCGAGCACGAACGGTAGGTTCAGCAGAGCCAGGGGAGCGGCGACGATTCCGCCGATCGGGCCGGGCAGCCGGCTGCTCAGCAGGCCCCACGTGTGGGCGAGGGTCCAGGAGATCCGCAGGACCCAGCGCCAGCGTGGAGACCAGACCGTTTTCATCGGCACCAGTCTGCTGCAAGGAGGTGGCGCACTCCGATTCGATGTTGGCCGTGCCCCCGCCCTTTGCTCAAGGAAACCTTATGGGTCAGCCCCCACGAGCCAAGGGCGGTTCAGCGGTCGTAGGGCTCAGCGCACGGCCGACTCTGACTCGCTGTCGCACGAGGTGGACCATGATCGAATCGGTCAGCGGATGCCCGGCGGCGGTCGCAGCGGCCCACGCCTCGCGGAAAGCATCGTCCAGCGCATCACTGGGTGGCACGCAAAGCTCGCGCGCGAGAAGGTAGGAGATCCGCCGCAGCCATCCGGTGGGAGGTCCCACGCTGGTCAGCGATCGTCTGGGCCCGCCGGTGCGGTCGATGCCGGTCGTGCCGAGATTCGATAATCCGTCTGGGAGCATCGATGGTCCTCTGCTCGGTCGACGAGTCGTCGACGATGGCTTTCTGGAGGCGTGCGACCAGGGCGCGGCTGGACTCATGCCTCGTACGTGCCGCGCCAGCCGAGAACAAGTGGCGGGAGTGGGTGGTCGGCCGGCTCCCGCATCCGACCCGTGTCGCCGTCGGCTGATCGAGGACAGGCGCGGGGGACTCCTGCCGATCCCGGCCGTGTCATGTACCCACGACGCCTGCAGCGGGCGAGGCGTCCCGGCCGTTTCGTTCGCGACGGCGATGTCATGCGACCAGTTCATCGGCACGGCGGCACTGACACCAGGAACTGACCCGGCCCCTGCACTGCACCAGCACCGCCCCGAGGGGTGAAGACGCGGTCCCGATGCAGCCGCTCAGGAGATGACCTGCGTGTGTCAACGGCGCCTGCGACTCCGATCAGGGTCCCGCCCGCGCCCGTGCGCATCGGGTGCCGTCGACCGGCGAGACCTCGCAGCGCCCGTGGCTCAAGCTTCGCAGTGCAGCGCCGCGGACCTGGGCGCAACGTGTGATCGGGTCGCGGCCGATCCGCGTGATACGTCCACAATGATCCCGTGAAGATCTTGGTGCTCGGTGGCACTGGATTTGTCGGACGCGCGTTGGTCGAAGAGGCGGTCGGCCGTCGATGGAGCGTGACGACCTTCAACCGCGGTCAGTCCGGACGGGACGTGCCCGGAGTGGACGTCATTCGTGGTGACCGCTACCGCGACACAGATCTCATCACGCTCGCCGGAACCGGGCAGTGGGACACGGTGTTCGATTGCTCGGGCTACGTTCCCGGCAATGTGCTGGATGTATCCCGAGCCCTGTCGGCCTGCACAGCGGGCTACGTCTTTGTCTCCACCGTTAGCGTGTATGCGGGCTGGCCCGCGGAACCGCTGACAGAGGATTCCCGGCTTCTTGAAGCACCACCCGACGCTGGGCCCGACTTCGGTGTGGACGTCGAAGACGGACCGACTCGGTACGGCTACCAGAAGGCTGGGTGCGAGGCTGCCGTTCGCGACGTGTTCGGTCCAGAACGCTGCACGATCCTTCGGCCGGGGGTGGTGCTCGGTCCGAGGGAGTACGTGGGACGGCTCGTCTGGTGGCTGGCGCGGATCAGCAAGGGCGGCCGTGTCGTCGCGCCCGGCCCAGCGGATCGGGCCATCCAGCCGGTCGACGTTCGCGACCTGGCAACGTTCGCCCTGCAATGCGCGACCGCGAACCATGTCGGTGACTTCAACGTCACGGCACCTATCCGTTCTTCGACATTCGGCGACCTGCTTGCGCACTGCATGCGAGTCACCTCGGGTGACGCGACTCTGGTCTGGACCGACGACGAGGTCCTCCTCCGCTGCGGGGTCAGGCAGTGGTCGGAGCTGCCCCTCTGGCGGGTGTCTCGTGGGGTGTGGGAGGTCAGCTCCTCACGCGCGGAGGCCGTCGGACTCAGCACCCGACCGCTCGCAGAGACCGTTGCTGACACGTGGGCCTGGATGGAGGGTGGAGGTCGAATCGACGGTCGAGATCGAGCCGGAGAGGTTGGCCTGAGCGCAGAACGCGAGCTGCAGCTGCTTCGCTGTCTAGACGTTCGCGCAGGAGAGCCATGATCTGACGTCGGTGCCGAGGGCGCTCGCCGCCGCGCCCGGCGTGTGCTCGAGAAGCTCGGCGACACTGTCCAGCCGCCCACCCAAAGAGCAGTTGATCGGGTCCGAATCCAGCTCCAGTACGGGTCGCAGGAAGCATTCCGCACTTGTCACGTCTCCTTGGAGCAGGAATGCGGCGGCGGTGTCGACGCCCGCCCCGTGAACCACTCCGGGACTGGTGGGCGCGGCCCCCGAGAAATGGAATGCCAGCGCCCGCTGGGTGTCCGCAAGGGCCTCACGGCCGCGGCCGAGTCTCAGCCACGCGGCGCCAGCACAGGCGGCCGCGCGAGCGTCGCCGAAGGCGAACTCGCCCCCGATGACGTCGTGAAGCTCGTCCCTGGATGTGTCGGCGGTGTCGCGATCGTCGCATGCCTGTTCGAGTACCCGTCGGGTGGCATGCGCGTCGCCCAAAACGCCGTGCGCTCGTGCGGCGATGTGGCGGAGTCGAAACCTCGGCGCCCCTGCGGGAGCAATCGCGAGTGCGGCGTTGGCGAGATCCAAGGCGCGGTGCCCGTCACCGGACCAGAAGGCGAGGGTGGCTTCCAGCCCAAGGGTCCACGCATGCAGAGACGTGTGGCCAGCAAGATCGGCGTAACGAGTGGAGGCCCGTGCGAGCTGTGCGGCGGCTTCCCAGCTTCCGAGGTCGAATGCCAGGGACGCCATCAGGGCGTCGAGCTGGCCGAGTGCCAGATAGATATCGGCGAGTTCGCTGGGCCTGCTCGTGGTGTCGGCGAGGTGCGCAGCCAACTGGCGCATCGCTTGGGCGTGTCGAAACGCTGCCGTTCGGGATGCGCTGTCGTAGCCGCGAGCGATCTGCATCACGTGCTGGATCAGGTCCGGGAGTACCTCCGGCCCGACCTGGCTCGACCTCGACAGCGCATCCAACGATGCATCGGCCGCTGCCGCCAAGAGCCAGTCGCTTTCGTCCAGTCGAGCGAGCGCTGTGATGCTGACACCCGCCATCGCTAGCGAGAACCGTCGACGCGCGCCCGGGTCAAGGTTCTCGACGAACGTGTCGAGCATGGCGGCTGTGACGGGTCGGAGTTCGGAGTCAGGATGCTGATGCCACTTGCTCACGGTCCGGACGCCCACCCCGACCTTTTCAGCGAACGTCTCCTGTGACATGCGCGCCGCGCTCCGCAGCGCGCAGGCGGACCGGCCGTCCCAAACCGCTACTGCAACGCGATCAGCCGACGTGTCGATGGGCGGGCGCAAGGGCCCTACCAGATCCGTACCGGCTCGAACGGAAGGCATGTGAGCCAGTGTGCAACGCGGCACGGACAGATCGGGGTTCACGCGCTGGGTATGGCTCCGGCGCTTTGCCGCGTTCACGAATCAGGCGGACCCGCGGGCGACTTGAGCGGACACGTGCCTTGCCTTGTTGGCCCTGGCCTGCCCGGTGAGGCGGCCACCCGTTCCCGGGTCGATGTCCCAGTTGTCGCCCATCTCGGTGCGGATGGCCGCGGACGACCGCCCGGACGGCGCCCTGCCGCCGCGGCGCGGCGCGTCGTCGCCCGGGCATCGCGGTTCGCCGTCCGCGGAAGCGAAGGTCGGTACATGTCTCGCCATCTGCTCGGGCGTCGGGGCGGGGTCGTCGCAGACTGGCATGCGCAGGGAGCGGAGCCAGCCGGCGAGCTCGGCCGGCGGGCTGTAGAACGCTTTGAACACGCCGGTGGAGCGGCCCTGGAACTCGAACACCCCGACTCCGCGGGCGGCGCCGCCGGGGTCGTCGGCGATGTGGCCGGGGATGGTCGGCACCAGGTCGTGGTTGGCGAGGGCCAGTCGGCGGTTGTTCTCGGTCGGCTTCGGGCCGAGGAGGATCTTCGCGGGCAGGTTGGCGCGCAGTTCGGTCGGGATGCCGACGGTCGAGGAGGCGACCTGCGAAGCCAGCACAAGGATGACGCCGGCGAACCGGAGCTCACGGGGGATCTTGCTCAACAGGTTCAGTGTGGTGGCCCGCAGCATGTTCCGTTCGCCGACCTCGGCCAGCAGGGGAGAGTCCTTCGGCAGGCCCTTCGGCACCGGCTCGGCCTGCAGCAGGGATGTCGCCTCGTCGACGACGACGAGCAGCGGCCGGACGGCCGCGCTGGTCGGCAGCTGGGCGAATTTCTGCACCTGACGCTTCTTGATCAGCTTGCGGCGTCGCTGGCCCTCGTCGTAGGCCATCTGCAGCACGCAGACGGCCTGCTCGAGGTTCTCCGCGCAGAACCCGGGCTTCAGGAACGGTTTGAAGTCGACGTAGTCGACGCAGGCCTTCACGGCGTCCACCAGCCCGACCTCGAGGCCGTGGGCGAGCGCCCCGGTGATCAGCGAGTTGATCAGGACGCCTTTGCCACTGCCCATCACCCCCGAGATCTGCATCGACGGGTTCGCCTCGAAGTCGGTCCGCAGCAACTCGCCATCCGGTTCCCCGGGCCCGGCGAGCAGCACGCCGATCGGGATACGGCCCCAGTCGCCGGCTTCGGCATTCCATCGCGTCCGGACATCGGGCCTTATCACGCGTCCCAACGGATGCGGCACCGATGGCGGGAAGCTGGGCAACCGGCCGGGTATGACCGCGCCCCGGCGGGCCCGGCCGTCGAATCTCGCATACCAGCCCGGCTCACCGATCACCGACCGGGCGACCTCGTTCAGCTTCTCGTCGTGCCGGCTGGGCAGGTAGCCGGACGGCAGCACCATGTCGAAGCCGCCGCCGATTCGCGCCGAAACCTGGACCTGCCAGGGCTTGACCCGCATCAGCTCGGCGACCGCGGCCCGAGCGTGGACTTCCGCCGGCGACATCATGGTCAGCTCGGCCCGGCCGATGTGCGGCTCGAACCCGGTCATCTGGAAGCCGGGGAACTGCGCGGCGAACTGGGCCGCGAGACGTTCCCCGTCCGCCGGCTTGACGTCGGTCTGCAACGCGACCACCTTCATCGACTTGGTCACCGCCTGCACCTGCGTGAGCGTCAGGGTGCGGGAGGCGAACGCCACCCGCCGGTTCATGTCGATCAGGTCGAGCCTCCAGCCGGCCCCGCGCCGCTCCGCGAGCCTCCGCAGCAAGACGCCCTGGTGCTTTGCCGGGTCGAAGCCGTCCGGGAGCGGGATCTTGATCTCCTCCCGGTGTGATCTCTCCTCGCCGGTACCGGAGCCGCTCGCATCCCCGGTGGGCGCGTCCGTGGTCACACTCTGCGCCATGCGGCGACGGGCGGCGCGCACCGCGGAGCGACGGCGGTCCGGCTGGGCCTTGGCCAGAGCTTCCGATCAACACGTCGGGCGGCCCGGGAAGGCTTCGGCTGAAGATCGTCGTTTGACCTCCGTTCACCGGGCAACTTCACGGGCGGGTCTTGCGGGATCGAGGTGCGGTCGCTAGCCGATGGCGCGGAGGCTGCTCACACGACCGCTCTCGGGTGAGTGCTCGACCGACCGACGTCCGATGAGCTTCGGTCGCCTGCCGCGAACGGTGCGCGGCCGTCACACCGTCGGCTTCCGAACGGCCTGTCCGAGCGTCCGGCAGTCGGCACCCCTCACCGCGAGGGGTACTGAAGTCGGGCGGGGTCGCCCTGCTGAATCCGCACGTAGGATGTTGATCTCCGAGATCGAGGTGCACGCGGTTGCGCGGAAGAAGCACCGCGAGGAGGGAGACCGAGCAGTGCCAGCACCCATGAACGATCAGCAGGTCTTGGCCTTCCTTGCCGCTGGCGCGCCGACGGCGCATCTGGCGACGGTGCGGTCTGACGGACGCCCGCACGTGGTGCCCATCTGGTTCGTTGTCGACGGCGAGGATCTGGTCTTCGTTACCCACTCGTCGTCGGTGAAGGCACGCAACCTACGTCGGGCCGCGTACGCCGCAGTCTCGGTCGACGACCCGCACCCTCCGTTCTCCTTCGCGCAGGTGGAGGGTCCGGTGACTCTCATCGACGACATCGAGCAGGTCCGGCACTGGGGAGAGATCGGCGCCGCGCGGTACATAGGAGCGGAGGCGGCAGCGGCGTACGCGACCGGCGAGGGCTTCCCGGACGACCTGCTCGGCCGACTCACGCCCGCTCGGATGACCGGGATAGCGAGGCTGGCGGACTAAAAGCGGTCAGGCCCGACAACCACCGGGGCGACCGGCTTCGAAAAGGTCACTCCGGCGGTCTCGATTGACGGACGACCACCGGGAGCATCCCGCGCGACCGACGGCTTGCGGCGCAGCTAGGGCTGCCGAGGTGGTTTCCGGCGGCTCGAGGACGCGAGTCAGCTTTCCCGCCGCGTGAGCCTGGTGGTGAGCAGCTCGAGGTGCTCGGGGGGGTCGGCTTCTGTGAACCACAGCCACAGCTCGGCCGCGTGAAGACTAACGAGACCCCTCAGCACCGCGGGTCGAAGCGGGCGTCAGAACCGGCCTCGTTCGTTCACGTTGAACATGAAATTGCGCCACTGGGTGCGGATGTGGCTGAACTCCGGAGCAGCGCCCCACTCGGCCACCAGCCGGGCCTCGACGTCGGCCTGGTGCGTGCGGGCGAACTCCAGCAGCGCCTGGGCCGCCGGGTAGTACGACCAGTGCCAGCGCTCCTCGATGTAGCCGGCGGTCATGAAGGTCGACGTCGCGGTGAACGACTGGATGAAGCCGTACGTCGAGGCGTTGCGCATCATCCAGCTGTACTCGTCGGCGAACGCGCCGCCGGCCTCCCACTCGGACGGGTTCATGTCCGGGTCGAAGAGGTCGAAGTCGGTGCCCCAGTGGTGCCGTGAGATGCCGGGCGCGCTGGAGGCGCCGAGAATCTCCTGCTGGCGCTCGTCAGCGGTGAGGGTGCTCAGCCAGCAGGTCCGGTGGTCGGGGTTGTCGGGGTCCCACCGGGTGGCGCTGCCGACCAGCGGGCCGCAGCGCGCCCTGGCCCGGTCGGAGACCTTGTCGAAGGGCCGGCCGCCGTGGGCGCGGTCCAGGAACTCGAACTTGCGCTGCCAGATCGCCCGCTGCTGGGCGAAGTCGCGCCGGCCGGAGCGTGTGGGTGGACCGGACGACAGCCGCAGCGGCGAGCCGGGTCGACGGGCGGCTATCCGGATCGCGGCCAGCATGCAGTCCCGCTGCGACTCAGCCTCCCGGGTGACGCTGGCCGGCGGCGCCGCCAGGCCGACGATCCAGCTGATCACGTCCCGCTCCGGCATCCGGGCGAGCACGCCGCTGCTGATCCGGACCTTCGCGGCGTCCAGCTCGGCTTGGTCGGCGAACGTCCGGCAGCCCGCCGGCAGACCGCGCGGTGGCGGAGCCTCGCGCGGCATCGGCTCGGGCATCGTGCCGAGCTGCTGGAGGACCCGGACGATCTCGTCGTACAGGTGCCCGAGCCAGCGCAGCACAGCAGCCAGACTCCCGGGCTGCTCGACACCCTCCGGTGCGTCCGTGCCCGGCTCCGGCTGGCGCTGCACCGGGATCGGCCGGCGCTGCACCGGCGCGCCGCCGCCGCCCGGTGAACCACCGGAGCCAGGTAGCCGACAGGCGGCGCCGAGCTGGGTGATGGCCTGCTCACCCATCGCCTCGTTGCGCGTCGCCGGACCGCCGAGCTGTGCCTCGACGTTGGCGTACCGGCCGAAGGCGAAGCGGACCGACAGCGACCCGTCGTCGCGCACACTCGGGGACTGCAGCACGACGTTGCGGTGCTGGGCCACCAGGGCGTCGAAGTCGGCGCGCCGGGTAACGAGGAAGAAGTCGTCCTTATCCTCGGCCGGCTCGATGTGCGGATTGCCGGGGACCGACGTGTCCGTCGCGCCGGCGCGGGCCTCCCGACCGGCCGACGACCCACAGCCCGCCGGCCCGCTGCCGCCCGGGCAATAGGACAGGATGTCGATGCTAGAACTGGCGTCGTTGTTGTGGAACGCGGCCACCGGCGCGCCTTCTCGACAGACGCCCTCCGCCATCTCCTCCGCGAGTGTCCCCGGCACTCCCATGCCGCGGCGAATGGCGGGCCAGAGCTGCTGGTCGCGGAAGTCGGCGACCTGCCGGATGGCCGCGGTCTTCGCCGGGTCGGTGGCGCACGCGCCGCGGTTCCAGGTCGGCCACAGCCGGGCGAGTGCGGCGTCGTTGAAGATGCGGTTCGGGTCGGCCTCGCAGACGTGCGAGCCGACCGACACGTGGATGTGCCGCGTCGTGTTGTCCAGG
>NZ_BAABAB010000030.1:0-29952 GCF_039537205.1 Microlunatus ginsengisoli | reverse complement strand
CGGATGGCCGGTGTGAGCCGGCCAAGTACGGATTCCGCAGCGTCCCCCAACGCCACTGCGAACCCGACGTCTTTCCTGACGATCCCCGTCGGGCTCCCTGTTTCCGTTCGCGCACCGGCGGCGAGATCTCCCCCCCAGATCCCTCGCCGCGGTGCGCCCCGGTGACTTCGAGCCCTCCGCTCAGCCCCTGCGGGCTGATGGGAATACTCTCCCGCATCAACCTCGATGCTTGATCATTCAACTCCAAGGGGTGGCTCAAGAGTCGGTCAAGCTTCCGGGCCGCGACCCCGAGGGGTCGCGGCCCGTCTTGAGGCTTTCTTTGGAAAGTGCAGGATCGGTGCGGTTGTCCGGGCCGGCCGGGCTCAGTCGGCGGGCCGACGGTAGCGCCGGCCGCTGATGGTCTGCGGCTGGATCTCGATGAAGAGCGGCCGCTTGCCGCCGGCCCACGGGACCAGGCCCTCGTCCTCCCAGAGCTCGATCAGGTCGTACTGAGCGTGGATTTCCGTGGCCACGCCGCGGACCACGACGCTCCAGGCCTCGGCCCGGTCGATGGAGTCGATCTCGAAGGCGACGTACGTCCGGTGCCGCAACGCGGACAGCGGCCCGTGGGGAGAAGTCCGGAAGACGATGTTGCCGTTTCGATAGAGAGTGCTGACCGGTAGCACCTGAGGACCGTCGGGAGCGGTCCAGGCGACCCGGCCCGAGTGCGCTGCCCGAAGCAGCCGGCGGCACTCGGCCGTGGACAATACGGACGTCCCCTCGTGCTCGATCGGCTCGACGCCGGTCTCGGTGTCGGTATCGAAGTCGCCGGCCACGACGGACTCCTCTCTGGCCGACGTCGGCGTCGGCCGTTTCACCGGTTCCCGACTCGGGACCGGACGCGGGGGCTCACTCGACGGCGGCGCGGACCGGGTCGTCGATCGGGCGGGGGGTCGGGCGGCTGCCCGCAACCACCATCACCGGGCACGGCGCCTCGTTCAGGCACCGGCGGGCGATGGAACCGAGCCCGCGGGGCTTGGCGGCCGGCTTGTGCCGGCTCACCACCAGAAGCCGAGCGCCGGCCGCGGCGCCCACCAGCGCGGACGGCACCGGACCGGCGACGACGGAAAGCTCGACCGGCACCGTGGGATGGCGGTCGGCGTACGGGGCGACCAGTTCTGCCAGCCGCTCGCGGTGGGTGCGTTCGGCCTGATCGATCTCGTCCGGGTCGGTCGGGGCGTACCCGAGCTGGAACGCGGTGTCCTGCCACTGCCAGGCGTGCACCGCGACGATGCCGCAGTGGAGCGCGTCGGCCTCGGCGAACGCCGCCGCCAGCGCAGTCCCGGCGTGTCCGGCGGCATCGACACCGACGACCACTCCACCCGCGCCGCCGACGGCGCCCGGACGGACGGCCACCACCGGGCATGCGGCCTGCGCCGCGACCGCGGACGTGGTGGAGCCGGCGGAGATCCGGCCCAGAGCGGACAGGTCGCGGCGCTGCAGCACGACCAGGCACGCCTGGGCCGACTCCTCGACCAGCGCCTCCGGGCCTGACCCCGGCGGCGTGCTCACCGACACCTCACGGCCGGCCGGGAGCAGGTCGCGGAGCCGGCGGGCGGCGATCCGCGCCTGCTGGTGACCCTGACGCAGATTGCGCTGATCGACCTCCGGATCCTCGAGCCGGGGCAGCCGGTGGAACGGCTCACACCCGTGCACGACGCGCACCCCGACCCCGCGCCGGCGCGCGGCGGCGGCCGCGTACTCCAGCGCGAGCGCGTAGTCGGACGGGCCGCCGGTGATGCCGACCGCGACCGGCCTCCCGAGGGTGATCATGACTCCGTCCCTTCGCTCGGGCCGGGCGGGCCGGCGGTGCTCGAAAGATCGAAGGGGCCGGCCCGCTGAGCCGGCCCCGAGGTGCTGACCGGGGCGTACGGCGCCCCCTCCGACGCCCCGGTCAGGAACACGTGCGGATGCGGTCGACCCGGACCTGGGGACCGCGGCGAGCGTTATCGGTCGGCACTGACCATCGCCTTGATGTCGCGCACCCGCTGTCGTGACTCCAGTGTGTCCTCGGCGCCCTCGCGCGGGCAGGACCGAAGGTCCCGAGTACGTCCGTCGAACGGTCCCGGTCAGGTCCGGCCCGGTCAGGTCAGGCCCGATCAGGTCAGGGGCGGGCCGATCAGTGCAGCGTCGGCCGGTAGATCAGCTCCTGAATGTCACGGTCGAGCGTGCGGCTCTCGACCAGCTCCAGGTCGAAGTCGGCCGCGTCGGCGAAGATCGGGTCGAGACCGGTCCGCCCGGTGATCACCGGGAAGAGCGTCACCTGGACGTGGTCGACCAGCCCGGCCGCCATCAGCGCACGGTTCATCGACAGGCTGCCGTGCGACCGCAGCGGCACGGGCGACTCCTCCTTGAGGCGGGCGACCACCTCGGCGGCGTCGCCGCTCGCCACGGTCGCATCCGGCCAGTCCAGGGGCTCAACCAGCGTCGACGAGATCACCGTCGCCGGCAGGCTGTGCATCCGGCTGACCCACGGGTCGCGGACATCGGAGTCCTCGGTGCTCTCGGCCAGCATCTGCGCGAACAGCCGGTACGTGTTCGCCCCGAGCACCATCCGCTGCTCCTCGGCGTACAGCTCGAGCCGGTGGGCCAGCAGCTCCGGGCCCTGCTTGCCCCAGTAGCCCGTCCAGTCCCCGCCGGCCGCTCCGAAGCCGTCGAGACTGGAGAAGATGTCGAAGGTGTAGGTAGCGGTCATGCCCTCACAGACCCGTGAGCGCGGCGAGATTCATCGGCCGGCGAGCGCGCTGCGGAGCTGACCGAGCCACTCCGCCCCCAGCCGACGCCCGTCCGGGAACTGGTCGTCACGGTCCCAGCGCCAGGCGGTGATCATCGCCAGGACCAGCAGCCGGCAGTCGCGGAGCAGGTCGCCGTCCGCGTCCGGATAGTGCTCGGCAACGGCTTCGGGCGCATGAGCCAGATCGAATTCGACCGGTCCGCGACAACAGGTCTCCAGGTCGACGAACAGCAGCCCGCGGGTCGTGGTCAACAGGTTGCCCGGGTGCGGCTCCCCGTGCAGGATCTGCTGTACGCCCCGCTCGTCGACGGCGCGGCCGAGCATTTGCAGGGCGTCGGCGAGGAGTTCGCGGTCCTGCTCGGCCAGGGCCGCGGTGAGCTCCCGGTCCGTCACGAGCCGCCGCGCCTCGTCCACCCGGTCGGTGAAGTGCGGGGTCGGCACGTCCAGCTCGCGCATGCCGGCATGCAACCGGCTGAGCGCCGCGGCATAGTCGGCCGGTGCCGGTTCGCCGCTACCCGCCGGTTCGTAGTACGTCCAGAGTGTGACGACGAAGCCGTCGTGTTCGTACGGCCGCGGCTCCACCCGTGGAGCGGGCGCGGCGACCGGACATCCCGCCTCGACGAGCCGCCCGGCCAGGTCCAGCTCGAACCGGGCCACCTGGCGCGCCGACGGTGCGACCTGGGCCAGCACGTCGCCGGGCGACAGCCGGAGGGTGAGCCGGTTCGAGTCGTGCACGACGACGGCGTCGTCGGCGGCCAGGCCCAGCGAGCGCGCGATCGCCAGGCCGGCGGCCACCGCGCGGCGAGCCTCCGCTTGCTGCATCTGGTCCCCTCTCTCCGACGACAGCGTGCCACGCGACGTAGCGTGAGCGCGTGCCGTTGCAGAACCGGGTCACCCCGTTCGGCGAGCTCGTCGCCGTGCCCCAACGTGGTCTGGTCTACGGCAACCGGGGTTGCCTGCACGACGCCGCGGGACGGGTCCGGCGCCACCACGCGGGACGGCGCTGGATCGCGTGCCGGCTGGTCTTCCGCGACTGGCACCGCTCGCCCCTGCTCCAGCCGGGCCGGTTCACCGAGCTGTTCTTCCTCGACGAGGCGACCGCGTGGGCGGCCGGCCACCGGCCGTGCGCGCTCTGCCGGCGCGCCGACTACGACCGCTTCGTACGGCGGTGGGCAGCGCTGCACCCTGGCGAGCGTGGTGCCGACGCGATCGATGCCCGGCTGCACGCCGAGCGACTCGTCGGAGGTCGCCGGCGGCTCCACCGGTGTGCGGTCGCCGACCTGCCGGACGGGGCGATGCTGGCCGACGGGGGCGAGCCGTGGCTGGTGCTCGGGGACCGGCTGCGCCGCTGGACCCCGGGCGGGTACGCCGACAGCCGGGACCGCGGTGAACTGGTCGCCGCGGAGGTGCTCACCCCGCCGAGCCTGGTCGCGGAACTGGCCGCCGGTTGGTCGCCGGAGGTTCCGCTGCTGCACCCCTCGGCGTACGACGGCTGAGGCTCGGCTGCCCGGCTCCCCGGTCATCGGGCGGTCGCGTCGTCGACCTCGCCGACCAGCTCCTCGATGATGTCCTCCAGGAACAGCACGCCGCCGACCGCACCGCCGCGGTCGACCGTGCGGGCGACGTGCGAGCCGCGGCGCCGCATGGCCGCCAGTGCGTCCTCGATGTCGGCATCGGGCAGCACCGACATCAGCGGCCGTACGCGCTTGGCCGGCACCGGAGCCTCGGCCGCGGCACCGGTGGTCAGGTCCATCACGTCCTTGAGGTGGACGTACCCGGCCGGGACTCCGTCGGCGTCGGTGAGGACGTAGCGGGAGAAGCCGTGCGCGGCCACCGCCCGCTGGACCTCGGCCGGCGTCGCCGTCCGCGGCAGCATCACCATCTCGGCGAGCGGCACCGAGATGTCGCGCACCTTCTTCGCGGTGAACTCGAACGCGTTGCTCAGCGCGCCGGTCGTGTCGCTGAGCACCCCTTCGCGGGTCGACTGCTCGACGATCCCGGCCACCTCGTCGAGGGTGAACGTGCTGGCCGCCTCGTCCTTCGGTTCGACCCGGAACAGCCGCAGCACCCCGTTGGAGGTTGCGTTCAGGGCGAAGATGACCGGCCGGAACACCCGGGAGACGAACACCAGCGGTGGGGCCAGCATCAGCACCGCCCGGTCCGGCACCGAGAAGGACAGGTTCTTCGGCACCATCTCGCCGAACACCACGTGCAGGAAGGTGACCAGCAGCAGCGCGACCACGAACGCGATCACGCCGACCGTCTCGGCCGACAGGCTGGTCAGCCCGAGCGGGATCTCCAGCAGGTGATGGATCGCCGGCTCCGACACGTTCAAGATCACCAAGGAGCAGATGGTGATGCCCAGCTGGCTGGTGGCCAGCATCAAGGTGGCGTGCTCCATCGCATAGAGGGCGGTCCGGGCGGAGCGGCTGCCGGCCTCCGCCCGGGGCTCGATCTGGGACCGGCGGGCGGAGATGACGGCGAACTCGGCGCCGACGAAGAACGCGTTGGCCAGCAGCAGCACGACCAGCCAGATCAGGCCGGGGAGATAGTCAGCCATCGAGGTCCTCTCGCAGCTGGTCCAGCACGACGTCGTGCTCGGACTCGCCCGGCTCCGGTTCCGGCGGGGTATAGCGCAACCGGTCGACGCGGTTGCCGTCGACCCGTTCGACCCGCAGCACCCCGTGCGGCAGCTCCACCTCGTCGCCGACCTCGGGGATGCGGTCCAGCTCGTCGGTGACGAAGCCGGCCAGCGTCTCGTACTCGTCGGTGTCGGGCACCCTGACCCCGGTCCGCTCCAGCAGCTCGTCGGGTCGCAGCGACGCGTCGAACAGGATCGAGCGGCCGTCCCGGACGATCCCGGCCCGGGTCCGGTCGTGCTCGTCGCGGAGGTCGCCGACCAGCTCCTCGACAAGGTCCTCGAGCGTGACCAGGCCGTCGGTGCCGCCGTACTCGTCGGTCACGATCGCGATCTGGAAGCCGCCGCGCCGGAGCAGCCCGAGCAAGGTGTCCACCCCCATCGAGCGCGGCACCCAGAGCGGGTCGACCATCAACTCGGCGGCACTCACCTCGTCCCGGTTCGCCGGATCCACGGCGAACGCCTGCTTGACGTGCACCACGCCGAGGATGTCGTCGGCGTCCTCGCCGATCACCGGGAAGCGGGAGAACCCGGACCGCTGCGACGTGGCCACCACGTCCTGGGCCGTGTCGGTCCCCCTGATCTTGGTCATCCGAACCCGCGGAGTCATCACGTCCTCCGCGGCGTGCTCGCTGAACCGCAGGGTCCGGCTGAGCAGGGTGGCGTGGTCTTGGTCGAGCAGGCCCTCGGTCGCGGACCGGCGGACCAGCGAGCTGAGCTCCTCCGCGGTCCGCGCCCCGGACAGCTCCTCCTTCGGCTCCACCCCGAACCGGCGGATGATGGCATTGGCGGTGTTGTTGAACAGCAGCACGATCGGCTTGAACACCGCGGTGAACACCGCCTGGAACGGCACCACCACCTTGGCGGTCTGCCGGGGCAGCGCCAGGGCGAAGTTCTTCGGCACCAGCTCGCCCAGCACCATCGAGAAGACGGTCGCGATCGCCACCCCGATCACCCGGCCGATCCACGGAATGCTCGACTCCGGCAGTCCCAGCGCGGTCAGCGGCCCCGCGATCAGCGCGCTGATCGCGGGCTCCATCGTGTAACCGGTGAGCAGCGTGGTGAGGGTGATCCCCAGCTGCGCGCTGGACAGGTGGGTCGAGGTGATCTTGAGCGCGTTGATGATCACGCCGAGCCGCTTCTCACCGCGCTCGGCCCGGGTCTCCAGGTCGTGCCGGTCCAGGTTGACCAGGGAGAACTCGGAGGCGACGAAGAATCCGGTGCCCACGGTCAGCACGAGGCCGACCGCGACCATCGCCCACTCGACGATCATGGGCGCTCAGCTACCGGCAGGGTCGGGGTCGGGCATGGTTCCGAGCAGTGTAGTCGGGCCTGGGCGGTTCCCCGCCGCCCGAGTTGTCAGCAAAAGCGCGGCAGGTGGTGGGCCAGCTGACGCTGCCACCAGACCCAGTCGTGGCTGACGTCGTAGCCCCACAGATCGAGCTCGCAGCGGATCCCCTTGTCCTGGAGCAGGCCCGCCATCACCCGGGTGGTCGGCAGGCACCGGGTCGGCTGCGTCTCCCAGGCGCCCTGGCCGACGACCAGCAGCAGCGACAGCCGGCTCTGCAGCCAGCCCAGGTGATCCCCGTGCAGGTTGGGTACGTAGTGGGTCGGGTTGGCGAAGTACGCGGCGTCGGCGCTCTCGCCCCAGGCCCGCCAGGTCGACGGGTCGTAGTTGCCGGACAGCCCGATCGCCAGCGGTGCCAGATCGGGCCGCTGCAGGGAGAACTGCACCGCGTGGTAGCCGCCCAGGCTGCAGCCGGTGCTGATCAGCTCGGCGTCCTGGCTGGTGTCCCGCTTGATCCAGGGCACGACCACGTCGGTCAGCCAGCGGTGATAGGCGCCGTGCCGGCGGGCCCGTTCCTCGATCGGCAGGCCGTACGCCGACCAGGTGTCGGCGTCCAGCGAGTCGACGCAGTAGAGCTTGATCCGGCCGTCGTCGATCAGGTCCCGAACGGCGTCGACCATGCCGAAGTTCTCGAAGTCCCAGGCTCGGCCCGACTGGCTGGGAAAGGCGAGGACCGGCCGGCCCCAGTGGCCGTACGCGATCATCGTCAGGGCGCGGTCGGACCCATCGCCCAGCGGCAGGTCGACGTGTCGGCGGTCCACGGCGTCATCCAACCCGGCCAGGGCCGCGAACGCGAAATCGGTGGCCGGGTGCGAGACTGGCCAGGGCAGGCGAGGCAGATCGAGTATGGAGGTTCCGGTGAGCGACGAGGCAGACATCCTGGGCCGGATCAACGCCCTGGTGCAGACCGAGCACGAACTGCGCGACACCCCCGGCCACGACACCACCCGGCTGCGTGACATCGAGCACGCCCTCGACCAGTGCTGGGACCTGCTCCGCCAGCGCCGTGCCCGCCAGGAGTTCGGCCAGGACCCGGACGAGGTCGACGTACGCCCCGAGGCAACTGTCGAGGGCTACCTCCAGTAGTCCCGCCGCTCCCCCGGCCCCGCCCCGGAAACTGTGCAGCTCTTGCAGCGACACGCCGGCGGAGCCTGTAACAGCCGCACAGTTTCCGGCCTAGGTGGCTCCGGTCCGGGTCGAGCGGGACACCGCGGCACCGCCCCAGGTCAGGAGTCGGTCAGGCCGATCCGGCGGCGCAGCGGCGGCTCGGAGGACCACGGGAAGTTGATCCAGCGCTCGGTGTGCCGCCAGGCGTAGTCGCAGCTGATCACCGAGTGCGGCTTGGCATAGATCACCGCGGTCCGCGCCTCGGCGACATGACCGGCGCAGAAGTCGTGGACCAGCTCGAGGGTACGCCCGGTGTCGGCGACGTCGTCCACGATCAGCACCCGGGCCTCGTCCAGGTCGCCGGCGTTCAGCACCGGGGGCAGCATGATCGGCACGTCCAGCCGTTCGTTCACGCCGGTATAGAACTCGACGTTGACGGTGAACAGGTTCTTGCAGTCGATGGCGTACGCGATCGCGCCGGCCGGGATCAGCCCGCCGCGCGCGATGCCGAGCACGATGTCCGGCTCGAAGCTGCTGTCCACGACCATGCCGGCCAGCTCGCGGATGCCCACCCCGAAGGCCGACCAGGTCAAGACCTCGCGCTCCGACGTCAGCAGCGTGCTTCCCTCGCTCACGCCGTGACCTCGATCTCGACGTCGGCGATCACCGGAGCATGATCGGACGGCAGCTTTCCCTTGCGGGCCTCGCGATCGACGTACGCATCCTCGACCCGGACGGCGGCCGAGGCCAGCATCAGATCGATCCGCATGCCCTGGTCCTTGTGGAACATCCCGGCGCGGTAGTCCCAATAGGTGAACGGATGATCACCCTTTCCGGGCCGCGCGGACACGTCCGTCAGTCCCCAGTCGATCAAGCTCTGCACGCCGTCCCGCTCGGCCGGCGTGACGTGGGTGGAGCCGACGAAGACCGCCGGGTCCCAGACGTCCGCGTCGCTCGGGGCGACGTTGAAGTCGCCCATGATCACCATCGGGTCGGCCGGATCGAGCGGGTCCAGCGTGGCACGCAGCGAGCCGAACCAATCCAGCTTGTACGCGTACATCGGGTCGTCCAGCGACCGGCCGTTGGGGACGTACACGCTGGTCACGGTCAGTGCTCCGCAGCGGGCCGTCGCCAATCGCGGCTCCGGGTGCCCCGGCAGGCCCCGCGAGACCGGTTCGAGGCCGACCCTCGACAGCACCGCGACGCCGTTCCACCTGCCGTCGCCGACGTGCAGGGCCTGGTAGCCCAGCGCCTCCAGCTCGGCGAACGGGAAGCCCGCGTCGGCGCACTTCGTCTCCTGCAGGGCGACGGCGTCCGGCTCCCTCGTCTCCAGCCAGTCCAGCAGCCGCGGCAACCGGGCCCCGATCGAGTTCACGTTCCAGGTGGCGATTCGCACGCCCCCATCCTCTCCCCGACCCGGACGTCGCGCCGCCGGTGTCGGCCCGCGCCAGGCGCAGACACGGCGCGAGCCGACATCCGTGGCGCGAACTGCCGGGGGCTCGTCAGGCGAGCCCGAGGGTCAGTTCCGGTGAGGACTGGAGCAGCCGGCGCATGGTCAGCAGCAGGTCGGCGTCGGCGCGGCGGCGGCGCAGCTCGCTCAACTGGAGCGAGGAGATCATCACCAGCGGCCGGCGCGACAGCGGCGCCGGCGTGGTCCGCTCGCGCAACAGGTCCGCTTGGGTCTCGGTGATCACGGCGAGGGAGAACCCGGTGTCGGAGTCGATCAGGGTGCGCACCCGGCTGCCCGCCGGAAGCTCGGTGGCCGCGATCCCCTGCTCGGCGGCCGCGAGCATCGAACGCTGCGCCGTGGTGGAGATCCACAGCGGCGGCACGTCCCGCATCACCGCTCGGGCGATCCGGTCGCCGGCGTCGGGGAAGCCCAGCCGGCGTGCCGCGGCCGCCATCCGCTCGATCCGCTCGGGCTCGCGGAGCAGCGCCTCGATCTTGTAGCCGACCGTCGTGGTGTAGTTGCAGCGGACGGCGGCGCCCTCCTCCAGCAGGAAGTCGCTGTTGCGCTCCTCCTGGCCGGGGATCGGGTTGATCAACACCATCGGCAGCCCGGCCGCCATGCACTCGGAGGACGAGAGCCCGCCGGGCTTGCCCACGAACAGCGTGGCTACCCGCATCAGGTCGGCCATCTCGGTGGTGTAGCCGAGCACCTTGAACCGGTCCGTGGCACCGGCGACCATCGCATCGATGTCGGCCTTGAGCTCGGCGTTGCGGCCGCAGACGATGACCGCCTGGAAGGGCGTCTGCAGCGCCAGCGCCTGCTGGACGATCACCTTGGTGTACGAGCCGCCGGACGCGCCGGCCGAGATCAGCACGGTCGGCTGGTCCTCGGTCAGCCCGAACTTCCGGCGGATCGCATGACCGTCCACCGGCTCACCCAGCACCGGACGTACCGGGATGCCGGACACCGTCAGCCGGTCGGCCGGGACGCCGATCGCCGCCATATGCGCCTTGGTCTCCTCACGAGCCACGAAGAACTCGGTGAACTGGCTGGTCAGCCACAGTCCCTGGAAGTCGTAGTCGGTGGTGACGATCGCGAGTTTCGCTTCGAGCGTGCCCCGGGTGAGCATCAGCGCGACCAGCCGGGCGGGCAGGAAGTGCGTGCAGACCACCACGTCGGGCCGGAACGCCTTGATCTGCTTGACGGTCGAGGTGGTGTTCATCCGGTCCCAGAACCGCACCGTTCGGGCGAGGTCGAAGGGCACGTCGTTGGCGTCGTAGCCCCACTCGATCAGTGACGGGACGTCGGCCACGAGCTTGAAGTACGCATCGTCGTACAGCTTGCGATAGAGCTTGTTCGTGCTGTCCAAGACGTCGGCGCGCTCGGCGATCTCGACCGACGGCTGATGCCGGAACGCGTTCTCCAGCACCTGTGCGGCCATGTTGTGGCCGGAGCCGACGCCAGCGCCGAGGATCATGATTCGCGAGCCCACCTGCAGCATCGTAGGGGGTCGCTCCCGACTCGCGCCTCACCCGAAACGGGCCAGCGCCCGCCCGGGCTCAGCCGGCCAGCACCTCCGCCGGATCGCGATAGGCCAGTCCGTGCGCCTCGGCGACGGGCTCGTTGAGCAGGTCGCCGGCGACCGTGGACAGGCCCTTGGCCAGGGCCGGATCGGCCGCGGCGGCGCCACGGACGCCCTTGTCGGCGACCTTGACCAGGTAGGGCAGGGTGGCTGCCGTGAGGGCCATGGTGGAGGTCCGGGCGACCGCGCCGGGGATGTTGGCGACGCAGTAGTGCACCACTCCCTCCTCGACGTAGGTCGGGTCGGAGTGAGTGGTCGGCCGGCTGGTCTCGAAGCAGCCGCCCTGGTCGATGGCGATGTCGACCACCACGCTGCCGGGCCGCATGGTGGCGATCATCTCCCGGGTGACCAGCTTCGGCGCCTTGGCGCCCGGCACCAGCACCGCGCCGATGACCACATCGGACTCGGCCACCGAGGCGGCGGTGATCGCCCGGTTCGGGATGACCAGGTCGAGCCGGCCGCCGAACACGTCGGACAGGTAGGCGAGCCGGGACGGGTTGGTGTCGAGGACCCGGACGATGGCCCGCATCCCGAGGGCGATCTTCGCGGCCTCGGTGCCGGACACGCCGCCGCCGATGATGGTCACCTTGGCGGCCGGGGTGCCGGGCACGCCGCCGAGCAGGATCCCGGCCCCGCCCGCGGGCGACTCCAGCGCGTGCGCCGCGGCCTGCACCGACATCCGCCCGGCGACCTCGCTCATCGGCGTCAGCAGCGGCAGCTTGCGGTCCGCGGTCTGGACCGTCTCGTAGGCGATGGAGTCGATCCGGTGCTCGAGCAGGAACTGGGTCAGCTGCTTGTCCGCGGCCAGATGGAGATAGGTGAACAACTGCTGTCCGTCGCGGAAGCGGTGGTATTCCGCCGGGATCGGCTCCTTCACCTTCACGATCAGGTCGGCACCCGCGAACACCTCGTCCGCACTCGGCAGCAGGGTGGCGCCGGCGGCGACGTACTCCTCGTCGGAGAACCGCGAGCCCGCGCCGGCACCGGCCTCGACCAGCACCTGATGCCCGTGGTGAACCAGTTCCGCCACCCCGTCGGGCACGACAGAGACCCGGTTCTCGTTGTCCTTGATCTCCTTCGGGACACCGACGACAAGCGCTGACATGGTGAGCTCCTTCGTGGTTGAGGCGTCACCACGGATCGTCGCAGACCGGCGGCGACGGCGCGAGACCCGCCCTGGGTGGTCCGGACGATCCTCGGGCACCGGACCGGGCGGTGCCGCGCCCTCCCGGCGCGGTTTCACCGCCGAGGCTGCGGCAGGATCGTGATCGAGCCGAACCCGCGAGGAGATTGCGACCATGCCTCTGACCGCCACCCGGCCGCTCCTGGTCGACGCGACCGCGGGCGGCACCGCCGTGGCCGCGTTCAACGTGATCACCCTGGAGTACGCCGAGGGCATCGTCGCCGGTGCGGAGCGCGCCGGCCGGCCGGTGATCCTGCAGCTCAGCGAGAACGCCAGCACCTTCCACGGCGGCGACCCGCGGCCGATCACGGCCGCCATGCGTGCGCTGGCCGAGCGTTCGGCCGTACCGGTGGCGCTGCACCTGGACCACGTCGAGGACGTCGAGCTGCTGCACACCGCCGCGGACGCCGGCTTCGGCTCGGTGATGTTCGACGCCGGGCGGCTGCCGTACGAGGACAATGTCGCCGCCACCCGCGCGGCAGCGCAGTGGGCTCACGACCAGGGGCTGTCGATCGAGGCCGAGCTGGGTTACGTCGGCGGCAAGGCGACGCAGGTGCAGAGCGCCCACGCCGCCGGCGTGCGGACCGACCCCGCCCAGGCGGCCGAGTTCGTCGCGGCGACCGGGGTCGACGCCCTGGCGGTCGCGGTCGGCAGCTCGCACGCGATGACCAGCCGGACGGCCGCGCTGGACCACGACCTGATCGCCCGGATCGCCGCGGCCACGGACCTACCGCTGGTCCTGCACGGATCCTCCGGCGTTCCGGACGACGACCTCGCCGCCGCGGTCGTCGCTGGCATGCGCAAGATCAACATCGGCACCATGCTGAGCGTCGCGTACACGAGCGCGATCCGGACCGCGCTGGCGGCGGATCCGGCCGCAACCGATCCGCGCCGCTATCTGGCCCAGGCGCGAGCCGCGATCGCCGACCGGGCCGCGGCGATGTTCCACGTCATCGGCCGTCCCACGCCGACATCGTCCTGATCGGCGCGCGCTCGACCCGGGTCGGCGGTCGGCTGCAACCCCGACCCGTCCACTGCGTTGGCGCCCGGGCTTGCGTGGATCGGGTCCCGTCGATCCCGGGCGTATCGTTGCGGCTGTGGGGACCGGTGGCGGTGTCGATGACGACCCAGGCGCCGCCGTAGCCGCCGACTCCGCCGTCGAGTCGCTGATCCCGATCGTCGGCCGGATCGTTCGCGCGCGGGTCGCCGATCCCGCCGTGGCGGAGGATCTCGTCCAGGAAACGCTGGCCAACGTGCTCGCGAAGGCGGACGGAGTCGCGCCCGCGATGCTCGAACCGTACGCGATCGCCGCCGCTCGGAACGTGGTCAAGTCCATGTGGATCGACCGCGATCGGCAGCGCCGGAACCAGCATCGCGTGCTGCAGGTGGACACCACGGCCGATGTGGACGAGGACATGCTCCGGCATGCCGACGTCGAGGCGGTCTCGGGGGCCTTGGCCCGGCTGACCGAGGAGGAGCGCGCGGTCCTGCTCGCGCACGAGATCGCCGGACAAGGCACCAAGTCGCTCGGTGCCGAACAAGGGCGCTCCGCTGGCGCCGTCGCCGCGGAACTGAACCGCACGCGCGCCCGGCTCAGGGTGGAGTATCTGCTCCTGCTGCATCACGCAGACCCGCCGACCGAGCGATGCCGACCCGTGCTGCTCTCCCTCTCCGCGGCAGATCGGCGCCGGCAGTCGGAGCTCGGCGCCGCACGCCACCTCCTGGAGTGCGAGCTGTGCTCGCGGCTGAGCCAGCCGTTGCTGCAGCGTGGTCAGTCCCGCACGGACGAGCTGCGGGTGCCGGTCGAGTGCGATGCCGACATCGTCTCGGCCCGGAAAGCCGCACGAGAGCTTGCCGGCAGAATCGGCTTCTCCGCCACCGACATCACCGTGATCGCGACCGCGATCTCGGAGATCAGTCGGAACATCGTCCGCTTCGCCGATCGAGGCGAGGTGCGGCTCGAGGTGCTCGATCAACCGCGTCCGGGACTGAAGGTGGTGGCTCGTGACGCCGGCCCCGGAATCGACGATCTCGAACGGGCGATGGCGGTGGGCTACAGCACGTACCACGGGTTGGGGCTGGGACTGCCCGGAGCTCGCCGGTTGATGGACGAGTTCGAGGTGATCAGTCAGCCCGGGCGAGGGACGACGGTCGTGATGACGAAATGGCGATGGAGGGAGCACCGGTGAACAACCGACCGATCAGCGACGACCTGGGTTCCGGACCGAACCCGGCCGAGGTCGACGAGCGGCAGCTGCTGCCACAGCTGGTGTCACATCTGCGGGAACACCGCACCAAGCTGCGCCAGGAGTGGGAGCACCGCATCGAGGGGGCGCACCTGCTCCAGGCGATGACGCCACAAGAGATGGCCGACGAGACGACGTCGGTCTACGACAACTACGTCGAGGTGCTCGAGACGGGTAGCGTCGAAGCGCTGCAGCGCTACGCGAAGGACCTGTCCGAGCGGATCATTCCGCGCGGCGTCGAGACGAACGAGGTGGTGGGCATCGTGCTCCTGCTGCGCGACGTCCTCGCCCGGTCGCTCTTCGAGAAATACCAGGACAACTTCTCGCTCCTGAACCAGGTGCTGGACGCCTACGAGCCCGCCGCCAACCGCATCGCCAACACGGTGGCGGTGAGCTTTGTCGACGAACGCGAACGCGTCATCCGCCAGCAGCAGGACTCCATCCGAGAACTGTCGACACCCGTGCTGCCGGTGCGCGAGCGCCTCTTGATCTTGCCGATCATCGGCGTGCTGGACACCGAGCGCGCGCGCCAGCTGACCGAGCAGCTGCTGTTGGGAATCCGAACGCATCGAGCGAAGGTGGTGGTGATCGACATCACCGGGGTCCCGGACGTCGACGAGGCGGTCGCCAACTACCTCGTCCGCACGGTCGACGCGTCCCGGCTGATGGGAGCAAGCGTGATCATCACGGGCTTGTCACCCGAGATCGCCCAGACCCTGGTGACGATCGGTGTCGACCTGAGCAAAATGAATACCATCGGAGACCTGCAGGGCGGCCTGGAGGAAGCCGAGCGTCTGTTGGGCTATCGGGTGATCCGGCAGGAGGAGTCGGCGGAGTAGTGGACAGCGGACCGGCACTGGTTTCGATCCTGCGACAGGGCCCTTACCTGATCGCATCGATCCATACTGCGCTGGACGACTCTCAGCTGATCAAGTTCCAGCAGGACCTCGTCGATCAGATCGGGCGGTACCGATCGCGTGGCGTGATCATCGATGTGGCGGCGCTCGACGTGCTGGACTCCTTCGCGGCCCGGACGCTGCGCAACACGGCGGAGATGGCCCGGCTCCGTGGAGCCATCACCACGATCGCCGGGATCCAGCCCGACGTCGCGTTCGCCATGGTCGAACTCGGGTTGGACACCGGATCGATCCACACCGCACTCGATCTGGAGGGCGCGCTCGAATACCTCGGGGAGGTCGACGTCGACGTCGATCGTGATCATCGCCGACCTCGACGATGATCAGCGAAGCGTCGCTGCGTCGCGATTATCACGCGGCGTTCCTCGGTCATCTGTTCCACCGGGACGAGCGCTCGCTCCGGTTCGGCTACGAGCTCGGTCGACGAGCGGTGGTCGAGGAGGTCAGTGTGCTCGATCTCGCGATCGTCCATCACGAGGTGTTCCGGCAGATCCTCGCCGAGACGCGTTCCGACGAGGTGGACGACGTCATCGCGGCGGCGTCGGAGTTCTTCGTCGAGGTGCTGGCGACGTACCACATGACTCACGGGGCGCCGCGGACCTGACCGCCGATCGGCGGAGGGGTCGCGACGCCCCGATCGCCCGACGACGCACGGCAGGCCTGGGAGCACCTGCCGTACGTCGGGCTTTGTGTGGAGGGGACTTAGCCGAGCACTCCCAGCAACTGGTTCAGCAGGGAGACGATCCCGTTCAGGATTCCGTTCAGACCGGTCGCACCGTCGAGCAGCCCGGCGACCGCGCAGAGCAGATTGCCCAGCAGGTTCCCAGCTCCGCCGACAGCGGTGATATTCAGATGGACGGTGTCGAGGTGCACCTTCAGCCCCAACAGATTCAGATCCAGCGGGCCGAGCACCAGATCGAGAACCTGACAGCTGAGCGGCGTCGCGGCCGCCGCCGCACTCGGCGCGAGCTGGTCCGTCGTCTCCGGCGACAGCCCGTTGACCACGCCGGCCCGCTTCTCCGCCTTCGACGGGGCGGCCGCCCCCTCGACCGACTCGGTGGCGAGCGGCATCGAGATCTTCTTGTTGACCTTGGTCACCGTTCCGTCCGCGTCGGTGATCGTGCCGATGAACTTGCCGACGGCCAGCACCTCGCCGCCCTCGCGCTTGAACTTCATCACGTTGAACAGTCCCGCGACCTCACCGGTTCCGTCCTGCAGCGTGCCCGTGACGTTGCCGCTGATCGCCGTCGGATCCGGCGGCGCGGCCTGGGCCGGCGCACTGCCGATCAGTCCCGCGCACAGCGTGGTGGCGAGCGCAATCACCAGGACGAGGATCCTGGGTGTCCGCCGCCGAGTGCGGCCGTCGGTCTTGCTGTCCATCGGTGGTCCCTTCCTCTCGAATCGGCCGGACGTCTGCGGCAACCAGGAGCCTTCAGGCCCCGCGGCTGCTCGGGGGACAGGCGTCGTTCGGCCCTGCAACGGTGATGACATCCCCGAGGCGCCGAGATGACGCGGCGCCTCGGGGATGTCGGGGCCGGTGGTCCCGATTCCGTCGCGGTCGGCGACCGACGGCAGGCGAAGAAGGCCCCGCCGACTCTCGACGGTCCGCGTCATCACGGTGGGTCGAACTCGTCCGGCCGGCCCGCGAGGCAATATGACCTTGTCGCTGACGGCTCCCGATGGGACCCTCACGCCATGAGCGACCCCGCGGCAGGTGATCGGGATGCGGCCGAGGCGACGGTGGCGAAACTGGCATTCGGACACCGGGGCCGCCCGTCGGTGCCGGACGGCACCCCGGAGGAGATCCGCGACCGGATCATCTGGGAGCCACGCAGGCCGGTCGACCTGGACCCGCTGATCCCCTCCGTCGGCAGCAGGCCACGCCGAAAGCACCGGCTGGTCGTTCTCGGTGACTCCATCAGCCATGGTTTCAAGAGCCTCGCCATCCGCGACACCGAGCTGTCCTGGCCGAAGCTCGTGGCCCGCTACGGCGGCCTCGGGCAGTTCAAGGTTCCGTGGTACGACGGTCCGGACGTGGCGCCCGGGCTCCCGTTCAACCTCGAGGCGGCGATCCGCGCACTCCAGTGGCCGGGTGCCGCTCTCGATCCGCGCGCGCTTCGTGTGCTGCCACGACTTCGCGACATCATGGACGAGGTCGAGGACTACTGGGAGCGGGGCGACGGCGCGGTCGCCGTCGAAGGATCGTGCTCGGGCGCGCGGCAGCTCGACCGGGTGAACCACAATCTCGCCATCTGGGGCCAGGACATCCGAGACGCCTTGTCGCTGGACGTCGCGACGCTGCAGGACCGGGTCAGCCGAGCGCGCCACCGTGGTGACAATGGTCTCGTCCAGTTCGCCTCCGCGCACGCCGAGCGATCCGCCCTGATCACGCTCGAGGGCGGCGGTCCCACCGACACGCCGGTGCGGCTGGCGAAGGCGCTGGGTGAGGACGGCGGGATCGAGACGCTGGTCGTCGGGCTCGGCGCCAACAACATCCTGAGCACCGTGCTCGACTTCGACATCGCCTGGACCCAGGACGACGACTACGCCGACCTGGAGGCGAAGCGCGCATACACGGCCTGGACACCGGAGCACTTCCGGGTCGAGTACGACGCGTTGATCAGGGAGGTCGAGACGATCGCGGCCGAGTACGTCCTGGTCTTCACCGTCCCGCACGTCACCATCGTTCCCATGCTGCGCGGGGTCGGACCGAAGATGGCCGGCGACCGCTACTTCGCCCGCTACACCAGGCCGTGGATCCCCGACGACGCCTTCAGCGCCAACGTCAACCCGTGCCTCACCGGCGAGCAGGTCCGGGTCCTCGACTTCGCCGTCGACCTCTACAACGATCACATCTGCCGCCGGGTGGCCGAACTCGACGATCCGGCCGGGCGGCGGTGGGCCGTCGTCGACGTGGCCGGAATCCTCGACCGGCTCGCGTACCGCCGCTATCTGATCGACAGCGAGGCCCAACCCTCCTGGTGGACGCCGTACGATCTGCCGGACGAATACCGCCAGCTGTCACCGATCCCGGACAGCCGCTACTTCCGGTCCGACCGGTTCGGCCGCTGCGAAGGCGGCCTGTTCGCGCTCGACGCGGTGCATCCCACCACGATCGGCTACGGCCTGCTGGCCCGCGAGGTGATGCGCGCGATGAGCGCGCTCGGCGTCCACCTCGCCCGACCCGAACCCGACTTCGCGGAACTGATCGAGCGGGACACCTTGATCAGCGACCCGCCCCGCATGCTGTCGAGCGTCCTCACGGCGGTGGGATCGGCGAACCACCTGGTCGATCTCTTCCAGGCCGTACGGCACGGGCGTCCGGTCTGAGCAGCGTCGACGGTGCCTGATTCGCAGTGGGTCGAGGTGGCTCCCGAGGTGTTCGTGCGCGCGTACGACCATCTTCAGCTCAACATCACCGTCGTCCGCGGTTGCGACGATCTCCTGCTGGTCGACAGCCGCTCGTCACCAACCGAAGGCATCGAACTGAAGACCGACCTCGCCGAGTTCTTGCCGGCGCAGGTGCGGATGCTGGTGAACACGCACGCCCACTTCGACCACACCTTCGGCAACCAGTCGTTCGGTTCCGACCCCATCGAGGGCGTCCCCATCTACGGACATCACCGTCTGCCAGCACACCTGGACTCGTACGAGCGCCCGCGGCTGGCCGCTTGGCGCGCGGATGGAGGCGGCGAACCGGATCGCGACTGGGACGATCTCCGGATCACCCCACCGAACCGCCTGGTCGCTTCAAGCCAGACCGTGCGGGTCGGCGGGCGCACGGTCCTGCTGCACCCGCTCGGACCGGGACACACCGACACCGACCTCGTTCTGCACGTCCCCGACGCCCGCGCATGGATCGTCGGCGATGTCGTCGAGGCTTCCGGGCCGCCGATGTTCGGGTCCGGCTGCTTCCCGCTCGAGCTGCCGAACCAACTCGGCTCGCTGCTGGCCGACCTGGACGAGACTGACATCGTCGTGCCCGGCCACGGTCCAGTTGTCGACCGAGCCTTCGTGGCGTCCCAGCTCGCGGAGGTCGAACGCTTCGCTCAGCAACTCCGCCTGGCGCATCGCTCCGGCGACTCGGTCGAGCGCGTCCTCGCTGACCACGATCGGTGGCCGTTCCCGGCCGAGGGACTCGAGTTGGCGGTTCGACGCGCCTTCGCCCACCTCGACACTGCCGAATCCGACCCACCGGTTATCCCCGCACACACACCGCCGAGACGGACATAGCTGCGCAACTCGAGCCGTCGGGGGCTCGGCTGGAGCCGCCTTGGGGAATCGAACCCCAGACCTACGCATTACGAGCGCAATCGGCGGCCACACGACTTTCCGATATGCGGTAGCTGAGCAGGCAGAACTGCCCTCGAGTACTCGCGTCTGCTCACGGTCATCTCGGACCAATTGCGGACTTTTTGCGGACGGTGGCTGGCTCTTGGCCCACGCATTGGCAAACCGGCTACTTGGCCAACCGCGGCGTGCCAACTTTGGTATTCCGGGCAGCCGTTGGCGCGAGCGTTCCGATGTCCCGACCTCGATTCTCCCACGCCCTCTCGCCGCAGCCTCGTCAGAGCGGCAGCACAGGACTCGCTGGCTCCCGAACGAGATGGAGATGTGAAGTGAGTGGGCTGATGCCGCTCGCGGGTGGTGTGGATCTGTCGGGTGCCTGGTCGACGTTTTGGAACGCGGTGTCCTCGTCTGGCGGCGCGCAGCTGACGAACGTGTTGAGCGTGGTCGGGGTGGCGGTGTTGGTGTTGGCGTTCGCGAGCTTTTTTTGGCAGCGGGCCCGGCACAACAACAAGGGAGTCGCGGATGGCGGGAAGTTGTGGTGGGCGATCGGAATCGGCGCGGTGCTATCCGCGCCGGGGGTGATCTTCCCGATCCTGTTGACGTTTGTGGACGTGATCGCGAACGCGGTGATCAGCGTCTACAACGCCACCCAGTAGGGCAGCAGCGGTGAACGATCAGCCGTTGTACGCGTTGACGGCGATGACAGGGCCGGAGGCGTCCTCGACCCGCACCGTGGTGGTCGGGGTCGCCGAGTTCCCGTGGCGGGTGCTGGTGATCCTGATCGTCGCCCTGGTCACCGGGCTGTTGCCGACTGCGGCGGTGTGGGCGGTGGGCGGGGTGTGGGCGGTCGGGTTCCTCGCCGCCTGGATGGCTGCCGCGGTGTGGCTATTCCACGGCCGGACGCGGTGCGGGCTCCGGATCCGGAATTACGCGGCCCTGTTGAATCGGCGCCGGGCGATCTTGAACGAGTTCATGCTCGGCGCAGCCGTCGTAGACGTGCCGCGGGACGACTGGCGGATCATCCGACCCGGCGGGGTCCGGAACCTGGTCGGGCATCGGGAGGGGCCGTGAGGCGGCCGATGGTCCGGCTGGCCGCCGGCACGGTTGTGTGCCTGCTGCTGACGGTGGGGATGGGCGGGCCGGCGTCGGCGAGCCCGACAGATCCGACCGCGACGTCGTCGTCATCGCGGGCTCAGGTGGGGTCGTTGTGTTCGTCGGCGCGCCGGTCGTTCGACTACCAGTATCTGCCGGTGGAGCGGTGGTCCGGTGCGACCCAGAAGATCCATGTCCGCTCGAACGGCGGGATCGTCGACTTCGCACCGGTCCAACGCCAGTTGCAGTCGGTGAACTTCGTGATCGGGGACTTCTTCTACGGACTGACCACGAAGCTGGTGACCTGGTCGACCCAGTTCTGCCCACTCCAGGCGGTCGGCGGCGCGGTCGACAGCGCGGCCGCCCAGCTGGGCCGGGCGTTGGTCCACTCATCCCTGATCGCCGGGCTGCTGGTGTGCACGCTGGTCGGGTTGCTGCTGCAAGGTTTCCGGAATCGGGATTCGGCGTGGATGGGCCGGATCGGGGTGAAGCTGCTGGTCGTCGCGCTGTTCGCAATCATGGTGGCCGGTTCGACCCAGTCACGCGGCGGCGGGATCGGCGGCGACTTCACCACCCCATACCAGCCGGGCCGCGGCTCCCCCGGCTGGTTCGCGACAACGATCGACCGGATCGTGACCGAGCTGGCCGCCGCGCCGGCGGCCGCGCTGTCCGCACAGACCATCGTCGACACCACCAGCTCCGGCGACCAGCTCGACTGCGGCCCCTACCTGGGAGCGCTGCAGGACGGCTACACCGCCCAGGCGTCACGCGGCGGCGTGATCAACAGCGAAGCCGTGCCCGCGCTGACGGTGTCGAACCTGTGGCAGATCTCCGGCTACAACGCCTGGTCGGTCGGCCAGTTCGGCAACAAGAACATGAACGGACAGACCCGGGTCGCGTGCCGGATGCTCGACAAGAACGCCGCCATCCCGGTCAGCACCGGATCCTTCCTGATCGACGGCACCGACGCCGCGAACAACCGCTCCTCGGCGTCGATCACCAACGTCATGTCACGAGTGCCGCAACCGGACGCGAGCCCGACCGCAACCGCGGCCTGGGTGAAACCGGACGCGCCGGCGTGGCGGCAGCTGTCCGGGATCGAGGACGACAAGGCCTGGATCGCGTGGGCGGCCTGCGTCCCCCGCGACGGGCAACTCGCCAACGTGACCAGCAAGACCGGCTGGAAGGCGCCCGACGGCAACGCGTGGCTGATTGCCGACCAGGCGGCCCGGGCGAATGCGGACACGGTGGACGGGTCGCCGAAGCTCAACCAGGCCTGCTGGTCTTTCTTCAACTCCGACACCGCAACGGTCGACCCGATCTTCGACTGGGGCGACGGCGACAAACAACTGCGGCAACACGCCGACCAGATGCCGGCGTCCGTGTACGACTTCATCTCCGCACTGCACGGCACGAACCAGACCGCCGGCGGGATCGCCAGCATCGGCTACGTGCTCGCCTCACTGGGCGTCTTCGCGGTGTTCGGCCTGATGGGTGCCGCGATCCTGACGGTGAAGATCATCACCCTGGTCATGTTGTTCACCGTGTTCTTCGCGATGGCCGTTGTGTTGCTGCCGAACGCTGACAACACGAAGCTGGTCCGGTTCACCAAGGAATACCTCGGGCTGACCCTGTTCTCCGCGTTCGCGGTCTTCATGCTGGCCATGGTCACCCTGTTCGTGAAGATCATCTGGCTGCTGTTGGGTGGTTTCACCGGCGGTCCGAACTCGCTGATGACGATGCTGCTCGGCGGACTCGCCCCGGTGTTGGCGGCGATCGCGCTGCACCGGGCGTTCACCTCGATCGGCCTGCCGTCACCGATGACCGTGAAGGGTGCGGTCGGTTGGGGGCGGGCGATGGCCGGCGGTGCGGCCGGCGGCAGCGTCGTAGCAGGGCTGGGCCGGCTGTCGGTCGGCGCCAGAACGCTGGCCGGGATCGGTGGCATGAAACTCGGCGGATCCGCGCTCGGCGGCCTCAAGACCAGACGGGCAGCCGGCAAAGCGAACAACCAGACCACCGACGGGGCCCAGAAGTCCCCGACCACCAGCCCAGGCACGGCGCGGGGAGCAGCCCCGGCCGAGCCCACCTCGGCTGCGGTCGGCAGGCACCCCTCGCCGGAGGCTGTGCTCGCCGACCGGCAGGCGTCCCCGGCCGCGAAACGCGCAGCGCAACGACAAATCGCCGCCGACAGGAAGGCGATGCGCACGGAGGCTCGGGACGCTTCGACCACGGCCCGCATCCAAGATCAGGCCGATCAGCGTCCCCGGCTGGAGGAACGACTCACCGCCCGGGTCGCGGGTGCGGCGCAGGTCGGCTGGGACGCCACAAAGACCGCGGCCGCTGACCGCCTGCTCGACGCGCAACGCCACGCTGTCGACATCGCGCAGCATCCGGGCACGGCGGCCAGGCAGGCGGCCCGACGAGTACCGAAGCGTGCGGTCGGTGTCGCCGCCGTCCTCGGCGCCGCCACCGTGGCCGGGCTGCCCGGCGCCGCGGCCGTCGGCGGAGTCCTCGTCGCGAAGCAGACCACCCGGCTGGTCCGGCAACGGATCCGAACCAGCCAACTCGAGCGACAACAAGCCCTCGACGCATTCCGACAACGGCAACAACAAGGCATGACACACGACGAGGCGCCCGTGCGGGCCGAGGACGAGTGGGCCCAGGCCGTCGACGCCCCATTCACTGCCGACCAGAAGACAGCGTTGAGAGGAGACGTCTGATGAGCGACGACAGGACCGGGCCGCGGCTCGGATGTTTGTGGCTGGGATCGATGATCTTCATCTTCATCCCCGCCGCGGTGATCGCCGCGGTGATCTGGCCGCAGATGACCGCCAACCAGTTCGTCGGACGGACCCTGCTGATCGGCGTCGGCCTCATCGCCGCCGCGCTGGTCACCGCCATCGCCATCTTCCGCCGCCGCTGACCACCCGACACCGCCGACGCCGCCGACAGGAGGGGACCGTTCCATGACCGACCCGAACCAGACGAGCAGCAACCCGGACCAAACAGGCCGGGTCAGCGGCGCCGATGGCCTGTTGACGCGGGAGAGCACCTCCGACGGCTCAATGGGTGGCGACGCCCGTGAGCTGGTCGAGAACGCCGCGGCCGGTGCCCGGGTCGGCGCGAAGGTCGGCTCCGGCTACGGCGCGGCCATCGGTGCCGCCGCCGGTACCGCGGTCACGGCGGTGAAGAACAAGCGGACGCGGCGGCGGCTGGTGATCGTGCTGACCGCGCCGACGCTGGCGGGTGTACTGGCGTGGACGATGGTGATCGTCGCGCTCGGCTCACTGGTGGCCGATCATGACCAGGCCCGCGATGGCATGTCGCAGGCAGCTGCCGGCTCCGACGGTGTGACCGATCAGCAGATCGGCATCTACCGTGCCGGAGCTGAGTCGTCCGGGGTGTCCTGGATGCTGCTGGGAGCGGTCGACCGGTCGGCAGGGCATTGGGCCGGGCCCGGTGATCCGCCGTACGGGATCACCGACCTGGCGGCATTCAACACCGACCTGACCCGACACAGCCTCACGCCGCTGACAGCGGCGCAGCTCCAGGATCGGGTGGCGGCCGCCTACGCGTTCGGCCGGCTGTTCGCGGACCGGCTGGCCGAGATCGACCCCGATGTCGACGCCGACGACCTGGCCGCTGGTGCCGGGGTGATGACCGACCCGGCTGATTCCGACCGACAGATCCTGGCCGTCGACCCCGACGATTCGCACGCGAACGCAATCCATGAACGGGTCCGGTCAGCGTTCATCTCCGCGTTGGCCGCGATGCCCTCGACCACCGCGACCGACGCAACCGCGATCTTCGATGCTGCGTACCGGTGGGCAATCGGCCAGCCCCAGACCTGCGGAACGGACCCGTTCGCCCAGATTGCAGGCGATCCGGGAGTACCGCGGCCAACCGGTGCCGGTGCCCGGATCGACGTGACGGTCGCGACCTGGAACACCCTGTACACGAACCCGGCCGCACGGGTGGTCGACGGGATCCGCTCGATCGGCGTGGCCGCGGACGTGATCGGGTTGCAGGAGGTCACCTCGTCGCGGAAACGGGCCGAGATCGCGGCCCGGCTCGGCCAGGACTGGCAGCTGTACGCCGGCGGTGACGGGAACAACACCACCCCGGTAGTGTGGCGGAAGGCCAACTACGACCTGCTCGCGCACGGGGCGGTGGAGGCGTCCGGTCTGGTCCGGATCGAACCGGGCGCGTCGGGCACCGTCCTCGGACCGCGGTGGATCACCTGGGTCCAGCTGCGGGACAGGTCGACCGGCGGCGCGTTCTCGTTCGTGAACACGCATCTGATCCCGACGATCGACGCCGGCGGCCGGCCGGCCCGGTCACGGCCGCAGCGGCTCCGGGTGTACGACCAGCAGATCGGCCGACTGCTCGGGCTGATCGACAAGCTGAAGGCGGCCGGCCCGGTGATCGGCACCATCGACGCGAACATCGACGCCCGCGGCGACGCCACGTATCGCGATCCGCGGTGGCCGTACGCCCAGTTCGCCCGACACGGCGTGTCCACCAACTGGCGGATGCTCGGCGCGCCGGCGACGGGCGGCACCCACGACACCCGGCTGATCGACTGGGTCTGGTCGACCACTGGCACGATCATCCCGACCAGCCAACAGGTCGGCGACAGCTACGGCTCCGACCACCACTCGCTGCGGGTGTCGCTGAGCAGCGCCGCCCCACCGCTGCCCTCGCTGACCACACCGGCGTCCGGGGTCGACGCGATCAGCACCGGCGCCGGGGGGCCGTTGGTGCCGGACCGGCTGACTGTGCCGGGTGGTGTGCCGGGGTCGACATGACGTTGACCGGCGAGCAGGTGTCGAACGCGGCGATCGTGATCGCCGAGGGCAAGGCGGCGAAGGTGCCGATGTTCGGCTGGGTCGTCGCCCTGGCCGCGGCGTTGCAGGAGTCCGGGATCCGGAACCTCGGATACGGAGACCGTGACTCCCAAGGCATGTTCCAGCAACGCCCGTCGTCCGGGTGGGGTATCCCGGCCCAGATCGGCGACCCGCACCTCGCCGTCCGCGCGTTCTACGGGGTCGCCGACCACACGAACAACCCCGGACTGACCGATGTGGCTGGCTGGCAGCAGCTGAGCGTGGCCGCGGCCGCGCAGGCGGTGCAACGCTCCGCATTCCCCGACGCCTACGCCAAATGGGAGGCCGCTGCCAGGGCCATCGTGCAACGCCTCGCCGGGATCACCGACCCCGCCGCGACGGCCACGTTTGCCGGCCAGAGCTGCGCTACCGGCACCCCGGCCGGGGCCGGGCTGGGCGCCTGCCCGCCGACCGGGATGGGAGTGGAGAACGGGCTGACCCCGGACGCGTTGCTGGTGGCCCGGTGTGGGAAACACCAGTTTCCGCAGATCACCACCATGTACGGGATCGGGAACAGGCCGGCGAACACCGACGACGACCACCAGACCGGCCGGGCGGTGGACCTGATGATCCCCGACTGGGCCACCGCGGCCGGGACGGCGCTGGGCTGGCAGGTCGCGTCGTGGATGCGGGACCACCACACCCAGCTCGGCGTGCACTACATCATCTACGCGGCGAAGATCTGGAACGTCGACCGTGACGCCGAAGGCTGGCGGACCTACCGCAGCATCACCGGGCGGAACGACCCGACCTCGTTGCACTACGACCACGTGCACGTGTCCGTGTTCGGCAATGCCGCGACGGGCCCCGGGGACACCGGCAGCCTGCCCGCCGGGGCGTGGACGGTGCCGTTGCCGAAGGGTTCCTACCGGATCGGCTGCGGCTTCGGCTGCTACCCCGGCCACACCGGACAGGACTTCCCCGTGCCAGCGGGCACTCCTGTGCGGAGCAGTGACGACGGCATCGTGATCCGCTCCGAAGCGCTCACCGACAGTTCGGGCAACTACCGCAGCTACGGCAACCTGATCGTCGTCTCGGTGGACGGCTCGCCGGGCACCACCGTCTGGTACGGCCACCTGTCCCGTCGCGACGTCACCGTCGGGCAGAGGGTCCGCGCCGGCCAGGTGATCGGGGCTACCGGCTTTACCGGCCACGTCATTCCCGCCGGGCCGGCGGGCGCGCACCTGCACTACGAGATCCGGGTCGACGGCAGCCCGACCGACCCGATGCCCATCCTTCGTCGTCACGGAGTGACGCCATGAACCGAAACCGTCACGGAGTGAAGCCATGAACCGCCGCACGGTCGTGGCCGCGGTGCTCGTGGTCGCCGCGCTCGGGGTCGGCGTCGCGCATACGATGGCGGGCGGCCACACGGATCCGGGTGTGACGACACCGGCACCCATGGTCCCGGCCGTCCCTACCACCGCACCACCCGCCGCGGTCACGTCGCCCTCCGCACCCGCGCCGTCCGGTGCCGTATCCGCCGTGGCCGAGCCGGTGAACGAGGGGGCCGGTGACGATACGTCCGGGACCGACGCGGGACGCGACGCCGGTCCAAGCGATCCGGGCGCCGGTTCCGGCGAGCCACACTGGCGACCCATCGCTGCGGGTTTTGCGGCCGCGTTCACGACGGTCCGCAGCGGCGACACGACCGATCGGTGGCGGGCGCGGCTGAGGCCGTACGTAACTGCCGCCGTCGACAAGCGGCTTGCCACGGTCGACGTCGCGAATGTGCCCGCCCGCCGGTTCGACGGTCTCGATGTCCTCGACGCCTCCGACGAACAGATCTCCGTGCAGGCCACCTACACACCGGGCCGGGCGCTTGTGCTCTATCTCGTTTCCGACGGCAACAACCAGTGGAAGGTCTCTGGCTATGACCGACTCGAACAATGACCAGCCCCGTTCCGGTGAGCTCCACCGGTCGCGGCCAGCCATACCGAGCACTGGCGTGAATGGGCTGGATCGCGATGTCGATCCGGGCGCGCTGCTCGTCGACGTTGCGGGCGCCGGCGGCGCGGAATCGGATGCCGGGCTGACCGAGGTGCCGGGCGGCCCGTCGGCACCGCTCGGACTGGTCGGCCTGCACGACCTCGCCCCGGAGCTCGCCGCGGTCGGTTTCGAGGTGGTGTCCGATCCGGACCTCAGGTCGGCCGCCCAGCTGCTCCAGTCGGCGGTCCGGGACTGGGTCCAGGTAGCCGGCGAAGGGGCGCTGCTGCCTGTTCTGATCCTCAACTCTCCCCGGATCGCCGGGCTGATCCCGAGGATCCAACGGCACGTCGCGCTGACCGTGCTCGGCACGGCGAGCTCGCCGGTCAGCGAGGCCGAGGGTTACCGCAGCTACCAACTCCCCGGCCCGGTCCAGGACATTGTGAAGAACGCCGGCGTCGACGGCTACGACCTGGTGCCGGACCAGCTCGAGCTCGAAGCGGACGGCCGGCTGGTCGACCGCGGCAAGGGTTGGGACGACTGGGAACCCGGACCCGACGACGAAGCGCCTCCCGCCGTGGATGAACCGGCCGATCCGGAAAGGCCTGCCGACCTCGGCGACGCGGTCTTTGGGGTGGCCCGATCCCATCAGGGCCGGCCGTCGTCGAGCCGGATCGGGGCCTGCAGGATCGGTTTGGGTCAGGTCGCGCTCACGCTGTCTGGAAGTGGCGGGGTCGGGAAGTCCACGTTCAGCCTCGCCCTCGCAGCCCGGGCCGCGGAACGGGGCCGGCGGGTCGTGCTGGTCGACGCCAATCTCGGCCAGGGCGACCTCGCCACGTTCCTGAGGGTCAGCGGCGGCGGGTTGCCGACCATGTTCGACGCGATCGTCGACGGCAGGAACCTGGAGAACGGGATCATCACCCCGGCGCGGCTCGCCGAGACCCGGGCCGTCGGGCTCCGCAAACCCGGGTTCGCTTTCCTGCAGGCACCGTCGACCGAGGAGTTGCGGACACGCCGGGTCACCGCCGGCGTCGTGTACGAACTGGTGGAGGACGCCCGCCGGATCGCTGACCTCGTTGTCGTCGACACCCAGATCGTAGAAACAGATGATCCGCGCCGGATGGTGGCCGACCTGATTTTGCCCCAGCTGGGTCGGGGCGGCTGGGCGGTGGCGATCGCCGGGCTGTCGACAGCCGGGCTGGCCAATCTGAACCGGCTGCTGACCAACCTCGAGGCGGAGGGCATCAACCCGGCCCGGGTCTTCTCGTTGCTGTCCCGGATGCCGGTCGGCGCCGACGTCGACCAGGGCCGGCTGATCCAGACCCTGCGCACTCACTCGGTCCATCTGGGCATCGGCTGGGTCGACGACGACCTGCAGACCGCGCTCAACCTGGGCGACACCCTGGCCGACCAGCCGGCACTGGCGAACCTGGTCGACACGTTGCTGCACCGCATCTTCGACCTTGAGGTGGTCGCCCCGGCCTATCGTCCCGACGATGGGGTCGAGCCTCCTCGACGGCGCTGGCAACGCTGGTTCGACCGGAGAAGGAGCAGCCGATGACCGCCCCGGTCGTCACCAAGCCGGCGAATCGGCCGGCTGCCAGGCCGGGCGGTCGCAAGCCGCGTTCGGGTGTGGACGACTGGTGGACCGTGCCGGACACCGTACCGGCGGCGGATAGCGCGACCGTGAAGAAGACCCGACGCTGGCGTCGGCTGGTCACCGTGTACGTGTGGGCGGCGGTGATCCTGCTCCCGTTGACCCTGTTGGCGTTGTTCGTGCTCGCCGGTCAGCAGCTCGCCGGCCACGGGTCGGCCACCGATAAGACCGTGAGCGGAACGCAGGAGGCGGCTCAGGCGCAGGTGCTGCTGGAACGGTGGATCGGGCAGAACCCGTCACCACTTCCGGGCGGCCGGGTGGTGGCGCTGATCGACGCGACCAGCCAGACCCCGGCCCCGGCGCACCCCGGGGAGGTCGTCGACTACCGGATCGCGACCTACCGGTTCGTGATCGCCGACCGTGCGGACAACCTGTACACGACCGGCGTCCAGTTGGCGATCACCCCGGACGGGCCGGTGCTGTTGGCCCGGCCGGCGCTGCTGCCGATCCCGGCGACCGGCACGACCGCGCAGGGCGGCCAGTGGCCCTGGCCGGGTGTGGAGGCGGGGACTCCACAGGCGGCGTACGGCGCGGCGGTGAACGCGTGGCTGGCCGCGTACACCTCCGGCGACCCGGCGGCGCTGAAACAGGCCGTCGGCGACCCCGACCCGTCCCGCAGCTACCTGACACTGTCCGGCGTCAAACTGTCGTCCCCCGCGATCGGACCCGTCGGGTACCTGTGGGGCCCCGGGCAGGACAGCGGCAAAGACGCGCTGCCGCAGCAGGCGCTGCTCCGGGTGACCGTCGGAGCGAGCTGGACCGGTCAGACGCCCGCGCCGGGGGGCACGGTGCCGACCCTGACGTACGACTTGCTGCTGGACAAGGCAGACACCGCGGCGCCGGTGGTGGTGGCGTGG
>NZ_BAABAB010000029.1:54742-89577 GCF_039537205.1 Microlunatus ginsengisoli | reverse complement strand
CCCGGCCCGATCGGCCTTCTTAAACTGCTTCCAGTACCCAGGCCCACCCTCCCACGCAACACGTCTCAGGGTGGTTGTCTGGGTCAAGCTCTGCTGAGAGTATGCGGTCGAGCCGCTTGGTGGGCATCGATCACGCGGATGCTGTCCGGGTGCGCCACACGAGTCGAAACGCTCTGTGTCGTTGACCGCCAGAAGGACGCCGCTCCCTAGGACGACGACAACGAGCAGCACCAGGATGGCGAGCCAACTGCGTCTGCGATTCATGTAGACTCGACTCCGCTGCGGACGCTGGACTCAGCAGAAGGTCTGGGTTGACGAAGGGCGTTCGGGTTTGCAGCCAGTCGCCAGTAGGCTGCGGCGATGCCGATGACTAGGCACCAGGTGCCGAAGGCGATCGGGAAGCTCAGGGCATCGAAGTAAAACATGAGTGTCGACCCCGCGAGGGTGCTTGCAGCGAGGGCCACACCTAGTTGCCGATCGAGTTCGGTCCACGCGGTCCGCCTCGCCAGGAGTGGCCCAATGAACGCAGATAGGGCGATTGCGAGGAACGTGGCGACGCCAACGATGCCTAGCTCGACCAACATGAGGAGCATTTGATTATCCAGGATCCGATAGCTTGTGAGGAAGGTTCCGAAACCACGACCGATCAGCGGGCTGCTCTCGAAGAATTCCTGCGCAATCGCGAAACTTCCAGTTCGAGACGCGACGCTTGGATCCGTATCCAGGCCGAGAAACATCCCCCGAATGGTGCCCATCATGCCTGGAACAAGCACGAAGACTGAACCTGCCAGGAGCACTCCGGCTGCCAGCATGCGGCTCCTGACCGCATTCGTCCAGGTGAAGGCCAGAATCACCGTCCCGACCGCGAGTCCGAGGTAGCCCGACCGCGAACCAGACAGGACAAGAACGACACAGATGGCTGAAGCTGGAAGCCAGCGATGGAGCGAGGACCTCTGGCGATCGTACAAGGCCAAGGTCAAGGCCACCGGGAAGACGACGGTCAACGCCCCGGCGAACTCAAGCGGGTGGAGAGCCGTACCGGTAGGGCGGGTGAATCCACCTCGGCTACCGAGCGTGGAGTAGACGTCCGACCTGATGAATCCCGGAAGCGTGATCCAGTCGGTCAACGAACGTCCGGTGACGAATTGTGCAAGCCCCAGGGCGGCCAGCAATCCACCGGCGATAACCAGTCGACGCGCGAGTATCTGGAGTCGATGCCAGCTCGTGACCCCGTCAGCCGCGACCAGAATGACCCCCAGAATTACGAGAACGCGCAGAATCCCGATATCGGCCTGGCTGGCCTCCAAAGGAGGCAGGGGCCGCCGCATCGCCCAAACATAGGAGGCCAAGACGGCTAGTAGCCAAGCGAAAACCGCCAACTTCACCGGATTGCCGGGGTCTCCGCTGACGTAGCCCACGCGGAACCGTGCCCACGACCACCAAAGAAAGCAGAGCAGGGCCCACAGCGCCGCGGGATAGCCGACGGCGGGCATGGCCTGCAACCGCAGGGCCGAGGGCACGGCGAACTGAAGGATCAAGAACACGGTTAGCGCAGTTACGGCGTCTGCAGGTTCGGGCTCGCTTCCGGACAGGCCAACGTCGAGGCGTTGTGCTCGTCTAGGAAGGAGAGCCGTTGACATGTCGTCTGGCGCGTGCGGTCGCGGCGGGGGCGGCGACCTCGACATCGGATGCTCTGGTACCGGCGACCCTCGTGCCGGATGTCTTCACCACACGATTAGGACTCTCACGATGTGCGACGACGCGCACCGGCGCCGAGGTCGGCTGCGCAGGCTCTTGGCGTCCGTCCGACACCCGCCACTGTTCGTCGGGCGGAGAACTGGCGTCCGGATCAAGACGACGCCCTGCTCGGCGCGGTGTGCTCGATCCCGCCGCGCGACGGCCCTCCGCGCGACGCTGAAGCGCTCCGTCGAGCAGGCCGGTAAGCACGAGTGTGGCCGCGGCTCCCGACCCGACCACAGCGATGACGGCTCGAAGCTGATCCTTGTGGCTGACCTCGGGTTTGGGATCGACGGCGAGCGTGGTGACGGTGATCTGCGACTGTCCTGGGATGCTGAGCTCCTTCTGCATCCCCGATAAGCTGGGTGGGACTTCGGCCACCAACTGATCGCGGATCGAGATGGACTCCTCCTCGGACTCTGCGGAAACGCCGATCAGCAGTATCGGGCCCGCCGTCGTGGTGTCCGGTCCGAGCGTGATTGATGCGTTCGGATGGGAATCGACGAGCGATCGGGTCCGGTCATCCGCCAGGATGCGCGCGCGCAGGACGTCCATGGCAGGATTGAGACCCAACAAGTTGAGGTAAAGGTTTCCGCGCGCGCCGACCGTGCTCTTGGGAGGTAGCAGCAACATGCTGGTGGTCGCCGTGTAGGTCGGCCGGATGAACTGGGAGGTGAGCAGACCTAGCCCAACGGTCAACAGCAGACCGGCGGCGACGATCGGCCACCTTCGACGCAGAGCCGACAGGAGATCAGCGAGCTTCATCCGCGGCCCCCCTGCGTCGCCCGTAGACATATCCTGGGTGTTCATCGAGCGCAACCATCGGCGGGCCAATTCTTCGATGCCAGGTTGGCGCCCCGTCCGCCACCGTAAGATTGAGGATGAAGTTTCCGGGCCCGGACGAGGATCTCTCGCCACCCGCACCTCGAAGCAGAATGGGGTCGATCGAGTGTGGAGCGTTCTTGTACGTAAGCATCGTCCGTGGCTGGTCCTGGCTCTGGGTCTCGTAGTCACCTTGCTGGCGGTCGTTCTCGTGCCCATGTCGCGCGGTGTCTACTGGACCCAGGTCGACGTGATCTTCCTTCCCCCGAAGTCTACGAGCCCGACGAACCCTTTGAGGCAACAATCGGAGAGTCTGGTGTACTTCGTTGCCGCGGTCGAGCGGGAGCTCAATGGTCACAGCATCTATCAGCGGACGGCATCATCTTCGACCACCCTGTACGGCCGCGGGGTGCGGAGCGGTTACGAAATCTCCGTTCCGAGCACGGGCGGACAGTGGCAGGGCAGCTTCAATCAGCCACGCCTCAGCGTGCAGGTGGTTGATGTGAGTCAGGAGCGCGCTGAGGCTCGACTAGAGCAGATCGTCGCGCTGATCGCGACAACAGCGCAGAAGCGCCAGGACGAGTCGGGCGTGAGTGCGGTGAACCGAATCGTCACGGTGACCGCACCGGAGAAGCCAGGCTTCGCCTACATAACGGGGAGCCACCGGCGCGAGCAGGCTGCGTTGCTCCTGCTGGGATCGATAGTCTCGGCAGCTGCTGCTTCGTGGAGCGCGACCTCATGCGAGCGGCGCCGGCGCGTGCGCGGCGAGCCGGTCATCGCCTGACCGGTTCGACTCGTGTTGGACCAGCGTTAGGACTCGCCCAACCACGTCGCTGGGTGTCGTTGTATGAACTACTCGAAGGTGCCGTGTTCGATGATGCGGACGACGTCGTCACCGGTGCGCTTCCAGTTGTCTGGTCGAACCGAGCTTGCCGCAACGCGGGCACGTCCCTCAAGCGAGGGATCGGATACGACTGCGCCAAGCGCCTCAGCAATGCCCTGAGGCGTCGGTCGAGCCCAAACAGCGTTGGGATTCGGCAGGTCGGATCGCGCATCGGCAGAATCATTGATCACAGGGATGGTGCCGGCTGCCAGCATCTCCTCGGCCACAAGTGAGATGTTTGTGAAGGATAGAGCCAGTCCGGCGATGGTTCGGTTGTAAAGATGGTTGAGTTGGGGAGGCGTCAGCCTTGCGTGACGAGTCGCAGGAAAACCCAAGTCACCTGGCGGAGACCCGTACACGTGGATCTCTTGATCAGGGTGGCAGCGGTGGAATTCGCGCAGTGCCAGCACACCAAGGTGGTAGCCGCGTCGCTCGACGCCGGGGCGAGTGTAGAAGACGACTCCCGCGCGCTTCTCCATCGATGACCCGATCTCGGAGTAGACGGTGGTGTCACAGCCAAACTCCACCGTGTCGCACGAAACGCCGATCGATCCGAGTTGTTCTGCAACCATGTGGCCGAGTGCGATGCAGTGAAACCCGAACCGGTATGTGTCTTCCGCCAGTGCGTACTCGGGTCCGCGAGCGTAGAAGAACGGCTCGAAGTCTTGGATGAAGTAGAACCGCGGCAGACGATCGGACGACCGCTTAGCCATTACGTGCGCCGTTTGCCATGAGGTCGCTACACACGCATCCACTTCATCGATGCCTTTGCGCGCGTCGCGTACACGGGCTCTTATCGTCGGCCAGCCGCGGCGAATGATCGCTTCGTGCTCCTCCATGTCGCCGAAGTAGCGGTCGTACAGGAACAGAACGCAGCTGTGGCCGGCGCTTTCCAGCGCGTTGATCATGCGGAACATGGTGGTGTGCCCGCCGGAGCCGAGAGCTGGTGGTGTCGTTACCCATCCGATCAGCAGAGGCTTGTCGCGCGAGCTGCGAATTGGCGTCACGCGACTGAGGGTCACCGAGTCGGCAATGTCTGACTCCAGTAGCGGGAAGTCGGTTCCCATTGCACCGGACCGCGCGTAGGTAGCGCGAACCAGTCGACGGCCGAGGCTGGTTGGTCCTTCGGCCCTGATCACGTTCCAGCTCTTCCGCATCAACGCCGCCGTCTGGCGGACAGGTGGCATCCTCAGTCCCCGCTGTAAGTTCCGTGGCGGAGCCATCGATATTGCCGCAGGACGTCTCGGGCTCTACGGGCGGCGGCGATCAAAGTATATTGGGGCCGACGGCGTGTGCGTTTCTGGCCCAGAGCGATACGTCGCGACAGCCTGCGCCACTGGGCACTGTGCTGGATCGCCGGGTAGGTCTCGGCAGCGAAGTCGAGGTAGGCGTCTGTCCCGGCTGAGGTCGCGCGGCCCCGGTCGTAGTCGTGAGCCGCGCTGCGAAGGGCCTGACGAGCGAGCGCTGCCTGTGCTGACGCCTGCATTCTCGCGGCTCCAGGGATATCGCCAGCTTCACCAGCGAACAGCAAATCGAATGCGGCTCGCTTCTCCTTCACCTCCGCCAGCGGAGTAGCGAGGCGTGTCGAGAGGCTACCTGGGTGATCACGATGGAACGCTTGATCGGGTCCTTCGACGTACACGACGTCGGCGAAGGCAGCGAGGCGGAACCACATCTCCATATCGTGGGCGTGGGCGAGATCGCGCTGCCCACCTGCACGCATGGCGACCGATCGCCGCATCACTACCTCCGGTGAGGTAATGACATTGAATCCATCGGCGCAACGCGCAGCCAGCCAATCCCGCCCGGGCCATGCTCTCCACGCGGCGACCCGCGTTCGCATGCGGAGCGGTACATCGCCGGAGAAGTGCTTTGGGCGTCCGTAGACGAGTCCAGCGCTTGGGAACGCATCAGCCGCACTGACAGCCCGCGCCAGTGAACCGGAGGTGAGTGCGTCGTCGGCGTCCAGCCGCACGAGGAACTCGCCGCTCGCAGCCGCCATACCACGGTTGAAGGTATCCACTGGGCCCTGATTCCAAGGCTGGGTGATGACGCGGACACGCGAGTCGCGCGCTAGCCGCCGTGCTACAGCGACGGAGTCGTCGCTGGAGGCGTCGTCGACGATGATGACTTCGACATGCACCATCTCCTGGCTCAACACCGATGCCACGGCCACGGGAAGGTAGTGGGCGTAATTGAAGCACGGGATCACGACCGACACGGTCGCATCGGGGCGAAACGGCATCGGATCGACGACCCGACGGCGTACTCTTCGGGAGAGGCTCAAGGCTGATGACGTTTCGCTGATCGTCATATGCTCACCTGTGACAGTGGGCCGAGGGCAACCTCGACAAGAGTGCCTTTCACCGCACGAGGTCGCAGAGTTCTCAGGGCCTCGACGACCTGCCGCTGCTGGGCTTGGGTGATGTGCGGGAAGAGCGGGAGGGAGAGGATCTCGTTGGCAGCTCGCTCGGAGACGGGGAAATCACCGAACTGGTAGCCGAGGCCCGCATACGCACGGGTCAAGTGCAGCGGGTACGGGTAGTGGATGCCGGCGCCGATGCCGGCCTCGTGCAGGGAGTGCAGGACGGCATCGCGGTTCGGCACCCGAACGACGTAGAGGTGCCAGACGTCGTTGTTGCCCGGCATCGAATTCGGCGTGCGGACGCCCGGGACGTCGGCGAGCAGCTCGGTGTAGCGGGCTGCGGCCGCTCGGCGCAGCTCGTTCCAGCCGGCGAGGCGAGCGAGCTTGGCCTTCAGCACGACGGCCTGGACGGTGTCGAGGCGGGAGTTGAAGCCGACCACGTCGTGGACGTACTTCTTCGCCGACCCGTGGGCGCCGATCAGCCGGACCCGCTCGGCGACGTCCGCACGGTTCGTGGTGACGGCTCCGGCGTCGCCGGCGGCGCCGAGGTTTTTGCCGGGGTAGAAGCTGGTGCCGGCTGCATCACCGAGGCCGCCGGCGAAGCGGCCGAAGCGGGTCGCGCCTTGGGACTGGGCGGCGTCCTCGACCACCGGGATGCCCAGCGGGGCGGCGATCTCGATGATCTTCTCGACCGGGGCGACCTGGCCGAACAGGTGCACCGGAACGATTGCCTGGGTCCGCTTGGTGATCGCGGCTGCGACGAGGTTGGGATCGATCAGCAGGTAGTCCGGGTCGACGTCGACCAGTACCGGGATCGCGCCGATCCGGGAGACCGCCTCGGCGGTCGCGATGAAGGTGTTCGCCGGCAGGATGACCTCGCCGCCGGCCTGGACGCCGACCCCGCGGAGGGCGAGCTCGAGGGCGTCGGTGCCGTTCGCGACGCCGATGCAGTGCGACACCTGGGTGAAGTCGGCGTAGGCGAGTTCGAACTCGCCGACCGCCTTGCCACCGATGAAGGCCGTGGTCGCGAACACGTCGGCGAGGCCGGCCTCGATCTCCTCGGCCACCTCGGCGTGCTGCGCGGCAAGATCAACAAGGGGGATGCTCATGCGGGCAACCCTTCTGCGTTGTAGGTGAGTGGATACTCCGCCGAGTGCCGGAGCGGCTGCATCCGTCGCGCGGGGAGTCCGATCCAGGTCTCGTGATCCGGCAGGTCGCGGGTGAGCGCGGCGCCCATGCCCAGGGTTGCGCCCGAGCCGACGGTCGCGTTCTCCCGAACGCAGGAGTTCATCCCGAGGTAGGCGCCCACTCGGATGTGCACCGTGCCACCGAGGGTGACACCGGCACACAGGGTGGCGAAGTCGTCGATGCGGTCGTCGTGGGTGAGCGTCACGTTGGGCATGATCACGACGTGCCGGCCGACGGTGACGTCGGCGGTCAGGACGGTGCCGGCGAGCACGATGCTGCCGGCGCCGATCGAGCAGGACGAGCGGACGCGGACCGACGGGTCGACCACGGTCGCGAACCGGTCCTCGCCGATGCCGAGCTGGGCAAGGCGATCCACGATGGCCGACCGCACCGTGCCCTTCCCGGCGCAGACTAACAGGTCCGCGGTCGGATGATCAAGCACCGACGACAAGGGACCGAGCACGGGCACCCGGCCGACCGACGTTCCGTGCAGGGCCGGGCTGTCGTCGACGATGCCGGCGACCTCGTAGTAGTACTGGCCCTCGAGGCAGGCCAACACCTCGCGGGCCAGGCCACTGGCGGCGATCAGGATCAGCGGAGTGCTCATCACTCAATGCCTTCGACGGGCTCAGGGCGCGTGCCCTTCGACGGGCTCAGGGCACATTTGCGGAGCGCGTCGATCACGCGGGCCTGCTCGGATTCGCCCATCTGGTGGAACAGCGGCAGGATGAGCGTGTTGTCGGTCAGCCGCTCGGTGTTCGGCAGCTGATCGGCGGCGGCGAATGAAGCGTACGGTGGCTGACGATGCGCGGCCATGATGCCGCGCCTCCCCGATATCTCGACCTCAGCCATGTGGGCCAGAACCTCGTCCCTGGAGCGGGGAAAGGTGGGGGACACCTCAATCCAGTACGACTGGAAGTTGCTGGTCCCCCAGGCCGGGTCAACCACCGTACGCAACCCTGGGATGTCTTCGATCTGCTTGGCGTACGCGGCGGCGAGTTCGCGCCGCCGACGGACGATCTCGGGAAGACGACCGAGCTGGACCAGACCGACCGCCGCCTGCAGGTCGGTCATCCGGAAGTTGTAGCCCACTTCGAGGTAGGACTCGGCGGGAGCGAGAACGGAACCGTGCCGGTCGGCCGCGGAGACGCTCATCGCGTGCTCCCGGAGCCGGCGGGCGCGATCCGCCCAGTCCTGGCGAGACGTGGTGATCATGCCACCCTCGCCGGTGGTGATGATCTTGCGCGGGTGGAACGACCAGGCCGCGATCTCGGCGCCGGCGCCGACCGGCCGGCCCTTGTAGGTCGAACCGGAGCCGCACGCCGCGTCCTCGATCACCACGATGCCGCGCGGGTCGCAGACCGCCCGGATGGCATCGAGATCGACGGGTACGCCGCCCTGGTCGACGACGATCACCGCACGGGTCTTCGCTGTGAGTACAGCGGAAACCGTGGAGGCGGTCAGGTTGCCGGTGATCGCGTCCACGTCGGCGAAGACCGGGGTCGCACCGACGTACACCGGCGCGTTGGTGGTCGCGATGAAGGAGAACGACGGAACCACGACCTCGTCGCCGGGTTGCACGCCGGCGACGATCAGAGCGAGGTGCAAAGCGGTCGTGCAGGACGAGGTGGCCACCGCGTGCGACGCCTGCATGGCCTCGGCGAACGCGTTCTCGAAGGCGGCGACGCGTGGCCCTTGGGCGACCCAGCCCGAACTGATCGCGTCGGCGACGGCGTCGATCTCCTCCTGCCCGAGATAGGGCAGCATCACGTTGATCCGGCTCATGCGCCACCTACCGAGACAGGGGCCCCGACCGGTGCCTGCGAGTCCTCGTCGGCGGCGTCGCGGGCCCGCTCGGCCTGCCACCAGCCGACCAGCTCCCGCAGCCCGGACTCCAGGTCGATCGTGGCCGTGAAGCCGAGGTCCTCGGCGGCCGCCGAGGTGCTGGCCAGCCGGCGCTTGACGCCGTTGACCGCGCGCTCAGGGCCGTGCTCGACGCCGAGGTCGGAGTCCATCGCGGCCAGCAGCGCCTCGGCCAGGCCCTTCAACGACGTCTCGACCCCGCTGGCGATGTTGTAGACGCCTTCGTTCACCGGCGCGACCGCGGCCAGCAGGTTCGCCCGGGCGATGTCGGTGGTGTAGACGAAGTCCATCGTCTGCGCGCCGTCACCGAAGATCAGCGGCGGCAACCCGGCGGTGATCCGCTCCATCCAGCGGATCAGCACCTCGGTATAGAGGCCGTAGATGTCCATCCGCGGCCCGTAGACGTTGAAGTAGCGCAGCGCGACGTAGTCCAGCCCGGACATCGCCCGGAAGCTGCGCAGCATCCCCTCGTTGAACGACTTCGCTGCGCCGTAGAAGGTGTCGTTGTCGTACGGGTGATGGTTCTCCCGGGTGGGGAACTCCTCGGCCAGCCCGTAGACCGACGCCGAGGAGGCGGCGACCAGCTTGCCGATCTTGTGCGCGGCGGCCGCCTCGATCACGTTGAACGTCCCGTCGACCAGGACCTCCAGCGCCAGCCGCGGCTCCTCCGCACACTGGGTGATCCGGATCGCGGCCTCGTGGAAGACGAGGTCGCAGCCGGCGGTCAGGTCGTTGACCAGGTCCCGATCACGGATGTCGCCGTCGACGACCGACAGCCGCCCGTCGGCCAGCACCGAGCGCAGGTTGGCGCGCCGGCCGCGGACGAAGTTGTCGAGTACGCGCACCTCGGCGACGTCGGTGGCCAGCAGCTGCTCGACGATGGTCGAGCCGATCGTGCCCGCGCCGCCGGTGACCAGAACGCGAGCGCCGGTGAGGGAGTCGAAGCCGCTCATGCCACCAGTTCCTTCTCGTGCCCTTCGACAGGCTCAGGGCTCATGGCGGGCTCGGGGCTCGTGCGGGGCTCAGGGCTCATGCCGGGCTCGGGGCACGTCACCGGGCCGCCGGTCGCCAGGCTGGTCGTCACGGCCTCCAGCACGGACAGCACGCGCAGTCCGGCCCGGCCGTCGGTCCGGGGCGCGCGACCCTCCTCGATCGCGGCGGCGAATTCCGACGCCATCGAACCGAGGGCTTCCTTCTCGGGCAGTGCCGGGACGACGATGTCGCCCATCCGGTAGGACACCGTCACCGCGGCCCGACGCGTCGCGTCCTTCGCCTGGGTGGCCAGGTCGACGCCTCGGTCGTGGATGGAGATCCGCTGCTGCGGGTTGAGGTCGTCCCAGACCAGGGTCCGGCGGCTGCCGCCGATCACCATCTGGCGGATCTTCGTCGGCGAGAGCCAGTTGACGTTGACATGCGCGATGCCGCCGGAGCTGAGCGGCATGGTCAGGTAGCCCACGCACGCCTTCCCCGCTCCGAGCGGATCCGCCCCGCTCGCGCTGACGCTGCGCGGCTCCAGGCCGCCCGGCAGGATGAAGTCGAGGATCGAGAGGTCGTGCGGCGCGAGGTCCCAGAAGACGTCGACATCGGGCTGCACCAGGCCGAGATTGATCCGGGTCGAGTCGACGTACAAGATGTCGCCCAGCTGCCCCGACTCCACGACCTCGCGGATGTAGCCGACCGCCGGCGTGTAGCAGTAGGTGTGGTCGATCATCAGCACCCGGCCGGCGGCCTCGGCAGCCGAGACCATGAGCGCTGCCGTCTCGGCGTTGTCGGCGAGCGGCTTCTCCACCAGGACGTGCTTGCCCGCCTCGAAGGCGGCCAGTGCCAGCGGCGCGTGGGTCCGGGCGGGCGTCGCGATGGCGACGGCGTCGACGTCGGTGCGGGCCAGCAGCCGGCGTACGTCGGTCTCGATGTCGACCGTCGACCGGTCACCGACGACCTTGCGGGCGCGTGCCTCGTCGAGGTCGCAGACGGCGACGAGGTCCCACTCCGGGTTGGCGCGGAAGTTGCGCACCAGGTTGGGGCCCCAATATCCGGCACCGATAACGGCGATCGATCTCATCTGAGCTGCTGTTCCTGTTCGGTCGGGGGGATTCCGTACGCTGCATGCGGGCCTGGCCGCGCGGGCGTTGGATTCGCCGGTGGTAAGGGGATTCGTGGCGCTGTCTGGTCAGGTCAGCCGGGTTGCGGGGGGTCGTCCGCTCAGCGCGGGTCCCGCGTCGCGGCTCGCGGGAGCGCGCGTGGACATCGAGCAGCCGCCGTCGCGACCACCGTCGCGTCGGACCGGCAACGCCGTCGGGTCGGATCCGCGTGCGTCGACCCGCGACCATCCCGACGAGCCACGGAAATCGACGGTGACGTCGATCATCCGGGCAGGCAAGGTCGAGCCCCCGTGCTCAGTCATCCTCGAACTCCCCCTCACAGGCGCGCGGTCGCGCGTCTGCTGCCCGCCGGGTGCTGAGCCTCCCCCTCCCAAAGGGGACTCACGCCCGTCCTGCTCCCCCGAACGTTGTCCGGGCCCCCGACGAGACGCCAGTCACGCTATCGCCGGGCGATCGAGGCCGTGCTGGAGTTATCAACTCGTAATAATTCCCGCGGCGGCAGAGCACATAAGTGTCGGAGCGGCGATCGGAGCGTGTCCGAACAGTATCGCCGCGTTGTCCCTCCGGGGTGAGACTTTTCAACCAGACAAGCGATGTCGGCAGATCATCGACATCACGGGGTGGGATTGCGTGCGTCGTAGCGGAGGAATCTCGGCACCAGAAGGCACGCGAGCCAGAGCAGCGCGACGCAACTGAGCCCGCCCACGATCGCCGCCGTTGCCTCGCCCCACCAGTCGGCCTCGGTGCCGAGCACCAGGTCGCCGAGCCGAGGTCCGCCGGCGACGACGACGATGAAGACGCCCTGCAGCCGGCCGCGCATGTCGTCCGGCGTCGCGGTCTGCAAGATGGTCTGCCGGAAGACCGCGCTGACCGCGTCCGAGCCGCCGGCGACCATCAAGAAGGCGGCCGCGGCGATCAGTGCGCCGAGCGCGACCTGGCTCGGGGAGGTGGCGCCGACCCAGAGCAGGACCAGCCCGAAGCCGGTGACGGCGAGGCCGAAGAACGTGATCGCGCCCACGATGACGCGGGCCTGGTGGTGGATCCGCACCAGGCCGCCGGAGAACACGCCGGCTACGAACGAGCCGGCGGCGAACGCCGCGCTCAGCCAGCCGGTGGTGGTCGCCCCGCCGCCGATGAACACGACGCCGACCGCCGGGAACAGCACCCGCGGCATGGCGAAGATCATCGCGATCAGATCGACCACGAACGTCATCCGGACGTTCGGCCGGGTCGCGAGGTAGCGCAGTCCCTCGAGCACGGACGCGAAGCCACGCTTGCGCTCGGTGCCGTCGCCGGACGGGATCGGAGGCAGTGCGGGCAGCCGCCACAGGGCCCACAGGGCCGCGGTGAACAGCACCACGTCGACCGCGTACGCCGCCGCGAAGTCCGCGGCCGCGACCAGCGCGGCGCCGAGCAGGGGCCCGAGGGTGAGCGAGACGCTCCAGCCGGTGGTCTGCAGGACGTTCGCCGCCGGCAGCAGTCGCGGCTCGATCAGCCGCGGGATGATCGCGGTCCGGGCCGGGTTGTTCACCGCGAAGCCCGCGGACTGGAGCGCGACCAGGGCGTACAGCAGGCCGACCGAGTTCACGTGCAGCCACGCCTGCACGACCAGCGCGACCGAGATGACGAACAGCGCGCCGGAGGCCAGCAGCGCGATCCGGCGCCGGTCGTATGCGTCCACCAGGGCACCGCCGTACAGCCCGAGCAAGACCAGCGGCACGAGGGCGAAGATGCCGAGCACGCCGACCGCGAGGGTGGACCGGGTGATGGCGTAGACCTGCAGCCCGACCGCGACCGCGGTCAGCTGGGTGCCGATGTTGGAGATACCCAGGCCCCACCAGAGACGCCGGAAGCTCGGACTGACCCGGAGCGGGGTGAGGTCGAGGAGGAGTGCCATGGCTTGCTTCGACGCTACCCCGGGCCTCGGCTCGCCCGATCGGCTGGGAGGGAGCTGGCGGCCCACCTGCCCAGCGGGAGCAAGTGGGCCAGCTCGGCGTCCCCCGCGCGGCCTGCGCCCGGGACGAGATGAGGTCGGTCGGGACGACCATGCCCGGATCCAACGGCCTGACAAGGTGTCCTGGCCGGCGACACCTGCCGCAGCCGAGGCCGTTGAACTATGCTTGCAGGCAACTCAGGCAGGTCGTCCAAACCGCGCCAGGTGAAATGTATCCCAGTGTGTTTACCTTGTAAACACCTTCGATCGGAGAGAGCACGCCGGTGGACTCGAAGATCAGTCAGCCGGGAGGCCGTCGCGATCCGGCCGGGCGACGACCGCTCAGCCAGCTGGCCATTCTCACCGAGGCGATCCGTTTCATCGACGAGCAGGGCCGGGACCGGCTCACCATGCGTCAGCTCGGCGCGCGCCTCGGCGTCGAGGCGATGGCCCTCTATCGCTACGTCCCGGGTCGCGAGCAGCTGCTCGACGGGGTGGTCGAGGTGCTGATGGAGGAGTTGTACAACGACACCATGGTCGACAACCGGGCCACCACCTGGCAGGACTATCTGCAGCAGCTCGCCCACGGCGTACGTCGGCTGGCGCTGGCCCATCCCCAGGTCTTCCCGCTGGTCGCCTCGCGCCCGCCGGCGGCGCCCTGGTTGCGGCCACCGCTGCGCAGCCTGCGCTGGGTGGAGGCCTTCCTCGAGGGGCTGGCCGGCTACGGCTTCTCCCGGGCGGCGAGCGTGTCGACGTACCGGGCGTTCGCGACCTTCCTGCTCGGCCACCTGCTGCTGGAGACCGCGGCCGCCATCGGGTTGCCCAGCCGGCCCGAGGACGACATCGAGTTCATCGAGAGCAACGACCTCGCCGACTACCCGCTGATCACCGAGCTCGGGCCGCAGCTGGCCGTGGACATGTTCAGCGACGAGTTCGACGCGGCCCTGGAGGATCTCATCAACCGGCTGACGACGGACCTGGACTGAGGGTGTCCGACCCCGACGCCGACGTCGACCCGACCGACGGCCGGCACGAGACACTGAACGAGCGGCTGGACCGCAACTGGAACGAGATCCTGCAGGAGCTCCGGGTCACCCAGACCGGCACCCAGATCCTCACCGGCTTCCTGCTCACCATCGCCTTCCAGCCGACCTTCAAGGGCCTCACCGCGTTTCAGCACGGGGTGTACCTGATCTTGGTCTCGGCAGCCGTGCTGACCACCGCGCTCGGTCTGGCACCGGTGAACCTGCACCGGGCGCTGTTTCGCCAGCACGCCCGGGCGGCGATCGTCGGGACCGCGCACCTGATCCTGCGGATCGTGCTGGCCGGCGTCGGGCTGGTGCTCACCGGGACGGTCTTGTTGATCTTCGACGTCACCGTCGGCCGGGCCGCGGCCTGGATCGCGGCCGGCGTCACGCTGGTGCTGCTCGTCCTGATCGCCGCGCTGCCTACGTTGATGACCAGGCTCCACCAGGTTCCGGGCCCGCAGCCCGGCAAACCCTGACCCGGTCGGGTCAGGGCGTATAGACGGTCAGCGCCCGCGGTTTGATCACGGCCTCGAAGCGCCGGAACTCACCGATCACGTCGCCGTCCAGCTGGTAGTTGTCCGCCTCGTCGATCTCGACCACCACCTTCGAGCCGCTGAAGCTGTCGATGGTGTCGCCCTTGTGGCCGCGACGCGTGACCAGATGCGAGGCCGTCCGGAGCCAGTCCCGGATCCGGTGCGGCGAGGCGACGAAGACGTGCAGCAGCCCGTCGTGTGCGCTGGCTCGTGGCAGCAGGGCGATGCCGCCGACCAGCTGGCCGACGTTGCCGACCAGCACCACCATGGCCTTGCGGTGGTGCGGCCGGTGCCCGTCCACGGTGATCTTCGCGTTCAGCGGCAGCCGGCCGAGAGCCTTGCCGACCGAGAAGAAGTACGCCGCCGGCCCGAGCTTTGCCTTCAACGTCGGATCGGCGTCGGCCATGATCGCGGAATCCACCCCGGCGCCGGCCATCACCGCGAAGTGCTCGGGTTCGTGACCGTCGACCGTCATCTCGATCAGGTCGATCTGCTTGGTCTGCTTGGCCAGGATGACGTGCAGCGCGCCCTCGCGATCCAGCGGGATGTCGAGGTTGCGGGCGAGCAGGTTGCCGGTCCCGGACGGGATGATGCCCAGCTTCACCTCGGTTCCGGCCAGCCCGTCGGCCACCAGCCGGACGGTGCCGTCGCCACCGGCGACGACGACGGTCTCGACGCCGGCGTCCAGCGCCTGCCTGGTCATCGCCCGCCCGGCGTCGTCCTCGGTCGTCTCCAGCCAGAGCGGGCGGCCCCAGCCGTTGTCGAAGAAGGTGTCGGTCACGTCTTGACGAAAGTCGTCGGCGACCTTGATCGGGTTGACCACCACTGCGTAGCGAGGGTGTCGGGTCGCCTGGCTCATGGCGTGGATCGTATCGGGAGGTCGAGAATGTGCGGATGGACGACGCAGCCACGGCGACGCGCGAGGATCCGTTCGCCCGGCTGACGGAGCCGGACCTGCGCCGCCGGACCAGCGTGAAGTGGCGCCGGTTCGCGCCGGACGTGCTGCCGCTGTGGGTCGCGGAGATGGACGTGGACCTGGCCGAACCCGTGGTGGACGCACTCCAGCGGGCGATCCGCGACGGCGACACCGGCTATCCGTGCGGTCCCGGCTATGCCGAGGCGTACGCATCCTTCGCCGCCGAGCGATGGGGCTGGGAGCCGGCGATCGATCCGATCCGGTTGGTGCCCGACGTGATGATCGGGATCAGCGAGGTGTTCAAGACCCTCACCTCGCCGGGCGACACGGTGATCGTCGACCCGCCCGTCTATCCGCCCTTCTACTCCTACCTGCGACACCTCGGCCGGCGGATCCGGCCGGTACCGCTCGGGCCGGATCTCCGGCTGGACCTCGCCGCCCTGGAGGCGGCCTTCGCCCGCAGCCGGGCCGATGGCGCCGGCACCGCGATGCTGCTCTGCAACCCGCACAACCCGACCGGCACCGTGCACTCGGCGGCCGAGCTGGCGACGCTGGCCAGCCTGGCGGCTCGGCACGACGTGCTCATGGTGGTCGACGAGATCCACGCGCCGCTGACCCTGCCCGGCGCGGAGTTCACCCCGTTCCTGTCCGTGCCCGGCGGCGAGAGCGGGATCGTCGTCACCTCGGCCGCGAAGGGCTGGAACCTCAGCGGGCTCAAGGCCGGGCTGGCGATTCCGGGTCGGGCGGCGGCCGACGCGCTCGCCCGGATGCCCGAGGAGGTCGGGCACGGCGCGAGCCATCTCGGCGTGATCGCCCACTCCGCCGCACTGCACGACGGCGGGCGCTGGCTGGACGACGTACGCCACGCCCTGCTGGCCCATCGGGGGCTGCTGGTCGATCTGCTGCGCGAGCAGCTCCCGTCGCTCGGCTGGCGCCCCGGCGAGGGCACCTACCTGGCCTGGCTGGACTTTCGTGCGCTGGATCTCGGTGACGACCCGGCCGCCGTGCTGGTCGAGCGCGCCCGGGTCGCGCTCACGCCCGGCCCGCCGTTCGGGCCCGAGGGCGACGGGTTCGCCCGGCTGAACCTGGCCACCAGCCCGGCGATCATGGGCGAGGCGGTCCGGAGGATCGCGGCGGCCGTGGCCGGCTGACCAGGGTCCGGGTGGTCGCTCGATTCGGGCGTATCAACCGGCCGGCCGGGTGCTCCACACCTCGGAGCGTCGTTGCGCGCGCCCCGATGTCGGCGGCGAAGGGAATGATGATGACGGATCGGCTCGCCATGCGGCAGGATCGAGATGACGCGCGCCGGCCGACGTCGCGTACGCAGGCACGGCGAGGAGGACAGGCGGGGATGGATTCGCGGGTCTGCAGCGTGTGCGGCGAGCGGAACCCGCCGGGGACCGAGTTCTGTGTGCAGTGCCAGAACTACCTGGGCTGGGACAAGTCGATCCTGGCCGCTCCCGAGGACGTACGCCGGCGCCCGGAGGACCAGCAGTCGGCCGCGGAGACCCGGCAGATCCCGCGGGTCACCGAGCAGGGTCCGGCACCGGCCACCGATGAGGATCCCGACGACCTGGTGGCCGACGACCGGTTCCGGGTCGCGGTCGACAACCCGAACGTCACGGTCGCGCCGACCGGCGAGGTCGCGGAGCTGGAGCTGCGGGTCAGGAACATCTCGATCCGGGTGGACGGCTATCTGGCGGAGCTCGCGCCCGGCGGCGGGCCCGACTGGCTGACGGTGAAGTCCAGCGCGGTCGAGCTGCTGCCCGGCACGGACGAGGTGATCCGGGCCCGGTTCCAGGTGGTCGCGACCACGCTGACGCCCGCCCAGCAGCTCACCGTCCGGCTCCGGGTGCGCGCGATGAACGAACCGCTCGCCGTGGTCGAGCTGCCCGTCTCGGTCACCGTTTCGGTGGTCGATGCGCCGCTGCAGCTCCGGGCCGAGCCGCGCCTGCTCCGCGTGCAGGACCGCGCCGACGCCGCCTTCACCCTGACCGTGGACAACTCGATGTCGAACCGCGCGATCAGCGCCCAGCTGGCCGGCACGGATCCCGAGCTGGCCGTACGGTTCGGATTCGATCCGCCGGTCGTTCAGGTCGGGCCGGCGTCGGTGGCGACCGTGCGGGTCAGCGTCGGCGCTGATCGGCCCGCGCCGGGCCAGGAGGCGTCCCGGCTGCTCACGGTGTCGGTCCGGGAGGGCACGCGTACGGCCGAGACGGCGGTCACCTTCGTCCAGATCAGCAGCGTCCAGGTCGAGGACCCGCCGGTGGGGATCACGCTGGAGCCGGCCGTGATCAAGGTTCGGGACAACCCGGTCGGCACGACCCGGCTCACCCTGGACAACCGCAACGGCCGGGAGTGGGCGCACGTGCAGCTCAGCGCCAGCGACCCCGAGCAGGTGGTGTACGTCGGCTTCGACACGCCGCAGGTGCACGTGCCGCCCGGCCAGACCGCGCAGGCCCAGGTGCGGCTGCAGGCCGCCCTACCGGAGCTGGGCACCGAGGCGAGCCGGACCGTCACCATCACCGCCACCGATCCGAAGCGCCGCACCTCGACCGCGGTGGCGACGTTCGTGCAGACCGCCAGCGCCTCGCCGATGACCACGCTCGGCCTCAGCCTGGAGCCGGAGATCACCAAGGTCCGCGACGCCGACGGCGCCTCGACCCAGCTCGTGATCGACAATCGCAAGGGCAGGTTCCGGGTCCGGCTGCGGCTGTCCGGGGCCGATCCCGAGCGGGCGGTCGGATTCGCTTTCGCCCCGGACGTGGTCGACGTCGAGGCCGGCATGGTCCGCCGGATCGAGGTCCGGATGGCCGCCTGGCGACCGCCGCCGGGGCAGGAGTGGAGCCGGCAGATCACCATCAGCGCGACCGACGGTCAGGCCTCGGTGCAGGCCACCGGCAGCCTGGTCCAGTCCTCGTCGCGCTCGGCGATGGAGACCCTGACCATGCGGCTGGACCCGAGCGTGCTGCGGCTGGACCGGCGACGCGGCGCGTTCAGCGCGCTGGTCGACAACCGCAACGGCGTGCAGCCGATCCGGGTCACGCTGAGCGGGGACGACCCGGAGAACTGCATCCGGTTCTCGTTCGCGCCGGCCGTGCTGGACGTGCCGCCCGGTGGGGTCGGCCGGTCGACGGTCACCGTGGACGCGCCCGGCGTCGGCTCGGGACGCGAGGTCAACCGGAACTTCGTGATCATGGCGAGCGACGGCCGTGCCGACATCCAGAGCAACGGCACGCTGGTCCAGCAGGGCGGCGACTGGCGCCCGGTCGCCCGGGTGCTGTTCACCCTGTTCGGCGGCTTGCTGATGTTCTTCGGTGCGTTCCTGGAGTGGACCACCGAGGGACGCACCGGATTCGGGCTGTCGGCCCGCTTCATGACCGAGCGGTTCGGGTTCGGGCTGCTGCTGGAGCGGCGCTTCGACGCGTTCACCTCGGCCGGCGCGGCGGTGGCACTGCTCGCGATCGTGATGGTGTTCGGCCTGACCGGCCGGTCCGGCCGGTTGACCAGGCTGGCGGCGCTCGCCGCCGCCGCCGTGGTGGTCGGGGTCTTCGTCGCCTCGGCGTTCAGCCAGCAGGGCATGCTGATCCCCAGCTGGGGCGCGATCGTGGTGGTCGCCGGCTGCGTGCTGGGCTACATCGGCGGCCTGCTGGTCAAACGCTGACCGGGCGGCGCTCGCCCGCGCCGTGCGGCCGGATCAGGTGCTGCTGGTCAGGTCGTAGACCGTCACCCCGCCGACGGTGGTCGAGGTGAAGTTCTGCTCCACCCACGCGGTGATCTGGGTAGCCGCGGAGTCGCTGCTCGCGCCGCCCATGCCGCCGCCCCGGGCGTCGCCACCGGCGATGAAGTAGGTGATGTCGCCGTTGGCGACGTACGCCTGGAACTGCGCCAGCGTGGGGGAGTCGTCGCTGCCGCTCCACCCGCCGATGGCCATCACCGCGGTGTTGGTGGACAGGATGTAGCCCGCCGCGGACTGGTCGCCGACCACCGCCGCCGACCACCGGCTGGTGGTCTCGTTCAGCATCCCGACCAGGTCGGCCGTGCCGCCGGAGGAACTGGACGAGCCCGAGCCCGAGCCCGAGCCGGTACCGGGCTGGCCCGCGCCGGTCTGGCCCGCGCCGGTCTGGCCGGGGGCCCCACCGGGACCGCCGCCCATGCCCCCGCGCATCCCGCCGCCCATGGTCGCGCCGGCGATGGCCGGCCCGGAGCTCGGGATCGACCCGGTATGCCCGGTCGTCACGGTCGCGACGGTGTATGCCGCGGTTCCGCCGAGCGAGGCGATCGAGCCGACCAGCGCGGCCGCCACGGCGAACCGCTTGAACGCCCCGCCGGACATCGCCAGCACCGCCGCACCGAGGACGCCGCCGACCAGCATCGTCCAGCGCACCCAGCTCACCCAGCCGGCGGCGTACGTCCCCATCAGATAGCAGCCCCAGATCGCGGTCGCCGCGATCATCACCGCGAGCGTGCCGCGGGCGGCGTGGTCGTCGCGGCGCTGCCACAGCAGGGTCGCGGTGATTGCGATCGTGGCACCGATGGCCGGGGCCAGCGCGACCGTGTAGTACGGGTGGATCGTGCCCGACATGAAGGAGAACACCAGCGCGCTGACCACCAGCCAGCCACCCCAGAGGATCATCGCGGCCCGGGTCTTGTCGGTCCGCGGGGCCCGTCCGGCCAGGACGAGGCCGGCCACGAGGGCGATCAGGGCGGCCGGCAGCAACCAGGAGATCTCGCCCGCGAAGGCGGAGTTGAACATCCGCAGCAGCCCGCTCTCGCCGCCGAAGCCACCGCCTCCGCCGCCCCCGCCGCCGTTGCCGGCACCGCCGAGGATCCGGGACAGCCCGTTGTAGCCGAGTGCCAGCTCCCACAGCGAGTTGTTGGACGAGCCGCCGATGTAGGGCCGGGCCGACGCCGGCCAGAGCTCGACCAGGAGAACGAACCATCCGGCCGAGACGATCAGCGCCACGGCCGCGCCGAGCAGGTGCAGCAGGCGTCTGCCGAGCCGGTTGGGCGACGCGACCAGATAGACCGCCGCGAACGCCGGCAGCACCAGCATGCCCTGCATCAGCTTGGTCAGGAAGGCGAAGCCGAGCGCGGTGCCCGCCAGCACCAGCCAGCGCAGCGCCCGGCGCGGCGTGTCGACCGCCCGGATCACGGCGTAGGCGGCGAGGGTCATCGAGAAGACCAGGAACGCGTCCGGGTTGTTGAAGCGGAACATCAGCGCGGCAACCGGGGTCAGCGCGATCAGCGCACCGGCGATCAGCCCGGCCGCCGGGCCGAACCAGCGCTTCACCCCGGCATAGGTCAGCGCGACCGTGCCGACGCCCATCAGCGCCTGCGGGACCAGCATCGACGCCGAGGAGAAACCGAAGATGCGGGCCGACAACACCATCACCCACAGCGCAGCCGGTGGCTTGTCCACCGTGATCGAGTTGCCGGCATCGAGCGAGCCGAACAGCCAGGCCTTCAGTGACTCGGTGCCGGACTTCACGGCCGCGGCATAGAAGGAGTTCGCGCTGCCGGAGTTGGCGATGTCGACCAGATAGATCGCCGCCGTGCCGAGCAGCAGCACCCAGAGCAGCGGGCGGGCCCAGGCCGGTTCACCCCGCTTGCCGAGGAACAGCCGGCCGAGCGCGCCGCGCTGCCCCGGCGGAGCCTGATCGGCGGATCCCCGCTGATCGGCTGGTGCCGGCGGGGTATCGGTCGGCGTCGGCGCCGTCTGCCGGCGCAACAGGCCGGACAGCGGACGCCGGGACAGGGTGGTGGATCCGGACATGTCATCAGCCTGGGCCAGCAGGCTGTGACCTCGGACCGGTGCGCTGTGGCACCTCTATGGAGTCTCTGTGAAGCCGTCTTCCGCGTCCGCGGTCAGATGCTGGACCTTGGCTTGAAACGCTTCATGACGTGTGGTTGCGGGGGATCTACCGACGCCCGATGCCGCGAGAGGACCATGACTCCCACGCCGACCGCCCTGTCCGAACTCCGACGTACGTTCGCCGATCCGCCGGCGGACGCGCGGCCGATGATGCGCTGGTGGTGGTTCGGGCCCGACGTCACCCGGGACGACATCGACCGCGACCTGACCGCGATGGCTGCGGCCGGTGTCGGCGGGGTGGAGGCGACCTGCGTCTATCCGCTGTCGGCCGATCCGGACCGCTATCTGTCCGATGCGCACCTGGCCGCGCTGCGCCATGCCGCCGAGCGAGCCGGCGAACTCGGCCTTCGCTTCGATCTGACCCTCGGCACGGGCTGGTCGTTCGGCGGCCCGCACATCACCCCGCCGTACGCGGCCCGCTGGCTCGACTGGACCTATCGCGAGATCGGGCCGGACGCGTTCGAGGCACCCCGCCGTGGCTGGCCGGAGGAACTGATCGTCGGTGCGTACGTCGGCAACGGCTCGTTGCAGGAGCGACCGGACTCCTACGTCCCGGTGCCGGTGACCGACGACGACATCCGGGTGCCCGCCGGGGTCGGACCGCGGGTGCTGCTGACCGCCACCGCCCGCCCGACCGGCCAGAACGTGAAGCGGGCCGCCTTCGGCGCCGAGGGACCGGTCTTCGACCACTACAGCGCGGAGGCGACCCGGTTGCATCTGGACGCCGTCGGTGGGCCGATGGTCGACGCGGTCGGTGCCGAGCGGATCGGGTCGGTGTTCTGCGACAGCCTCGAGGTGTACGCGGCCGACTGGACCCCCGCGCTGCCCGAGGAGTTCGCTGCCCGGCGCGGCTACCGGTGCGAGGACCGGCTGTGGCTGCTGGTGACCGAACACCCCGACGCCGCAGCGTTCAAGACCGACTATTTCCGCACCCTGACCGAGTTGTGCGAGGAGAACTTCCTGGTGCCGATGGCCGACTGGGCCCACCGGCGCGGACTGCGGCTCCGGGTGCAGAGCTACGGCGAGCCGCCGGTGTCGCTCAGCAGCTACCGGCACGTGGATCTGGTCGAGGGCGAGCAGTGGGGCTGGACGCGGCTGCCGATGACCAAGTGGGCGTCCTCGGCGGCGCACCATCTCGGCCGCGACGTCGTGTCTTCGGAGACCTGGACCTGGATCCATGCGCCGTCGTTCCGGGCCACCCCGCTGGATCTGAAGGGGGAGGCGCACGAGCACGCGCTGCTCGGCATCAACCAGTTCATCGGGCACGGCTGGCCCTGCCGCTCGGCGCGGACGCCGGGCCTCGGCTGGCTGTTCTATGCCTCCGGCGCGTTCGACGACCGGAACGCGTGGTGGCCGGCGATGCCCGGCCTGATGCGCTATCTGCAGCGGCTCAGCTGGGTGCTGCGGCAGGGTGAGCCGGTCCGCGACGTGCTGCTGTATCTTCCGACCGCCGACGCGTACGCCCGCTTCCTGCCGTCGATCGACCTCTACACGGTCTCCACCGAGCTGATCCCGCCCGAGGTGCCGCGGGCGCTGCGGCAGGCCGGCTACGACTTCGACCTAGTCGACGACCACTTCCTGGCCGAGCGGGAGCCCGCGCTGAGGCCGACCGTGGTGCTGCCGTTCGGCGCTCACCTGCCGGCGGAGACCCGCGACCGGCTGGCGGCGATCGAGGCCGCGGGCGGGCTGGTCGTCACGGCCGACGGCGGCGGAGACTGGCTGGCCGACCTGGCCGCGGCGCGATCGTCCGACGTCGTGCTCACCCCGGCCAGCCCGGACGTCGGCGCGGTGCACCGAACGACCGGGGAGATCGACATCTGGTTCCTCGCCAACACCGGTCCGCACTCGAGGCGGCTGTCGGCGCTGTTCCGGGACGCTCCCGGCCGGATCGAGCGCTGGGACCTCTCCAGCGGCACGGTCACGCCCTGCGTAGCCGGTCCGGACGGGATCGCGCTCGACCTCGCGCCCTACCAGGGCGTGGTGCTGGTCGGCCACGGCGCGGAGGAGGCGGGGGACGGGCCGGACGAGGCTGCGGAGGCGGCTCCCGGCGGCAGCGAGGTCGGGCTGGTCGACTGGCGCCTGGAGTCGGCCCACGGGACCGACCTGGGACCGGTGTCGCTGCCGCACCGCTGGGAGGACGACCCGCGGGTCGGGTCGGCGTTCTCGGGGACGATGAGCTACACCGCCCGGCTGGAGGACCTGCCCGCCGGGTCGGCGGTGCTCGACTTCGGGCCGGGGGAGCCGGACGAGTCGGAGATCGCCCTCGGTGCGATGGAGGTCGGCGTCTACCGGGCCCGGATCAGCCCGCCCGTCCGCGAGGTCGTCGAGGTGCTGCTCGACGGTCGCTCGCTCGGTGTGGTCTGGGACGCGCCATGGCAGATCGACCTCGGCGAGGTCCGGCCCGGCAGCACCCTCACCCTCCGGGTGAGCAACACCACCGCCAACGCGCTGGCCGCGGATCCGACCGTGCCGCAGTGGGCCGCCGAGGCCGAGCGGCTGCACGGCCGGCGGTTCCGGATGCAGGCGCTGGACCGGACGCTCGGTGGTGTCAGTTCCGGCCTCGCCCGCATTCCGACGCTGCGGGGCTAGTCGTCCCGACCCGAGAATCCGACCCTCGACCCACCTCGGCGCGGCTGCGTGAGCGCGTGGCGCTCCCTCGGATCGATCCGAGAGGAGGATTTTCGGGTCGGGCGCTAACATCGGCGGCCCGCGACGGGCCTTCTCCTTGTGTGAGGCACTCGCAGCGGGTCGTGGCGGAGATCGTCCGGAGTCGTGGGGTGATCGCCCGGCGCGATCATCTCGAGCTGAGCGGCGCACTGGATCATCTGCTCGACACGGGTCGGCTGGTCTCGGTGCTGCCCGGGGTCTATGCCCGGGCGCCGGTGCTCGAGCTCGAGGTGCGGATCGCCGCCGCGATGGCCTGGGATCCCGACGCCGTGCTCGTCGGAGCGGCGGCGGCTCCCGCCTGGTTCTGGCCGAGTCTGTCGTGTCCGACCGTCGGCGTTGCCCTGCCGCGTCGGGCCGCGATTCGCCGGCCGGGCTTCGCGTTCTCGAAACGACGCATCCCGGCCGAGCTGGTCGCCGAGTGGAGCGGGGTCAGGATGACCGTGCCGGCGCTGACCGCGCTCGACCTGTGCGACTCGCTCGGCGGCGACGCCATCGACGTCGCGCTGCAGACCCGAGCCGCGACCCTGGTTCAGTTGCGTCGCGCACTCGATCTGACTCGGGGTCGTCGCGGCAACCGGCTTCGCCGCGAGCTGGTCGACGAATCCCGCGATCAGCCCTGGTCGCCGCCGGAGCGCCGGCTGCATCGCCTGCTCCGGGCGGCAGGGATCGCCGGCTGGCGGGGCAATGTCACGGTCCGCGGATCGGGTTGGACCTGTCGCCCCGACGTCGCGTTCGACGACGTGCTGCTTGCGATCGAGGTCGACGGCCGCGAGCACCACGACACCCGGGCGGCGTTCGAGCGGGACCGGATCCGCCAGAACCGGCTGGTCCTGGCCGGTTGGACGGTGCTGCGCTTCACGCCGACGATGATCGACTCCGATCCCGAAGGCGTGATCGCGACGATCCGGGCGACCCTGGCGAGGCTTCGCGCGTGACGAAACCCGAGAATCCGACCCTCGACGGTCGTCGGCCGTGGCGCGCGACGCGTGCGGCGTCCACCGAGATCGCCGTGAGGGGAGGATTTTCGGGCCGGTGTGGGCCGGAGTGCGCCCGAATCTCCTCGATAGGGTGATTGCATGGCGACATCTCGACGGCGAGTAGCGATCCTGGGTGCGGGCATGATCGGGGAGGTGCACCGCCGGGCCGCGCTGCTGGCCGGCGCGGAGGTCGTCGGGGTGATGGCCTCCAGCCCGGAGCGGTCGCGAGCCGTCGCGGCGAACTGGGGTGCCGATCAGGCCTACGCCGACATCGACGAGGTCGCCGCCGGCGACGCCGAGGTCGTCCACATCTGCACCCCCAACGCGTCCCACGTGCCCTATGCCGTCGCCCTGATGGAGGCTGGCAAGCACGTGCTCTGCGAGAAGCCGCTCGGAGTCAGCCTGGACGATGCCCGGCACGCCGCGGAGGTCGCGAACCGGACCGGCGTGGTCAACACGATGCCGTTCGCCTACCGCTTCCACCCGATGGCCCGTGAGCTTCGGGCGCAGGTCCAGTCGGAGGAGTTCGGTGCGGTCAACCTCGTGCACGGGAGCTATCTGCAGGACTGGCTGCTGAACCCGCTGGCCACCAGCTGGCGGGTCGACCCGAAGGCCGGCGGCCCGTCCCGCGCGTTCGGTGACATCGGTTCGCACTGGTGCGACCTGATGGAGTGGGTGACCGGCGACCGGATCGCCGAGCTGGTCTCGACCACCTCGATCAGCATTCCGCAGCGGCCGGCCGCCACCGCCGCCAGCTTCTCGGCGGTAGCCAGCGACGCCCCGCTGGTGGACGTGACCACCGAGGACAGCGCGCTCATCTTGTTCCGCACCCGTGGCGGCGTGGCCGGCTCGGCGGTGATCAGCCAGCTGTCGGCCGGCCGGAAGAACCGGCTCTGGATCGAGGTCGACGGGATGCAGCTCAGCGCCGCCTTCGACCAGGAGCAGGCGGAGCAGCTCTGGGTCGGGTCGGAGGAGTCGGCTCGGATCCTCGTCCGCGACCCGAACCACCACTCGGCCGAGCAGCGCCGGTTGGCGACCATCCCGGCCGGGCACGCCGAGGGCTATGCCCAGTGCTTCGAGAAGTTCGTCGCCGACTCCTACGCCGCAGTGGATGCGCACGGCGGAAACGGGGAGGTGCCCGACGGGCTGCCGACCTTCGCCGACGGCGCCCGCGCCGCCGCGATCTGCGACGCGATGCTGCGTTCCGATGCCGAGAAGTCCTGGGTGAGCGTCGAGGAGTGAGCGCGACGGGTGCCCTTCGACAGGCTCAGGGCACATGGGTGTGCGGGGGGTGCCCTTCGACAGGCTCAGGGCACATGGGTGCGCGGGGGATGCCCTTCGACAGGCTCAGGGCACATGGGTGCGGCGGCTGCCCTCCGACAGGCTCAGGGCACGAGTTCGGCCCGACAGCGTCCAGCGTTGAATAGGTCTCGTGCCCCGTACCCGTGCCCCGGCGGTCCTCGCCCTGGACGAGGCGACGCCCGACCTGGCCGAGCTGGGGGGCAAGGCGGCGAGCCTGGTCCGGCTGGCGAACGCCGGCCTGCCGGTGCCGGACGGCTTCGTGGTGACCACCCGGGCCTATCGGGACTATCTCGACCACCACGGGTTGCGCGCGCAGATCGAGCGACTGATCGAGGACCCGGACCGGATCGGCCGGCTGTTCGCCGAGCACCCGCTGCCCGACGAGCTGGTCGCCGAGATCATCGAGGCGTACGCCGATCTCGGTGAACCGCCCGTCGCGGTCCGCTCTTCGGCCACCGCCGAGGACCTGCCGGACGCGTCGTTCGCCGGCCAGCAGGAGACGTACCTCAACGTCACCGCGCCGCTCGCCCTGCTCGAGTCCGTGCGCAGGTGCTGGGCGTCGCTGTGGACCGGTCGGGCGATCGCCTATCGCGACCGACAGGGGATCGATGCCGGCCAGCTGGGCATGGCGGTCGTGGTCCAGGAGCTGATCGACGCCGAGGCGGCCGGGATCATGTTCACCGCCGATCCGGTCAGCGGGGACGCCGGCGCGATCGAGATCGACTCGGCCTGGGGGCTGGGGGAGGCGGTGGTCGGCGGCGAGGTCACCCCGGACACGTTCCACGTCGACGCGGTCTCCGGCCGGCTCCGGTCCAGCCAGGTGGCCGACAAGACCGTGATGACGGTCCGAACCCGGGCCGGCACGCAGACCAAACCTGTGCCCGTCCGCCGGCGCCACAAGCCGTCCCTCGAGCCCGAGCAGGCGGAGCGGCTGGCGGTTCTCGGCGGCGAGATCGCCGCGCTGTTCGATGCGCCGGTCGATGTCGAGTGGGCGCGTCGTGGCGGCGATCTGTTCGTGCTGCAGGCACGGCCGATCACCGCCGGCGCCGGCCGGGACCGGCGGCCGGACCCGTGGAACGACAGCCGGAACGGCTACTTCCTGTGGACCAACACCAACGTCGGCGAGGCGATGCCGGACGTGCTCACGCCGGCCAGCTGGTCGATGGTCGAGTTGTTCCTGCACGACGTGATGGCCACCTCCTCGGTGCCGCCCTACCTGAGTTACGGGCGGGTCGGAGGCCGGATCTATCTCAACCTGAGCGTGGCCGCGACCCTGGCCGGCGCGGTCGGCGTGAGCGAGAAACGGTTCCGCCAGCTGACCGAGGAGGTCTTCGGCCGGATCCCGGACGACGTGCCGCTCCCGATGGTCGAGGCGCCACGGATGACCGTGATCTCCTCGGTCGCACCGGTCGCCCTGCACGTGATCCGCAGCGCGGCGCGCGATATCCGGCGGTTCGATCGCTACCTGTCCGGCAACCCGGCGCGCTGCCTGGAGCACCGCGAGCGGATCGAGGCCACCCGCGACGCCGATGCGCTGGCCCGGCTCTGGTCGAGCACGATCCTGCCCGACTTCCACAACGTGTCCTGGATGCTGTCGGCGGCCACCCGCTCCAGCGGGATCTCCTTCGTCACCACCCGGCAACGGCTGCAGAAGCTGGTCGGCGACGCCGACGCCAACGCGATCACCGCCGGCCTCGGCGCGCACTCCGGCGAGCTCGCCAGTCTCGGCCTGCTGGACGGCCTGGAGCAGCTGGCCCAGGGCCGGATCGACCGGGAGACGTTCAACACGACGTACGCCCACCGCGGCCCGCACGAGTTCGAGATCGCCACCCCGCGACCGGGGGAGGAGCCGGACTGGATCGACCGGCAGCTGGCCCAGCTCGACCCGACGCTCAGCTACCGGGACCTGATCGAGCGGCAGAACGCAGCCCGGGACGCGGCCTGGGAGCGGCTGACCGAACGGCACCCGCTGACCGCCCGCTCGGTCCGCCGGCAGCTGCGGATCTGGGCCACCATCGCCCGCAACCGGGAATGGGCGCGGAGCGAGATCATCCGCTACTTCTGGGTGCTGCGCGCCTTCGCCCTGCGGGCCGGCGAGCTGACCGGGCTCGGCGACGACATCTTCTTCTGTACGTCCGACCAGATCGTCGACGCGCTGGACGGGCACCCGCCCGACGCGGGCGGGCTGGCGGCCGCCCGCGCGGCCTACCAGGCCTACCTCGCGCTACCGCCCTATCCGACCATGATTCTGGGCCGGTTCGACCCGTTCGGCTGGGCGGCCGACCCGCTCCGGCGCACCGACCGGTACGTCGAGGGGGGCACGGCGGAGATCGGCGACAGCGACACCGTCCGCGGCTTCCCCGGCTCCGCCGGCGTGGTCGACGGCGTGGTCCGGGTGCTCGGGGACGCCTCGCAGGCCGCCGCCTTCCGTCCCGGCGAGGTGCTGGTCACGACGATCACGAACGTGGGCTGGACCCCGCTGTTCCCGCGGGCGGCCGCGGTGATCACCGATGTCGGCGCGCCCCTGTCGCACGCCGCGATCGTGGCCCGCGAGCTCGGCATCCCGGCCGTGGTCGGCTGCGGCGACGCGACCATGCGGCTGCGCACCGGCGACCGGGTCCGGGTCGACGGGTCGGCCGGAACGGTGACGCGGCTGGAGCGGAGCGGATGAGCCCGGAGCTGTGGCACTGCCCCCACTGCGGACGTACGTTCGCGAACCGGAACCAGAACCACACCTGCGCCCCGCTCGGCGACCTGGATCGCCACTTCGAAGGGAAGGACCCGGCCGTCCGCCAGAGCTTCGATGCCGTGCTGGCCGTGGTGGACGCACTCGGCCCGGTGGAGGTGCTGGCGGAGAAGAGCCGGATCGCGCTGCACGTCCGGATGAGCTTCGCCGCGTTCACCCCGCGCCGGCACACGCTGCCGGGCCATCTGGTGCTGGCCCGGGTGGTGGACAGCCCACGCTGGGACCGGGTGCAGACGTTCTCGCCGCGCAATGTGTTGCACGCGTTCATGCTGAGCGGTCCGCACGAGGTGGACGCGGAGTTCGCCGGCTGGCTGGCGGAGGCCTACGACGTCGGGGCCCAGCGGCACCTGCGGCGCCCGGCGGACCCCGATTCGCCGGGGTCTGAGTCGTGGATGCGGGAGTGAGCTGGGATCTGAGCGCGCCGGTCTGGGAGATCGCGCCGCGGTTGCTCGGCGCCGTGCTGAGCCACGGACCGGTCAGCGTGCGGCTGGTCGAGGTCGAGGCCTACGACGGCGCGAACGATCCGGCGTCGCACGCCTATCGCGGCATGACCAGGCGAAACGCGGTGATGTTCGGGCCGCCGGGGCATCTCTACGTCTACTTCACCTACGGCATGCACTGGGCGGCCAACATCGCCTGCGGTCCGGAGGGCGCCGCCTCCGGGGTGCTGCTCCGGGCCGGTGAGGTGGTGAGAGGCATCGAGATCGCCCAGGCTCGCCGCGGTCGCAGCACGCTACGGGACCTCGCTCGCGGTCCGGGTCGGCTCACCCAGGCGCTCGGCATCGACTCCACCCTGGCCGGTGCCGACGTACTGGCCGGAAGCGAGGTCCGGCTCCGGCCGGGTCCCGCTCCCGAGCGGATCGAGTCCGGACCCCGGGTCGGGGTGAGCGTCGCAGCCGACGTGCCGTGGCGGTTCTGGATCGCCGGCGATCGGTTCGTGTCCGCCTACAAGCGGTCCCCCCGCGCCGGCGCAACGCGCTCAGAGCGGCTGCAGTGACCCGAGGATCGAGGGAATGAACTCGGCCATGGTCGGGTGGATCGGCAGGGCGTCGCGGATCTGGGGATAGCGGACGCCGGCCTGCATGGCGAAGCTGAGGATCTGGATCAGGTCGTCGCCGTGCAGCCCGAGGATGGTCGCACCGATGATCTCCTCGGAGTCGGCGTCCACCAGGATCCGCATCACGCCCTCGGTCTCGCCATCCAGGATCGCCCGGCTGACGCTCGACATCGGCACCTCGGCCTTGAGCACGCGGCGGCCGGACGTACGCGCCTCCGCGACGGTCATCCCGACCCGGCCGAGCGGGGGATCGGTGAACATCGCATAGGTGGTCACCCGACCGGCGAGGCTGCGCGACGGCTCGAGCAGGATCTGGCTGTCCTGATAGGCGGTATGGGTGAACGCGCCGTGCCCGTTCACGTCACCCAGCGCCCAGACACCCGGCACCGAGGTGGCGAACCGGTCGTCGATCTCGATGAACCCGCGCGCGTTCACCGCCAGCCCGTGCGCGTCGCCGAGCAGATCGACGTTGGACGTCCGTCCGGTGGCGACCAGGACGTGGCTGCCGACGACGGTCTCCTCGCCGGCGGTCACGGCGACCCCGTCCGCGTGCGCCGCGACGGAGGACGTCCGGCCCGGCACGATCCGGATCCCCTCGTCGGTGAGGATGCCGGCCACCAGTTCGGAGATGTCGGCGTCCTCCCGGGCCGCGACCCGCTCGCCCGCGAAGATCGTCACGGTCGAGCCGAACCGGCGAAAGATCTGGGCGAACTCGCAGCCGATGTAGCCGCCGCCGACGATCACCAGGTGCTCGGGCAGGTCCGACAGGTTGAGCAGCTCGACCTCGGTCAGGAAGTCGACCTCGGACAGCCCCGGGATCGGCGGCACCGCGGCGCGGCCGCCCAGGTCGAGGTAGACCTCCGGCGCGCTCAAGGTCTGCGTGTCGAGATGCACCAGGTGCGGACCGCCGGGCACCGTCTCCAACCGGGCCACGCCCGCGAACTGCTCCAGCCCGTCCACGCCGTCGAGCCAGTCCTGCAGCGACCGGCGCATCGTGTCGATCATGGTGTGCACCCGGCGGATGGCCTCGCCGAACTCGATCCGCACCGTGCCGTCGACGTGGACGCCGTACTCCGGCCCGCGCTGCACGTGCCGTGCGATCACCGCGCTGGCCCGGAGGGCCTTGGTCGGCTTGCAGCCGTGGTTCAGGCAGGTCCCGCCGACCCGGTCCAGCTCGATCAGGGCCGTGCGCTTGCCCTGCTGCGCTTTCGCGGCGGCGATGCCGGGACCGGCCTGGCCCGCACCGATGACGATCGCCTCGAACTCGTTCCGCTCGCTCACGCGTTGCTCCTCTCCGATGGTGTCAAGCTACGGGACCGGCGTCCGGGCGCGTCCTCGCGGGGTGAGATGCGCCACAGGTCCGGCCGTTCGGGCGCCCGACGGCCACCGCCGATTTGGCATGCCGGTGACGGTTCTGTTTCACTGCCAGGGCTGGGTAACGCTTTGATAGCTATTGTTCGGGGAGTGATTTAATGTCCGCGCCGCGGCCGAGACGCGCGATCGAGAATCCGGTACGTCGCCGGGCCGCCGCCCGTGCGGCCGGTCCCGGTGCGGTCATCGGTGGCCTGCTGGCCACCGGTCTGGTGCTCGCCACCCTTCCCAGCCCGACCTCGGCCACCAGCGCCTCGACGGCCGCCGCCACCTCCGCGCGCGAGACCGTGAGCGGCCGGGCGACCTCCGCGGGCGCCGTCCGCTCCGATCTGCTCGATCTGACCATCGCCAAGCGCGAGGCGCGGACGAACCGCAGCACGGACCGGCCGGCGCTGCCCGCACCCGAGTTGCCGGCCCCGATCCCGGAGGCCACCGGCAGCCGCTACGCCACGGTGGCGCTGAACGTACGGACCAAGGCCGACGACGACGCCAAGGTCGTCACCGTGCTCAAGGCCGGCGCCAAGATCAAGGTCACCGATACGACCAAGGGACAGTGGCGCCAGATCGTGCGCGACGGCAAGGGCCAGTGGGTCAAGAAGCGCTACCTGGTCACCAAGAAGCCGGACCTGACCCCCTCGGACGCGCCCTGCAAGAGCGGCTCCGGGATGGAGAGCGGGCTCACCGCGGACGCCATCAAGGTGCACCGTGCCCTGTGCGCGCGGTTCCCGCAGTTCACCTCGTTCGGCGGCGTCCGGCAGGGAGACGGTGGCGAGCACGGCTCGGGCCGGGCGGTCGACGCCATGATCTCCGACTCCGACGCGGGTTGGGAGGCGGCGAGATGGGTCCGGGCCCACGCCAAGCAGCTCGGGGTGAGCCAGGTCATCTACTCCCAGAAGATCTGGACCGTGCAGCGCGGCAGCGAGGGCTGGCGCGGCATGTCGGACCGGGGGTCGGCGACCGCGAACCACTACGATCACGTACACGTGACGGTCTACGGCAACGCCGCAGACTGATTGGCGCTTGTGTGCTCACTGTGCCCGACTTAGGGTTTCATCATGGTGGACGCCGGGCAGTTGGCGTTGGGGTTGTTCGCCCTGACGCTGGTGGTGCTCGCGCCGTTGGGCCTGTTGACCCTGTTCGACCTGTTGGCCGGTCGGTGGGACGAGACGTTCACCTCCTGGAAGCAGAATCGCCGGCTGGCTCGCGAGCACCGGCTCAATCTCCGCGCGCTCCGTCGCCAGCACGGCATCCCGATCGAGCGGCTGGCGGCTGACCTTCGCCGCCTCCGAGCGGCGATCGCGTCCGACGAGCACCGGTCGGCGGCTCATCAGATGGGCAATCGGCTGGCCTATGACCGGGTTTTGGTCCAGGCCTGCACCATGCTCGGCATCGAGCACGAGCTGGACGAGGAGACCTCCGGCATTGAGCGCGACATCGAGCGACTCCGGGTCGAGGCCGACCTCGAGAGTGCCGGGGTCGTGATCTCGACCAGGCGCTACGGGCAAGCGGCCTGAGGGCCGCGCGGGCCCCTCGACGCCCGTCCACCCGCTCAGCTCTCGCGACTGCCCGGCGGGCGTGACCGAACTCATCTCGCGGAATGGTGCACCGGGACGCGGCGTTGGATAGAATAGATTCGAAATCGAAGCGTTCGATATCGAAGTACTAGTGAGGAGCATCACAGTGTCCCGCCTGGCGGATTCCTTCCGCACCCGTCGTCGTCAAGCCCGAGATCGCCGCGCCATCGAGCGCGCGATCAGCAACGCCGCAACGCCGGCGATGCGCGACGAACTGATCATGGTGGCGCAGCGCCGGAGCAGTGCGCTGCGCTGAGCCGCAGCACGGACGCCGGCCGACCACCGCGCGTCAGTCCAGAACGAGGCCGCCGAGCCACGAGCCGGCGGCCTTTGTGATGCCCGGCAGCAGCCAGACCGCCGCCAGCACGAGCCCGGCCAGATTGGCCACCAGGAACAGCCCGATCCACCCGCTCGCCGGGACCCGGGTGAGCCGGGCCAGCTGGTCTGCGTCGGAGCTGCGGAGGGTGCCCCGCCGGCGCTGGCGCGCCAGCTCCAGCACCGGTTTCGGGGCAGCGATCAGCAGCACCCAGGTGAGGACGTACGCGAGCGTGGACTGGGCGCTCGCCGGCATGTACCAGCTCAACCCCACCAGCACCAGGGCACTCCCGACGACGACGGCGAGGCCGTACAGATTGCGGATCTGCACCAGCAGCAGGGCGAGCAGCAGAACAAGGGCCCACAGCACCCCGAGGGCGTACCCGGCGAGCAGGAGCGCGGTCGCGCCCAGCCCGACGATCGCCGGCCCGAGATAACCCGCCGCGAGGGTGGCCACCATTCCCGGCCCGCGCGGCGGGCCGCTGGAGACGGTCAGGCCCGAGGTGTCGGCGTTCAGCCGGATGCCGTGCAGGCGGCGTCCGGTGAGCAGCGCAACGACGCCGTGAGCGCCCTCGTGGGTGATGGTGACGAGCATCCGGACCGCCCGCCAGGTGGTGGGCAGAGCGACCAGCAGCAGGGCGATCAGCGCGCAGAGCAGGATGGTCGCCGGGCTCGGCGCGGGTTGTCGCGACGTCGCGCAATCCCATACCTCTCCGAGCAGTTCCACGGCACCAGCATCCCGATCGACTCAACCCTCCTCGCTGATTGCGCCCCTTCCCTCGGCGCGTCAGAGCCCCCGCCTCCCGGAAACTGTGCAGAAGCGGCAATTCTGAATCGCTTCAGACTGCGGCTTTTGCACACTTTCCGGGGTGCGGGCCCGAGGCTGGGTGCGGTCAGCCGAGAAGGACGACGTCCTTGCGGGTGCTCTGCGCGGTTCGGACGACCAGGACGGCGGCGACGGCAACGACGCCGACGATCGCGGTGATCCGGACGGCGGGAGCGGACGTACCGATCGCGATGGCCACCAGTGCCCAGCCGGCGGTGAAGGCGAAGCCCGCCAGCGCATCGAGCCGGAGCACCACCAGCAGGCAACAGACGACGGCAAGCGCCACCAGCAGCAGCGAGACCCCGATCGGGACCGCCCCCACTTCTCCCAGCCCGAACGAGCGGAGCGTGAGCCCGAGGCCGGCGGCCGAGGCGCAGATGGCCCAGCCCAGGTACAGCCCGACCGGGACCCGGAGCAGCCACCGTTCTCCGCGGCTCCGCGCCGGCCCGAGCGCGGTCAGCCGGGCGAGCGCCACCGCAAGGCAGCCGACCAGAGCGAAGATCACCAGCTGCGACAGCCAGATCAGACCGGAGCCGAAGATCGGCACCCAGACGGTGCTGCAGCCGAAGGCCGCGACCAGCCACCAGCCCGTACGTCGGTTGGCCTCGGTGGCCGGGGCCGAGCCGAGCAGCTGGGCGATGCCGACTGCGAGGCTGGCCAGATAGATCAGCCCCCAGATGCTGAACGCGTAGCCGGCCGGCGTCGCCGCGGTGTGGTTGGCGTCAGAGATCGCGCCGGTCATCGCCTGCGGACCC
>NZ_BAABAB010000029.1:0-54693 GCF_039537205.1 Microlunatus ginsengisoli | reverse complement strand
AGAACCGCGACGCTGCGGACGCGGTCCGCGGAGGTGGGGGAGCCAGCCATATCTCTGGGTTCTCAGGCGGTGGTCCGACCGGATGCACCCGTCGCCGCCGTACGCCGACCGGATCTTCGGATCCCGTGGATCGCTTCGGATCCCGTGCAGGGGATCCGAGGAGCTACAGGGGATCCGAGGAGCACCAGGGGATCCGGGGAGCGACAGGGGATCCGGGGAACAGCACCCGGCTCCGAACCGGACTTCGGATCCCTTGGACCGCCTCGGATCCCGTACAGAGGATCCGGAGAGCCACAGGGGATCCGAGGAGCGGCGAAGCGGCTCCGAGCGCGGCGCGCAGGCGCCTAGAGGGCGCCGTTGGTCCAGAGCACCCCGGTGGCGCCGGCGAGCCGGGCGGCGAAGGCCACCGCCTGGGCGTCGGTCAGACTGCTGACGAAGTCGACGATGCCGCGGCCCCGGCCCATGCGCGCCAGCTGCGCCTCCGACACCTTGCCGTTCAGCCAGTCGGGATGGTCCTCGGCGAGCCGGCGATAGCCGTACATCGCCGCGTTGACCAGGTCCATCAGCCGCCGCGGCGCTCGGACCGCGTCGCTGCGGTCCGACAGCCACTCGTCCAGGCCGACCACCAGCTGCTCGATCGTCTGCTCCTGGCCACGCTGGAACATGGCGAGGTCGGGCCGTTCCAGGATGAAGTAGGAGTTGACGAACTTCAGCACCTGCACCTCGTGCCAGGCCGGCCCCTCCATCGCGGCATAGCCGGAGCGGACGGCCGGGTCGGGCGTGACCTCGACCGCGGAGATCAGGTGGTCGATCCAGCGGGAGACGAAGCCGGAGATGGCCCGGTCCGCCGCCATCGACCCGTCGTACGGGCTGGCCAGCACGCCGTCCACGAACTCCTCGCCGACGGTCGTCACCGCGGTCGCGAACGTGTCCTCGTCGAACATCCAGTCGTCCCGTGCGGCGAGCCGCCGGCGCAGCCGTTCGAGCCCGGCGCCCGGGCGGCGGTCGGCGCGGGTGAGGTCGCGCGGGTCCATCAGCGAGAACTGAGCCCGGTCCACCAGCCAGGACCGGAACTCGCTGGACACCGGGGAGAACTGCAGCACGCCGGAGCGGTGGAAGTCCTCGACGTCGTGCAACGAGTACGCGATGTCGTCGGCCAGGTCCATCACCGAGCACTCCAGCGTCTGCCGGCCCGCCGGCAGGTCCGGGAACGCCGACAGCACGTCCTGCATCTCGGGCACGTCGATCAGGTAGGCGGAGAACTTCGCCGCTCCGGTGCCCTCGCGGCCGTGACCGGCGCCGCGGGGCGGGAGCTCCCAGCTGGTCGGGTGCGGGTCGGGCACGTGCACCCGCGCCCACGGATACTTCAGCACCGCCGCGCGGACCGCGGCCGTCAGGTTCAGCCCCTCGTCGCTCGGGCCGTGCACCTCCAGCTCGGTCAGGATCCGGAACGTCTGAGCGTTCCCCTCGAAGCCGTCCACCAGCCCGAACCGGGTCCGGGCGAGCCGGTCCAGTGCCCGCTCGCCGAGGTGCCCGAACGGCGGGTGACCCAGGTCGTGCGCGCCGGCGGCCGACTGCACGACGACGTGGTCGAGCCCACCGAGCCCGCGGAGCAGGTCGCGGTCCTCGGTACGGAGCAGCCGGACGGCGATCGCCCGGGCCACCGCCGTCACCTTGATGGTGTGGGTCAACCGGTTGTGGACCACCCCGGACGTCGCGCCCGCGGTGACCACCTGGGTGACCTCGGCCAGCCGGGAGTACGACTGGGCGAACCGGATCCGCTCCAGGTCGGAGCGGAACTCCGACTCGCCGGCGGCGTACGGTCGTTCGGCGCTCGGACGTGCCCTCGCCAGCCGCGGATCCATGGCGGCAAAGCTAGCCGAACCCGAAATTCCGCCCCTCGGCGCGCGTTTCCCGACGTGACCACGCGTGGCTCTCGCGTCCCGGATAGCACGAGGGGCGGATTTTCGGGTTCACGTCCTGTCCCGGGTGCCACAGACTGGTGCGCATGCCGCGCAAGGCGAGGGCTCGCAGCCACTGGTGGTCGTTCACCGCGAAGCTGGACGGCGTCCTGTTCGCGTTTGCCGGGGTGTCCGCGCTCTGGCTGGCCTATCTGCTGCTGCGGGAGGGCGTACGTCCGGGCTGGCCGATGCTGTTGCTGGTCGTCTTCTGGGTCGTGTTCACCTACCTCGTGCTGCCGCGGCTGCACCGCATCCTCACCCGGCTGTACGTCCCCGGCTACTTCATCGGCCGGACCCGGACCAGCGACGGCCTGCTCGGGGATCCGGTCAACCTCGCGCTGATGGGGTCCGAGGGCCAGATCCATGCCGCCATGCTGGCCGCCGGTTGGATCCGGGCCGACGACCTCGACTCCGCCAGCACCCGGAGGATGATCGCGGCGACGCTGCGCCGGCGGAGCTATCCGAACGCCCCGGTCAGCCCGCTGATGCTGTTCGACCGGCAGCAGGACTTCGCCTACCAGCAGGAGGTGGGTGGCAGCACCGCCCAGCGCCACCACGTGCGGTTCTGGCGCTGCCCGGACGGCTGGCTGCTGCCCGGCGGCGGCCGCGTCGACTGGCTGGCGGCCGGGACGTTCGACCGCGCCGTGGGACTGTCGCTGTTCACGTTCCAGGTGACCCACAAGATCGAGGCGAACACCGACATCGAGCGCGACTACATCTTGGACACCGTTCGCCGGGCGGAGCCGCGGCTGGCGGTCCGGGTGATCGAGGACTTCTCCACCGGCTATCACGCCCGCAACGGCGGCGGCGACCTGATCCAGACCGACGGCGACCTGCCGATCATGGACCTCGGCGCGGTCACCGCCGCGGACGTCCTGGTGCCGTCGGGCGGCACTGACAGCCGCGACAAGCGGCCCGTTCAGATCGTGTTCGGCGCGGTGGTCGCGTTCGTCCGTGCGTTCGGATTCCTGGTGATCGCCGCCGGGTTCGTGCTGCTCGGCGTCTACCCCGACGCCCTGGCCGCGGTGCAGGCGGCCGGCGGCGACCTCGACACCGACTCGCCGGGGGCGTTCGTCGCCATCGGCGCGGTCTTCGCGATCGGCGCCCTGGTGGACCTGGTCTTCGGGCTGGCCGTGCTCAGAGGATCGAGACTGGCCCGGCTGGTGCTGATGCTGTACAGCTCGGTGACGATCGTGTCGGCCTTCGTCGCCAACGCGAACGGCAGCGAGCGGGTCGGGCTGCAGACGAACCTGCTCACCGTCGCCGTCAGCATCCTGGTCCTGCTGGCGCTGTCCAGCCATCGGGCCCGGGACTACACCGACCGCGCCCGGGTGAGCGCCGCCCGGACCGCCGCCATCTCCCCGGCGCCGTAGCCGGCCGCCCTGCGCCACCTCGCCGGGAGAGCGCCGAGCACGCTCAGTAGGCTGCCGGACGGACCATCGACCCGCAAAGAGAGTTGATCATGAGCGATCCCGTCGACCCGACGACCACCCAGGCCTGGGCCGAGCTGACCGAGCTGAAGGCCGCGTTCGAGCCGGACCTGCGCGGCTGGTTCGCGGCCGATCCCGGCCGGGTCGACGACCTGACCTTCGCCGCCGGCGACCTGGTCGTGGATTTGTCGAAGAACCTGGTCAACACCGGGGTCCTGGCCGCGCTGGTCCGGCTGGCCGAGGAGGTCGACCTGCCGGGCCGGCGGGCCGCCATGTTCTCCGGCCAGCACATCAACGTCACCGAGAACCGAGCCGTGCTGCACACCGCACTGCGCAAGCCGCGGGGCGCCACCCTCGAGGTGGACGGCGTCGAGGTCGTCGGCGAAGTGCACGACGTGCTCACCAAGGTGTACGCGTTCGCGGAGAAGGTCCGCAGCGGCGAGTGGACCGGGGTGACCGGTGCGCCGATCGAGACCGTGGTCAACATCGGCATCGGCGGTTCCGACCTGGGCCCGGTGATGGTGTACGAGGCGCTCAAGCCGTACGTCAAGCCCGGCCTCGAGGTCAGGTTCGTCTCCAACATCGACCCCACCGACGTGTACGAGAAGACCGCCGACCTGAACCCGGCGACCACCCTGTTCATCGTTGCGTCCAAGACCTTCACAACGCTGGAGACCCTGACCAACGCCCGGATGGCGCGCGACTGGCTGCTCCGCGGGCTGCTCTCGGCCGGCGCCATCGTGGAGGGCGAGGAGGCGGCCCGGGCCGCGGTGGCCAAGCACTTCGTCGCCGTCTCGACCGCGCTGGACAAGGTGGCCGCGTTCGGCATCGACCCGGAGAACGCGTTCGGCTTCTGGGACTGGGTCGGCGGCCGCTACTCGGTCGACTCCGCGATCGGGACCAGCGTCGCGGTGGCGATCGGGCCCGACAACTTCGCCGAGTTCCTGGCCGGCTTCCATGCCATCGACGAGCACTTCCTGAACACGCCGCTGGCCGAGAACGTACCGGCGCTGATGGGACTGCTGAACGTCTGGTACGTCAACTTCTTCGACGCCCGCACCCACGCCGTGCTGCCGTACGCGCAGTATCTGCACCGGTTCGCGGCGTACCTGCAGCAGTTGACCATGGAGTCCAACGGCAAGAGCGTGCGCTGGGACGGCTCGCCCGTGACCACCAAGACCGGCGAGGTGTTCTGGGGGGAGCCCGGCACCAACGGCCAGCACGCGTTCTATCAGCTCATCCATCAGGGCACTCAGCTGATCCCGGCCGACTTCATCGCGGTGGCCAACCCGGCCCGGCCGCTGGTCGACGGCGACAAGGACGTCCACGAGCTGTTCCTGGCGAACTTCTTCGCCCAGACCGCCGCGCTGGCGTTCGGCAAGACCGCCGACGAGGTGCGAGCCGAGGGCACGCCCGAGCCGATCGTCCCGGCCCGGGTCTTCTCCGGAAACCGGCCGACCACCTCGATCATGGCGCCGGCGCTGACCCCGTCGGTGGTCGGCCAGCTGATCGCGCTGTACGAGCACATCACCTTCACCCAGGGCATCGTCTGGGGAATCGACAGCTTCGACCAGTGGGGGGTCGAGCTGGGCAAGCAACTGGCGCTGAAGGTCACACCGGCCGTCGCCGGCGACGAGACGGCGCTGGCCGAGCAGGATGCCTCGACCCAGTCGCTGATCCGCTACTACCTCTCCCAGCGGACGCGCTGACCCGATCAACGGACCCTGAGCCTGTCGAAGGGCCGGGTGCGCCCTTCGACAGGCTCAGGGCACGTAGGTCGTGTCAGGCCAGGTAGGTCGAGGTCACCTCAGGCCTCGGTATAGAGCCGCAGGACGGAGGGCTTGGCCAGCATCGGCTCGAGGGTCTCGTTGCCGCGCTTGTTGTGCTCGGTCTCCATGTGCTCGTCCCAGGCGGCCCGGCTGACGAACTTCTCCAGCATCGTCAGGCAGCCGGGCTCGTCGTCCGATACGACCAGCGTCTGGTAGTCGCAACCCGGTTCGGTCATCGCGTTGGCCGCCATCTGCTGGAGCTGGGCGGTGGCTTCGGCCAGCTGCTCGGGGCGCGGGTAGATGGTGACCACCAGATACAGGGGGGATTCGCTCACGGGTCGGCTCCTTTTCGACGTCGGCTGAGCCAACCTTCCCGCGCGGCCGGATCGCCGGCTCGACCGGGTGCCCGCCAGAGGAGTTCCCGGGCCTAGAGATCCGGGCCTGCCGCCCGCAGCTTGTCGACCTCCTCCATCGCCTTGCGCAGGTCGGCCAGCCAGGACTCGGTGTGCTCGCCGACCAGCTTGACCGCCCAGGCCAGCGCCTCGGACCGGGACCGGGCGACACCGGCGTCGACCAAGGTGTCCAGCACCTGCCGCTCGGGCTGGCGCAGCCGGGTCATCACCGGCACCGAGATATGCGTGAAGAGCATCCGGGTCTCCCCGAGCCGCGCGCCCCACGACACCTTGCGGCCGTATCGCGCCTGCGCCTCTTCGGCGATCTCGATCCGGCGGGCCCGGGTGTCGGCCCGGAACCGGCCGATCCGCCCCTCGGCCTGCGCCCCCTCCTCGACGGTCTCGTCGGGCAGCGTGCCGATCACGGTGATCTCCTCGCGGTCAACGGTGACCTCGACCGCGGTGAACCACTCGCTCGGCAGCCGGCCCTCGAACCAGGCCGCGGCATCGTCCGCGGGCGGTACGTCGGCGTTCTGCCACCCGCCCGGTCGGCCGAAGCCGCGCCGACCATGCCCGCGCCGGCCCTGCCCGGCCTCATCCTCCGATGGATCCCAGCTCATCCCGCTCTCCTTACAACGTGTCAGTAATTACATGATTACACAACGCAGACGTGCACGGAATGCCCCGAGCCCGGAAACTGTGCCGTTGTTGCAGGGTCGGCCGGCGTGTCGCTGCCGGACCTGCACAGTTTCCGAGTCGGGGAAAGTCGGGGAGGGATCAGCGGTCGACGGCAGGGGGTCGGTGGCTGAGCAGGTCGCGGACGGCCTTGACGCAGGCCAGCCGGTCCCGGATCGAGCCGCTGATCCACGGCTCGCGCCGCGCGCGCACGCTCTCGTCGCCGACGCCGTACGCCCTCAGGCCCAGCCGACGGGCGGTGCCGACCGCGCGCGGCAGGTGATAGCTCTGCGAGACCAGCACTACCTCGTCCAGTCCGAACACGTCCCGCGCCCGGACACACGAGTCGTAGGTGTCCACGCCGTGCGCGTCGACGATGATGTCGGCGGCCGGGACCCCGGCCCGGATCAGGTACGCCCGCATCGCCTTCGGCTCGTCGTACTCCGGGGCGTCGCAGGCGCCGGAGACCAGGATCCGCTGCACCCGGCCGGCGTCATACAGCCGCTTGCCGAGATCGAGCCGGGCCCGGAGGAAGGCCGACGGCCAGCCGCTCGGATAGACCTGGGCGCCGAGCACCAGCGCCAGCGGGACTCGTGGCGCGTTGTGCTCGCCGACGATGCGCCCGCGGGCCGGCGCGCGGACCCAAGCGATGCATCCGGCGAGCGCGGCGAACCCGAGCCCGGCCGTAGCGGCGAGTAGACGGATCGGTCGCGACCAGGGATTCGGCACCGGGCCAGGCTATTCGGGTCGGCGATAGGCGGGACCGGCAAGACTGTCGGTGGTCGGGTGGATGCTCGTCGGCATGAGCACGAGGGACAGCGCACCGGGGAGCGGACCCACCCGGACCACCAGCATCGAGATCAGCGGTCCGTACGATCTGCGCGAGGTCGCGCTGATGGGCTTCGGCCACCGCGACGAGCGCAGCTTCGACGGCGTGATGCGACTCGCGTTCTGTGTCGACGACAGCTACCAGGACCAGGTCGGCGTCGAGGTCCGGCAGCGCGGGTCCACGCTCGAGCTGACCGTGCACGACCGGCCCGGCGCGGAGGCCGATCTCACGATGGTCAGCCGGCAGGTCGCCCGGGTGCTCTCGGTCGACGCGGACGGCGCGGTGTGGCAGCGGGTGGTCGCGGCCGATCCGGTGCTGCGCCGGCTGGAGGGGGTTGCGCCCGGCTTCCGGCCCGCGCTCTTCTATTCGCCCTACGAGGCGGCGGTCTGGTCGATCGTCAGTGCGCGGCGGGCTCGGCCGCAGGGCATCGCTCTACGCGGCCGGCTGTCCGCAGCACACGGCGCCGCGTTCGAGCTGGCCGGTGTGCCGACGCCGGCGCTGCCCACGCCGAGCACGCTGCTGGCGCTGGAGGCCTTCCCCGGATTGCCGCAGGACCGGGTCCCGCGGCTGCACGCCGTGGCCGAGGCGACGATCCGCGGCCGGCTGGACGTGGCGCGGCTGCGGGCGATGTCACCGGAGGAGGCGAAGGAGGATCTCCAGCAGCTGCCCGGGATCGGACCGTTCTACAGCGCGCTGGTGGTGGTGCGGGCGCTCGGACTCACCGACGTCCTGTCCACCGAGGAGAGCCGGTCGCGCGCTGTGATCCGGGAGCTGTACGGGCTCGACCACGACCCGTCCGACGCGGAGTTGGCCGAGATCGCCGAGGCTTGGCGCCCGTTCCGCACCTGGGCGACGGTGATGCTGCGTGCGGTCGGCAGCCGTCCGGAGGTCGCCGACGTAGCCTGACCCCGGCGCCGCCGTCCGCGGCGCGGGAGGCAGCGGTCGGGAGGAGCTTCGTGCCGGAGGGTGACGTGGTATTCCGTTCCTGCTACCGGTTGAACGAGGTGCTGGCCGGCCGCCGGCTGGCCAGGTGCGAGTTCCGGGTGCCGACACTGGCCACGACCGACCTGACCGGCGTCGAGATCCGCGAGGTGGTCTCGCGCGGGAAGCACCAGCTGTTCCGGCTGGCGGACGGCTTCACCCTGCACAGTCACTTCCGGATGGACGGCGCCTGGCGGATCTATCAGGCGGGCCGCGCCTGGTCCGGCGGACCCGACTGGCAGGTACGGGCGGTGCTCGGCACCGCCGATCACGTCGCCGTCGGATATCGCCTGCCGGTGCTGGAGCTGCTGCCCACCGCCGAGGAGGACACCGTCGTCGGCCACCTCGGGCCCGACCTGCTCGGCCCCGACTGGGATCTCGACGAGGCACTCCGCCGGATCGGGACGGATCCGACCCGCGCCGTCGGCGAGGCGCTGCTCGACCAGCGCAACCTGGCCGGGATCGGCACCTTCTATCGGGCCGAGATCTTGTTCCTGCAGGGTGTCCACCCGCGGACGCCGGTCACCGACGTACCCGATCTCCGCCGGCTGGTCCAACGCGCCCAGCTGCTGATGAGCGCCAACCGGTGGCAGGTCGCCCAGACCTCGACCGGCGACACCCGACCCGGCCGCCGGGCGTACGTCTTCGAGCGCGGCAACCAGCCCTGCCGCCGTTGCGGCACCCCGATCAGCACCGAGGAGTTCGGCCCGACCGGTCAGGAGCGGCGCAGCTACTGGTGTTCGCGCTGCCAGCCCGACCGGAGGCCGTGAGCGGACGGTCGGGTCAGCGGCTGCCGGCGCCGGCGGGCTGCTGGGCCGATGCGGGGGCGGCGCCCGCGGCCGGCTCCGGTGCATCCTCGGGCGCTGCCGGCTTGGGCGGCGGCCCGAAGGTGACGCCCCGGGTCAGAACCGCGCCCCAGATCAGCAGCGCTGACGCGATCACGGCCACGATCACTCCGGAGATGGTGACCGCGTCCTCGAAGTCGGCGATCACCTCCGGTGTCCACGCCGCGCCGGTGATCGGTGCGGCGACGAGCGCGGCGAAGACGGTGCCGCCGATCGCGACGCCGACGCCGCTGCCGATCTCCTGGCTGGTGTCGCTGAGGGCCGCGGCGATCGAGGTGCGGTTCGGGGGCAGGCCCTTCATCACGCTGATCGTCGCGCAGATCATGATGACCCGCAGGCTCGCGGCGGCCAGCACCATGTAGAGGGCGATCCACCCGTATCCGAAGCGGCCCAGCAGCGCATAGCTCAGCACGGCCGTCACCACGACCCCGCCGGCCACGAGTCCGGCCCGGCGCAGGCCGAGCTTCTTCACGAACTTCGAGACGACCGGCGCGATGGCCAGCATGGTGATGACCTGCGGCAGACCGCCGAGGGCGGCCTGGAACGGCGTCCAACCCCACGCGAGCTGCAGGTGCAAGGTGACGGTGAAGCCGATGGCACCGAGCGCGATGGCCAGCGCGACCTGGTTGAGCAGCCCGGAGGCAACCGGCGCGCGGCGCACCAGCGCGAGGTCGAGCATGGGATGGGCGACCGTGCGTTCGACGACGACGAAGGCGATCACGCAGGCGACGGCCAGCGCGGCCGTGGTCAGCGTGGTCCAGTTCGTCCAGCCGTTCTGCACACCCAGTGTCGGCGCCCAGATGGCGAGCATCACCGCAGCCGTCCCGAGCAGTGCCCCGGGCAGGTCGATGCGCTCCCGGTGCAGGCCGGCGGGATCGTCGGCCGGGATGCCGAGTCGAACGGCGAGGAAGGCGACGACGGCGATCGGCACGTTCACCAGCAGCAGGTAGCGCCAGCTGACCAGGCCGAGGACCAGCCCGCTGAGCACCGGCCCGACGGCGAATCCTGCCATCCCGACAGTCGAGATGAGCGTCGAGGCGCGGACCCGCAGATCGTCGTCGGTGAAGAGGCGGAACGTCATCGCCATCGCGCCGGGCGCGGTCATCGCGGCGGAGACACCGATCGCCGCCCGGACCGCGATGAGCTCACCCGGCGTGCTGACCACCGCCACGCTGAGACTTGCCAACCCGAACATCGCCAGCCCGATCAGCATCACCCGGCGGCGACCGAAGCGGTCAGCCAGAGAGCCGAAGACCAGCATCAGTCCGCCGAAGACCATCGGATAGATGCCGGTGATCCACTGCAGGTCCGAGGGGTCGGCGTGGAGGTCGCGGGCAATCGTCGGCAGCGCGACGTTGAGCACCGTGTTGTCCAGCATCTCGACGAGAAAGACCAGGGACAACCCGAGGAGTGCCGGCCACACCGCGCGGAGCGACGTCGCTCCGGCGGAGGCAGGTGCGGTGGGAGTGTGCGTGGTGCTCATCGGAACCTCCTGAGGGTCACGCCGATCGAATGGAACGATGCTCCATACTGGAACACTGCTCCAATATAGAACGTCGTTCTAGACCGTGGCAAGATGTTCGGCATGTCCATTCAGCCCAGCCCTGCCAGGTCGGAACGCCGCCGCAACACGCTGTCCCTCGACGTCGTGCTGACCGAGGCCGTCGCGATCCTCGACGAGCACGGCGAGCGCGGGCTCACCTTCCGGCGGCTGACCGAGGGTCTGGGCACCGGGCCCGGCGGGGTCTACTGGTACGTCCAGGACAAGGCCGACCTGATCAACCTGGCCTGCGACCGGGTGGTCGCCAACGCGCTCGACGCGGTCCCCGAGCAGCCGGGCGAGGAGCCGATGGCCGTGCTCCGCGGACTGGCGCTGGCCGTGTTCGACGAGCTGGACCGGCACCCGTGGGCCGGGCCGCACCTGACCAGCAACCCCGGGCAGCAGAACACGCTCCGGCTGCTGGACCGGTTCGGGCGGTTGGTCACCGAGGCGGGTCTGCCCGCCGACCAGCAGTTCTATGCCGCGAGCGCCGTGCTCAACTACGTGGTCGGGGTCGGCACCCAGATGGCCCGGGCCCTCAGCCGGGTGGTCGGCGACACCGACCGCGAGGACTACCTGGCCGCGGCGGTCGCCCGCTGGGAGGAGCTGGACGAGCAGGAGTTCGCCTTCGTCCGCCGGGTTGCCGGCACGGTCCGCGAACACGACGACCGCGAGCAGTTCACAGCGGGATTGGACCTGCTGCTGGTCGGGATCGGTCGGGCCGGCGGGCGAGCCTGACGGATTGCGCCGGATGCCGTCCGTGGGTCCGTCCTCGCGGGCCCGAAGAAGTCGTTCGAAAGAGGACTTGAACCTGACGCTGCGTCAGCTTGTAGCGTCGAGGTCACACAAGGAACGAGGAGTCGATGGCCGACGAGACGCCGCGCAGGATCGGCGAGCTGGCCCGGGACACCGGGATCACGGTGCGGACGTTGCACCATTACGACCAGCTCGGCCTGCTACGCCCGTCGTCGCGGACGCCGGGCGGGCACCGGTGCTACGACAGCTCCGACGTCGTACGCCTGCATCGCATCATCGTCCTGCGCAGCTTCGGGCTGTCGCTGGAGGAGATCGGTCAGGTGCTGGACGCCGAACCCGACCAGGACGCCGGCGAGCTGGTTCGCCACCAGCTGGCCGTGGTCGAGGAGCGGATCCGGCAGTCCAGCGCGCTGCGGGCAAGGCTGCTCGGCGTGCTGGCCGCACTGGAGTCGTCCGCCGAACCATCGACCGAGCAGTTCCTGCACCTAGTAGAGGAGACCATGACCATGATCCAGCCACTGACCCCCGAGCAGGTCGGCAAGCTCATCGAGAGCCGGCGGGCATACGCGGGCGGGCTCGACGACGCCGAGCTCACCACGATGGGTGCCGAGCGCTCGCGCCGGTACGACGAGCTCAGCCAGCACGAACGCGACGAGCTGCGCGAGCGCCTCCGGCAGCTCCCGCTGCCCGCCCCGGAGCAGCCGTCCTAACACCTCGCTGCGGTGGGAGCCGCTCGCGAGGAGCGAGCGGCTCCCGGCTCAGGCGACCGCGCGCAGCTGGCCGTTGACCAGGTCGACCAGCTCGGCCGGGGTCTCCACCCCGGCCATGGTGTCCTCGGGCAGGTCGATGCCGTACTCCCGCTCGATCCGGCTCGCGATCTCGAGCACGGCGAGGGAGTCGTAGCCGAGGTCGGCAAAGCTCGCCTCGAATACCGTGCTCGCCAGGTCGGTCGACTCGTCCTCGCCGGCCGCCGCCCGCATCGCCTCGACCAGCTGGTCCTTTCCGAACTCCGCCATCGTCGTCACTCCTTCAGATCTGGTGTGGGCTTGTGCGGTCCACGCTGCCAGCCGGCGGTCGTGACCCGGTCGAGTCCGGCTCGAGCCGGGTCGACGACGGCGCGTCAGCAGCGCTCGGCGTCGAGCAGGATCCCCGCGCGCTGGGCGACCTGGGGGACGAGCTCGCGGACCGTGGGGTGGGCGAGGATGACGGTCGGGGACAACTTCACCCCGAAGGTCTGCTCCAGCCGGTTCCGCAACTCCATGGTCATCAGCGAGTCGATGCCGAGCCCGTTCAGTGTCATGTCCGGGTCGATCCGGGCCACCGAGGTCCTGGCCACGGCCGCCACACACTCGGCCGTCGCCTGCTCCAGGGCCCGCCGCCGGAGCCTTCGGTCCGGGATCTGCAATAGCGAGTCGCGGGCCCCGGGAGGGATCGCCTCAGGGGCCCGCGACTCACTGCGTTCGACCGCTCCCTCGCGCGCCGGTGCGGGCGCGGGGGCAGCAGTCGCGGCCGATCGGAGAAGGGTGACTCCGATGGCTTCAGCCAGCAGGGTTCCGGTCGCGGAGAAGATCGCCACGTCGGCCCGGTAGCCCGGTCCGGCACGCCGGGCGCTGGACCGCACCAGGCAGCGGCCGTTCAGACCGGCGTACGCGACGAGCCGCTCGACGCCGGCGGTGACCAGTACGCGCCGATCGGCACCGGCGAACGGCAGCGCCGCCACCAGGGCGGTCTGCAGGGCGCCGTCCAGCAGGCCCGGGTGCAACAGGTGGTCCAGGCCGCCCAGCGGCGCATCGAGTTCGGCGACCACATCGTCGGTGCCGCGATGAATCCGGCCGATCCGGCGGTATCCGGGACCGTATGCGAACCCGCGGCCGGCCAGGTCGGCGTACAACTCCGCACCAGGATCGGCCTCGGCCAGCCGGACCTGGATGGCGGCCAGATCGGACTGGCCGGGTGCTTCTGGCTGGGCCGGCAGCACGGATACCTCGCCCTCGGCGACGCAGGTCCGCTCGCCGTCGAAGATCCGCAGCCGGGCGTGGGACTCGTCTCGGATCAGGACCAGCTGGGCGGCCTGGGTCTGCTCGGCGACCGCCAGCGGTGCCCGGAAGCGCAATCGCTCGAGCACGAAGCCGCTCGGTGGACGACCGGTGAAGACCTGCCGGGCGGCGCGGAGTGCCAGGTCGGCCCACAGCGCGGCCGGAACGATCGCCTCGCCGCCGATCACGTGGTCGGCGATCTCGGCGGTGCGCCGATCGAGATCGACCCGCCACAGGTGCGTACCCGGCTGCAGCGCCGACTCGATGCCCTCGCCGAGCAGTTCTCGCCGTTGCGCGCGTGGGGTCGGCCCGACGACGTCCTCGCCCAGCCGCTCGCGCTGCCACGGGTAGCTCGGTAGCGGCCGGATGGCCGTGCGCCGACCCGGAGTGGAGACCCGCTCCCGATCGACCGGCGTGCCGCGGACGTAGAGCTCGGCCACGGAGCCGAGCAGCACCGCGCGCGCAGGCTCGCCGCGGCGCAGCGACGGCAACGCGGCGACGCCGGTGGCACCGGCGGCAGCGGCGACCTGCTGCACGGCGGGCAGCAGGATCGGGTGCGGACTCTGCTCGACGAACGCGGTGCAGCCGTCGGCGATCAGGTGCTCGATCTGGTCGGCGAAGAGCACCGGCGAGCGCAGATTGGCGAACCAGTACGCGGCGTCCAGGTCCGGCCCGGTGCAGCGCCCACCGGTCACGGTCGAGTGCATCGGGATGCGCGGTGCCCATCCGCGGACCGTGGCCAGCAGGCGCACCAGGTCGTCACGCAGCTCAGCCATCTGCGGGCTGTGGGACGCGACGTCGACCTTGACCCAGCGGCAGAACACGTCTCGGGCGGCCAGCTCCTGGGCGACCTGCGCCAAGACGCCGCAGTCGCCGGACAGCACGGTGGACCGCGCGCTGTTGCAGACGGCGACCGACGCGTCGGTCCGTGCGCCGAGGGCCTCCGCGGCCTCGGGTGCCGACAGCTCGACCAGCAGCATCGCGCCGCGCCCGCTCTGCCGGCGCATCAGCCGGCTGCGCTCGCAGATGATCCGGGCGGCGTCGTCGAGGCTCAACGCACCGGCGTACGCGGCGGCCGCGACCTCGCCCATGCTGTGCCCGACCACCGCGTCCGGCCGAACTCCCCACGACTCCCACAGGCACGCCAGGGCGTACTCGACCGCGAACAGTGTCGGCTGCACGACATCGATCCGATCCAACTGTGATCGGGTCTCCTCGGCCGTCAGCTCGCGCAGGATGGAGAAGTCGACATAGGACGAGGCGGCCGCGTCGCAGGCGCGGACGGCGGCGGCGAACGCGGGCTCCTGTTCCAGCAGGTCACGGCCCATGCCGAGCCATTGCGAGCCCTGACCGGGAAAGACGAAGGCCACCCGGGGCCGGCGGGCCGGCCCGGCGGAGGAGTGGAAGCCACCCGCGGGCGCGCCGTCGGCGAACTCGCGGAGCGCCGTGGTGAGCTCGCCGCTCGATTCCGCGACGGCCGCGAGCCGGTACGGCCGCTGGTCGCGGCGCGCGGTCGCGGCAGCGAGGTCCGCGACGGGGATCGGGCGCGTCTCCAGGGCGGCGGCGAGCTGCCGGGCTGCGGACGCCAGGGCGGTGGCCGACGCGGCGCATACGGTGACGAGCTCAGGAGTCGCCGGCGGGGCGGGCTCGGTGCGGACGTGGCCGCGGCGGCCCAGTTCCCGCAGCGCGCTCCAGACCCCGAGCCGGTCGTCATCCCCGCGGGCCATGGTGCCGAGGACGGTCGCGGTGATCCCGGCCGTGGCCGCGCTCTGCTCGAGCGCGGACTGCAGCACCGGGTGCGCGCTGAGCTCGACCACGGTGTCGCACCCGTCCGCCAGCATCGCCGCGGTGGCCTCGGCCAGCAGCACGGTCGAACGCAGCCCGGCGGCGAAGTAGGACCCGTCGAGCTGTCCGGTCTCGATCGGGCGCCCGGTCAGGGTGGAGAACATCGGAATGCGGCCCGGGGTTGTCGCGAGCTCGCCGATGTCGGTGATCAGGTCGGCTCCCACCCGGTCGATGGCCGCGCTGTGGGCGGCGACGTTCACCTTGATCAGCGCGCAGAGGACGCCCCGATCCTTGAGGCCGGCGAGCAGCCGCCGCAGGGTGGGTACGTCACCGGCTACCGCTGTCGATCGCGGCCCGTTGTGCGCTGCCACGCTGAGACCGGCGTACGGGCCGCCCGGTGCGCACAGCTCACCGATCTCGGCCGCGGACAGTTCCGCGACGGCCATCCCCTGGTCGTCGGCGGCGATCCGACGCTGGTGGCGGCTGTAGTGGTGGACCAGCCGGGCGGCCTCCTCCAGCGGCAGCATGCCGGCGATGACGGCCGCCGCGATCTCGCCGAGACTGTGCCCGACCACCGCGTCAGGACGAACGCCGCGGGACTCCAGCCAACCGGCCAGGGCCACTTGGACGCTGAACAGCAGGGGTTGGACGACCGAGACGTCTGCGGCCCGGGCCGGGTCCTCCTCGGCATGCAGCTCGGCCAGCAGGGACCAGCCGGTCAGCGGTGCGAGCGCCCGGTCGCAGCGCTCGACGATGGCCCGGAAGACCGGTTCGGTGCGCAGCATCGAGCGGCCCATTCCCGTCCACTGGTGACCGTGCGGCGAGCAGACGAACGCGAGCTTCCCGCTCGGCGTGGCCGGCGACGCCGCGGCGACCAGCCGGGGCAGCGGGGCGGGCTCGGACCAGCCGCCGAGCACGACGTGAACGTTCGTGCCGCCCCAGCCGAACGAGCTCACCCCGGCCAGCCGGCGGCTCGCCGGCCAGGGGGCGTGCCGGCTGGGCACCCGGACCCGCAGCGCGTCGAAGTCGATGTGCGGGTTCGGGGTGGTGAAGTGCAGGTTGGCCGGGACCCGTCCGTGCCGCAGCGCGAGCACGGTCTTGATGAAGCCGGCGATGCCGGCGGCGGCCTCGAGATGACCGAGGTTCGTCTTGACCGAGCCGATCAGCAGCGGTTCGCGGTCGGAGCGGCCCGCACCCAGGACGGCGCCGAGGGCGCTTGCCTCGATCGGGTCGCCCAACGCCGTTCCGGTGCCGTGTGTCTCGACGTAGTGCACGTCTGCCGGCGATACCCTCGCCCGCTCGTACGCACGACGCAGGACGTCCTGCTGGGCAACCGGGTTCGGCGCGGTGAGCCCGTTGCTCGGGCCGTCGTTGTTGACCGCAGAACCCTTGACCACGGCCCAGATCTGGTCGCCGTCGGCGAGCGCGCGGGACAGGCTCTTGAGGACGACCACGCCGCAGCCCTCGCCGCGGCCGAAGCCGTCGCCGGAAGCGTCGAACGCCTTGCACCTGCCGTCCGGGGCCAGGCCGCCGAAGCGGGCCAGCGCGGCCATCGTCTGCTCGCTGAGCAGCAGGTTCACCCCGCCGGCCAGCGCGGTCTCGCACTCGCCGGTGGCAATGCTTTGGCAGGCCAGGTGCACCGCCAGCAGCGAGGAGGAGCAGGCGGTGTCGAGGGTGATGCTCGGCCCGCAGAGCCCTAGTGCGTACGACAGTCGGTTCGCCACCATGTTCAGGGCCTGTCCGGTGGCGGTGTGGGTCGACAGCCGATCCAGGTCGCCGGCGTGCAGATCGGCGTAGTCGTGCCAGATCGCCCCGGCGAACACCCCTGTTCGGCTTCCCCGGATCGTCGCGTTGGCCAGTCCGGCCGACTCCAGTGCCTCCCAGGCCACCTCGAGAAACAGCCGCTGCTGCGGATCGATCTGGGCGGCCTCCCGGGGTGAGATGCCGAAGAACAGCGGGTCGAACGCGTCGACCGGCTGGTCGATGAAGCCGGCCTGGGTCGGCACCCGACCACCCAGCAGTCGGGGATCGGGCGTCCAGCGGTCCGCCGGCACCGGCCGGACGGCGTCGGTGCCGGACCTCAGCAGCGACCAGAACGCCTCCAGCGTCTCGGCTCCGGGGAACCGGCAGGCCAGGCCGACGACGGCCACCGGTTCGGCGCTGTGCCGGACCGGGCGGGCCGGCAGCGCGGGCTCCACGGCGTCGTCGGGGTGCGCCAGGTGCGCCACCAGGCCACGGATCGTGGGGTGGGCCCACAGCAGCGCCGGCGAGATCGTGCTGCCCAGCCGGTCCGACAGCCCGGCGGCCAGCGCCGTGATCCGGATCGAGTCCAGGCCGAGGTCGACGAACCTGCTGGTCTCGTCGAGGTCGGCCGGGTCGGCGGCGAGCAGCCGCGCACTCTCGGTGCGCAACCAGGCGACGAGGTCGGTCTGCTGGGTGGTCGTGATCGGCATCGCTGGACTCCTCTCGCGCTCAGGCCGCGACCGCGCCGGGTCGGAGCACGTGGCCGTCGGCGGCGAGCCAGGCGCGAACGTCGGCCACGCTGTCGCGATCGGCCTGGTCGGTGCTGTGCCGGGCCGGCAGCAGGGCCCGCGCGTCGCTCGCGCCGTGCGCCACGGCAGGGTGCCTCCGGGCGATGGCGGTCAGCCCCTGGCCGGGGCCGACCTCGAGCAGCAGCACCTCGCGCTCCTGGCGCAGCAACAGGTCGAGGCTCGGCCAGAACAGCACCGTCATGGTCGGCTGCCACGCCCAGAACTCCGGGTCGGTGGCGAGCTTCTCGCCCAGCACGCTGGCGAGGTGTGAGGAATAGATGCGCCGGGTCGCCGGTGCCAGCGAGGTGGTGCGCCAGGCGCCGAGCGTGCCGGCCGCCGCCCCCGCGACCACCGGGGAATGGAAGCCCTGCTTGGCCCGCGTCGGGAGGGACGTGATGCCGGCTTCGCTCAAGCTGCGGCGGAGCTCGGCCAGTTCCTCCGCGGTCCCCGCCACCAGCGTCTGCCGTGGTGCGTTCACCGCCGCGACCGCGAGGCCCCCGCCCAGGAACGGGGTGAGTTCCTCGACCGAGGCTGCCACGGCCAGCATCCCGCCCGGCGGGGTGGCTGCGTATTGCTCGACCCGGTCGGCCATCAGCCGCAACCCGTCCTCGAAAGTGAGCACACCGCAGAGCGTCGCCGCGACCAGTTCGCCGACGCTGTGCCCGAGCAGCGCGACCGGCTCGATACCCCAGCTCAGCACCAGCCGGCCGAGGCCGTAGCCGACGGCATAGAGCAGGGGCTGCGCGCGGGTGACGTCGTCGAAGTGCTCCGACGGCGTGCTGGTCAGCCAGTCGGCCCGGAGCTCGGCGCCGAGCAGGTCGAACGCCTGGTCCATGACGGCGGTGAACGTGGGCTCATCGCCGTAGAGGCCGGCGGCCATCCGCGGATACTGCGCTCCCTGGCCCGGCAGGAGCAGTGCGACCGGTCGGTTGCTGGCCATCGGGTTCCCCTTCGCTCGATGCTGGAGCAGCGTTCCATCCAGGTCTAGGCGGTCCGGCTCGCGCGCGGGTCGAGGTCCGCTCGAGCCGGCCCGCCGGCCGGGCCGAGCAGCGCTGCTCGGCCGGTCCTCGATCCAGGCTCGACCGCTCGGGCGCAGGCTCGCGGCAGAACTCGGACGGAGGAAGGCAGGGGAATGAACGATCTGTACGTCGCCGCGGCCGCCAGCTGGCTGCCCGAACCGGTCACGCTGGCACAGGCCGAAGCGGCCGGCCGGTGCACGGGCGCGCTCGCCCGCAACACCTCGATGGTCTCGGTCTGCGTGTCGACCGGTGAGTCCGCGCCGGAGATGGCGGTGCTCGCCGCGCGGGAGGCGCTCCGTCAGACCCGGTACGCGGGCAGCGACGTCGACCTGATCCTGCACGCCTGCGCCTACCACCAGGGCCACGACATGTGGTCCCCGGCGTCGTACATCCAGCGGTTCGCGGTCGGCAACACCTGCCTCGCAATCGAGGTACGGCAGATGTCCAACGGCGGGATGGCGGCCTTCGAGCTGGCCGCCGCGTACCTGCGGGCGGACCACGACAAGACGGCGGCGCTGATCACCACCGCCGACCGCTTCTGCGAACCGGGTTTCGATCGTTGGACGACCGACCCGAGCACGATCTGCGGTGACGCCGGGACAGCCGTGGTGCTCTCCAATCGGGGCGGCTTCGCCCGGGTCCGCAGCCTGGTCACGGTCGCCGATCCGGGCCTGGAGCAGGGCGGGCGGGGCGACAAGCCGTTCAGTGCGGCGCCGCTCGGCGCCGGCGCGCCGATCGACATCGGCGGCAACACGGCCGTCCTGGTCGCCGAGCTGGGTCTGGAGCGGCTGCTGGCGCGAATCGAGGCCGGGCAGCGCGAGTGCTTCGAGCGCGCCGCGCTGGAGGCCGACGTGAAGTTCGCCGACATCGACTGGTACGTGCTGCCCAACATGGGGCGGACGCGGATGAAGGCCCACTTCTTCGCTCCGTTCGAGATCGATCCGGAGCGGACCACCTGGGACTGGGGGCGGCGGGTCGGGCACCTCGGCGCCGGAGACCAGCTCGGCGGTCTCGCCCATCTGCTCGGCGAGGAGGGCCTGTTCCCGGGCCAGCTGGTGCTGCTCGCCGGGATCGGGGCCGGTTTCACCTGGACCACAGCGGTGCTGGAGGTGCTCTGACCTCACCGGCCGGCCGGTGAGGTCACCCGCCGCCACGTGCAGGACAGACCACCAGCCGTGCCCGCTGCGGCGGGCACGGCTGGGTCAGGGTCGGTGCGGCCCCGGAACCGGGAGCGTCAGGGTCGATCAGAAGTTGCCCAAACCGCCGCACACGTTGAGTGCCTGGGCGGTGATGGAGGCGGCGGTCGGGGTAGCGAGGTAGCCGACCAACCCGGCGACCTCCTCGGCGGTCGAGTAACGGCCCAGGGGGATCTTGGCGTTGAAACGGTCGAGCACCTCGGCCTCGGTGGTCTGCCAGGCGCCGGCGTATCCGGCCCTGACCCGCTCGGCCATCGGCGTCTCGACGTATCCGGGGCAGACGGCGTTGACGGTGATGCCGGTCTTCGCCAGTTCCAGCCCGAGGGCCTTGGTGAATCCGACCACGCCGTGCTTGGACGCGCTGTACGGTGCGGCGAGCAGCACTCCCTGCTTGCCCGCGGTCGAGGCGATGTTGATGATCCGGCCGTTCGGACCGGTGATCCCGCCGCGGGCGAGCACCGCCCGGGTGACCCGGAAGACGCTGTTCAGATTGGTGTCGATCACCTCTTCCCACTGCTCGTCGGTCAGCTGGGCGGTCGGTCCGCCGCCGGGGCGGCCGGCGTTGTTGACCAGCACGGTAAGCGGTCCGAACCGAGCGACGGCGGCCGCCACGAGGTCCTCGACCTGCTGGGTCTGCCGTACGTCGCAGGTGGTTCCGTCGACGTCCAGGCCGTCGGCCTGCAGCTTCTCCACCGCGGTCGTCACATCCTCGGCGCTGCGGGCGCAGAGGAAGACCCGCGTACCGTCCTGCGCCAGGGTCCGGGCAACGGCGAAGCCGATCCCGCTCGTCCCTCCGGTGACCAGCGCCGTCCTGATCTCGCTCATCCGGGTCGTCCTTCCGTCTTCGGGCGGTGTCGTTTCGATCACGATGGCAGCCGGCGCTCGAGACTCGGTCGAACCGCGGACGACCTCCCTCCCGACCGGCGCTCGACCAGGAATCGAGCGGGCTCGCCCACGCTGGCCCCGAGGCCGCCGACCGGGCGCGCCGCGAAGGAGAGGTGAGCAGTGTCCACCGCCGTAGAGCACCGCACCGTCCATGACATCCAGATCGCCGCACCCGCCGCGGTGGTCTACGAGATCATCGCCGACGCGACCCACTGGCCGGTCTACTTCCCGCCGACCGTGCACGTGCTGCGTACCGAGCTCGACGAATGGACCGAGCGGCTACAGCTGTGGGCCACCGGCGCCGGGGTGGTCCGCGCCTGGTCCTCGATCCGTACTCTCGATGCCGATCAGCGCTGCATCTCCTTCCACCGTGAGTTCTCGGTTCCGCCGGTGAAGTCGATGCTGGGCAAGTGGCTGATCGAGCCGCGCGGCGACGCCGCGGTCAGGCTCGTGCTGATCCACGACTTCGAGGCCGTCGACGACGATCCCGCCAACATCGCCTGGATCACCAGGGCCACCGACGAGAACAGCCTGGCCGAGATGGGCAACATCAAGAAGCTGGCTGAGTCCTGGGACACCATCGGGGAGCGCGAACTTGCCTTCGACGATGTCGTCCGGGTCCGCGGGAGCGCCGAGCACGTCTACGAGTTCCTGCACGACTGCGGCGCCTGGCCGGACCGGCTGCCGCACGTCGCCGAGCTGGACCTGCGCGAGGAGGACGACGGGGCGCTGCAGCTGATGAGCATGTGGAGCCTGGCCAAGGACGGCTCGCGGCATCTCACGGTGTCGGCCAGGGTGTGCTTCCCGGCCGAGCGGATCGTCTACAAGCAGACCCTGACGCCGGAGATGATCGACGCGCACGCCGGCGAGTGGACCGTCGAGCCGGCCGGCGACGACGTGCTGGTCCGCTCCCGGCACCGCGTGCTGCTCAGCGAGCGCGCGCTCGGCTTCGTGCCGGCCGCGGGTGACACCTGGGCGTCCACCCGTGACTTCGTCGAGCGCTCGATCAAGGGCAACAGCGCGGTCACGCTCGCCCACGCGAAGGCCTATGCGGAGCAGCGCGCCTGAGGCCGCGCTCTAGTCCGCGGTCCGCCGGCTCGGCGCGATCGCGGCGAACCTCGCTTCGATCCCGTCCAGCAGGATGGACAATCCGTGCGCGAAACGCTCGTCGTGGCCGGTCCCGACGGCCTCGTAGATCATCCGCTCGAGATAGGGGAACTCACCGGTCTCGATCAAGCTGCGCATGTAGGGCGCCATCCGCGCCTGCCAGGCGTCGCGGTCCAGACCGGATCGGCGGGCGGCTTCGCGGTCGGCCAGTTCGTCCTGCACCTCCCCGCCGACCCAGTGCCGGATCAGGTTGAGCACCCCGAGCATCTCCTCGATCGGCAGGTCGTGGCCGTCGAGCAGCGCTAGGTCGCGCTCGTTGCCGCGCAGCAGATTGGGCCCCATGATCGGTCGGCCCGCCGCCATCCCGGCGAGCCAGGGGTGGCGCAGCAGCGTCGACCGGTAGCGCCGGGCCAGCGTGTCGAGGTCCGCCCGTACGTCGCCGCTCGCGTCCTGCGGCTCCAGGCCGAAGGCCTGGTCGATCATGACCGCGTACAGGTCCTCCTTGGCCGGCAGGTATCGATAGAGCGTCATCGCGCCGGTGCCGAGCTCGGCCGCGATCCGGCGCATCGAGACCGCCTCGATCCCCTCGGCGTCGGCAATCGCGATGGCGACCTCGGCGATCCGCTCCCGGCTGTAGCCCGGCACCGGACCGCGGGCCGGCTTGGTCGGGCGGAGCCAGATCACGGGACCGGGATCCGAGGCGGAGATCACGGCGACAGCCTACTTGCGTACGGCGTACCCGGTAACTACATTAGTTGCGTACGGCGTACTCACTTTGATCCGCAACGGAGGAGCTCCCCATGCGTGTTCTGTTCGTCGCCACCCCGGGCGCCGGCCACCTGTTCCCGATGGTTCCACTGGCGCGGGCGTTTCGAGCTGCGGGCCACCAGGTAGTGATCGGCACCGGCGGCGGGGCGCTCGAGCTGGTCGAGCAGGCCGGTCTGACCGCTGTCGACGTGGTCGAGCCGGGGTTCGACTGGAACGCGACGATCGCCCGGCAACGCTGCGATCGGCCGGAGGCTGCGGCGAAGATGCTCCGCCGCCGGATCACCGAGCTGCGCGAGATGGCCGGCCAGTTCGCTCTGCTGTCGACCAAGCTCGTCGACGGCACGCTGGCGCTGGCGACGCGGTGGCATCCCGATCTGATCGTCCAGTCGCAGTTGCAGGGGGCGGGCTATGTCGCCGGCGCCGCCCTGGACGTGCCGGTCGTCACCCACGGCTTCGGTTTCGGCCGGTCGGCCGGCGTCGCGGAGATCCTCAGCGCCCAGCTGGGACCGCTGCCGGCGCGGACCGTCGGCATCGACGTAGCGCCGCCGAGCATGGTGGACCGCGTCGACGGCTGGGCCGTCGGCTTCGTGCCCTACAACGGCGCCGGGCCGCTGCCGGGCTGGCTTGCCGCGCCGGCCGATCGGCCGAGGATCGCCGTCACCCTCGGCACGGTGGCCGGACAGTTCCAGGGCGTCGATCCGCTGCGCCGGGTGGTCGATCTGGCCCCCCGGCTCGACGCGGAGATCGTGCTCGCCGTCGGGAGTCTCGACCTCGCCGGGCTCGGCCCGCTGCCGGCCAACGTGCGGCCGGCCGGCTGGGCCCCGCTGCACGCGCTGCTCCCGTCCTGCTCCGCGCTGGTGCACCACGGCGGGGCCGGAACCACGCTGACCGCGCTCGCGACCGGGACACCTCAGCTCGTGCTGCCGACGGGCTCGGACCGCTTCATCAATGCCGGCGCGGTGCACCGCCGTGGCGCCGGCATCATGGCGGACCCGGACGACCTCGATGCGGACCTCGTCCGCGAGGTGGCCGGCTCGGCAGGCGTACGAACGGCCGCCGAGGAGGTGCGCGGCGAGATCGCAGCCCTGCCGCGGCCGGCCGAGGTCGTTTCCGGGTTGGCGGCCCTCGCCGCCACCCCGGCCCTGTGCTGAGAGCCTCGGGGATGCCGGCGGGACCGGGTGCCTGCGACGTGCTGACGGCCTGGCTCAGACGGCGCTGACGACCAGGGCCGAGTTCAGGCCGTCGCCTCGCGCGATGATCAGGGCGTGCCGGCACTGCTTCGCCCGCGGCGCGTCGAGCACCAGATCCAGACCGTCGCCGGCGACCGGAGCGGTCACGTTGATCGTCGGCGGGATCGTCGCGTGCCGAATGGTGAGCAGGGCGGTGGCGACGTCGAGCGCCGGGCCGCCGGAGTGCAGCCGGCCGGTCATGGTCTTGGGCGCCGTCACCGGCACGCCGAACGGTCCGAAGATGGCGGTCAGCGCCGCGGCCTCGGCGCGGTCGAGCTCGGGAATGCCGGCGGCGTCGGCGAAGACGACATCGATGTCCTCGGGCGCCAGCTCGGCGTCTCGCAGCGCGATCGCGATCGCGCGCCGGAGGCCGGGTTCGCGGTCCGATCCCGGTCGCGGGTCGAAGGTCGAGCCGTAGCCGCTGATCACGCCGTAGCCGGTCCCGCCCCGCTCCGCGAGGGCTCCGGCGTCCTCCACACCACGATGGCTCCCCCCTCGCCGGGGAGATAGCCGGAGGCATCGACGTCGAAGGGGAGATAGGCCCGGGCGGGGTCCGGCTGCCGGCTGAGCCGACCGGTGGACAGCTCGATCACCCAGCCGAGGGGGCACAGCGAGCTGTCCACCGCCCCGGAGACGACCAGCGGCCGCCCGTCCCGGACGTAGCGACGAGCGTGTGCCACCGCGTCCAGCCCGGCGGCGTGCCCGGTGAGCACCCCGCCCGGCCCGTGCAGACCGTGCCGGATCGACAGCTGGCCGCTGTTGACCGCATAGAACCAGGCGAACGACAGATAGGCGCTGACATGCTTGCTGCCCAGGCTCCACAGGTGCTCGAGCTCGTACTGGCTGAACTCCAGCCCGCCGACCGAGTTGCCGGTGACGATGCCGATCTCCTCGGGCGGGATTCCGGCCAGGTCGACGGCGGCATCGGTGAGCGCCTGCTCGACCGCCCGCAGCGCGAGCCGCGTCGTCTGGTCGGTCTGCGGCACCAGCCGACCCGGCAGGAAGTCGGCCGGGTCGTACGGCGCGACCTCGCCGGCAAGCTGCACCGGGTAGGACGACGGGTCGAAGCGGGTCAACCGCCCGATCCCGCTCGCTCCGCGGAGGCAGGCCGACCAGTAGTCGTCCACGCCCACGCCGTTCGGCGCGGTGATGCCGATTCCGGTCACGACCGCGCGTCCGGACTCCGGCCGCTCGCCCGTTCGGGCGCCCTGCTCGACGAGCAGTGTCATCGGATGTCTCCCTTCGTGAGCACCATGGCGCTCTGGAACCCGCCGAATCCGCTGCCGACGGTCAGCACTGTCTCCAGCGACGGGGTCCGGCGCGCGACCAGCGGCACGTAGTCGAGGTCGCAGACGGGGTCGGGTTCGTGCAGGTTGGCCGTCGGCGGAACGACTCCGTGTTCGAGCGCCAGCGCACAGGCCGCAATCTCGATCGCGCCGATCGCGCCCAACGAGTGACCGACCATGGACTTGATCGAGCTCACCGGCACCTCGTAGGCATGGTCGCCGAGGGTGCACTTGAACGCGTTCGTCTCGTGGATGTCGTTCTGCTTGGTGCCCGATCCGTGTGCGTTGACGTAGCCGACGTCGGCAGGTAAGCGGTGTGCCATCGCCAGCGCGACATCGATCGCGGCAGCCATCTCCGGAGCGTCGGAACGCAATCCGGTCATGTGGTAGGCATTCGCGCGTACCCCGAAGCCGGCGAGCTCGGCGTAGACATGCGCGCCGCGGGCCCGGGCGTGTCCGAGCTCCTCCAGGACGAGCATGGCACTGCCCTCGCCGAGGACGAACCCGTTGCGGGTGGCGTCGAACGGGCGCGAGGCGTGCTCGGGGTCGTCGTTGCGCGGGGTGGTCGCCTTGATCGCGTCGAAGCAGGCCACGGTGATCGGCGTGATCGGGGCGTCGGTGGCGCCGGCCAGCATGACGTCGGCCGACCCCTCGCGGATCAGCTGGGCGGCGTGCGCGACCGACTCGATGCCCGATGTGCAGCCGGTGGAGACGACGGCCGCCGGACCCTCGGCGCCGGCCACCCAGGCGACCTCGGCGGCCAGCGAGGTCGGCACCAGATAGCTCCACAGGTGGGGCGAGGCGTAGCGGTGATCGACCAGCCACTGCCGGCCGTCGTTGCTCAGCACCTGGTATTCGCGATCGAGGCTGATCGTGCTGCCGATCGCGCTGCCGATGCTCACCCCGGTGCGCTCCGGGTCGAACTCACCCTCGATCCGGCCGTCGGCCAATGCCTCCCGGGTGGCCGCGACGGCCAGCTGCGCGACCCGGTCCATCCGGCGGATCTCCTGGGTGCTCAGACCCTCCGCCACCGGGTCGAAGTCGCACTCGGCGGCGATCCGCGAACGGAAGCCGGCGGCGTCGAACTGGCTGATGGTCCGGGTGGCGGTGGTGCCGGAGGCGATCAGCTCCCAGAAGTCCTTGGTGGTGGCGCCGCCCGGGGCGCGAACGCCGATCCCGGTGATGGCGACCCGCCGGGCCGGGCTAGCGCCGCCGGGAGCGCCGGAGCTGCTGTGCGACATGTCGTGGACCCTCTCGTTCGCTGGGGTGGTTCCACCCAGGCTGGGCGGAGTGGTTCGAAGGCTCCTCGAGGCCGGGTCGAGCCGGCGGCTCGAGGGCCGGCCGGTCAGCAGCTGACGGGCAGCTCACCAGCTGACGGGCAGCTCGACGGGCCCGAAGGCCTGCGGGGAGTGATAGCGGAAGGACAGCTCGTCTTCGGCGACCGCGAGCCGGAGGCCGGGCAGCTGAGCGAACAGCTCCCGGTAGACGACCTCCAGCTCCACCGGCGCGAGGCTGTAGCCCAGGCAGCGGTGGGCGCCGTGGCCGAACGCGATATGGCGGGGGCTACGGGCGCGGAGCAGGTCGAGTGCGTTGGGGTCGGGGCAAACGGCCGGGTCGCGGTTGGGCGGCAGCAAGGGGATGGCCACCCCGTCGCCGGCCCTGATCACCGTGTCGCCGAGCTGCACGTCTGCCGTGGCCAGCCGCAACGGAGTGGCGTCGTTGACGGAATAGAAGCGCAGCAGCTCCTCGACCGCGATCGGCCACCGGTCGGGCTCGGCGAGCAGCACGGCGAGCTGGTCGCGGTGGGTCAGCAGGGCGAGCACGCCCAGCGAGACCATCGTGGCGACAGAGTTGTGCCCGCCGACGGTGAGGAGTTGGACCAGGCTCGCCAGCTCGAAGTGGTCGACCCGGCCCTTCTCGGCCCGGTGCCGCAGGATCTGCCGGCTCACCAGGTCGTCGCCGAGGTCGTCCTCCTTGGCCCGCAGTACGCCGGCCAGATGCTCGTGCAGCACCCGAGCGGCCTCGATCTCCTCGGCTTCGCTGGTGGTCCTGATCAGCAGGTCCTCGGTGTGCCGGCGGATCCGGCTGAGCTCGGCCACGGGGAGGCCGAGCAGCACCTCCTGGAAGGCCCAGGCCGCCGGGTAGGCCAGCCTCGCCACCAGGTCGATCGGCCGACCCGGGTCCCGCCCGATCTCGGTGACCAGCCGTTCGGTCACCGCTTCCAGCCGCGGTCGCAGCTGCGCCACCCGCCCGCCGGAGAACTCCGCGGTGAGCGACCTGCGGACGTCGATGTGGTCGCGGCCGTCCAGGTTGACGATGAACGGCGCGAAGTACTTCAGCTTGTCCAGGCCCTTCGCCGAGAGCTTCGGGAAGTCCGGCCGCAGCTTGTCCGCGCTGAACCGCGAGTCGGCCAGCACCGCGCGGGCGTACGCCTGGCTGAGCACGATCCAGGCCGTCTGGCCGGTCGGCAGCCGGACGGTGCTGATGCCCTTCGGCCGCTCCCGCTCGTACGCCTCCGGCAGCGCGGCCGGGCACGTACGCCTGATGGGGAAGGTCAGCGGGTCGGCCGTGGGCCCGACCGCGGTCACGACGCCTGCTGAGGAGCGCGGAGCACGGTGGTGAAGGTGTGGTACGTCGCCATCTCGAAGCCCGGGTCGAGGAGGTTGGCTCGGATCGCGGCCAGGTCCCCGGGCTCCAGCCCGGCGCGGATCAGATGGTCCTCCAGCATCGTGGAGTGCAGCCTGGCCAGCAGCGCGCTCGGGGTGCCGCCGCGCCCGCAGGCCTGGTCGTGCAGCACGGTCACGTCGTCGTGGCCAGCGGCGCGCAGCACGTCAGCGGTCTGCGCCGCCCAGCCGAGATCCATGCCCGCCAGCGCGCCGAGATCGTGCACGGCATCGTGGTAGCGCCACCAGATCGACGAGGTGTACGCGTCCACCGGCGAGGCGACGGGGCCGACGGCACAGTCGCAGAACCAGTCGGTCAGCACGAGCACCCCTCCGGGCGCGAGTTGCTCGACCAGCCGCAGCGCCAGGTCGGCGGCCCGCGGCAGATGCATCAGCACCAGCCGGGCGTGGATCAGGTCGAAACGGCCGGCCGGCCACGAATCGGCCAGCAGGTCGTGGCGACGGGCCTCGATCTGTGGATGGACCGGGACATGCTCGGGCTTGAGATCGGTGGCGAGCACCGATCCGGTGGGTCCGACCTGGTCGGCCAGCCAGCGGGCGACCGAGCCGTCGCCCGACCCGATGTCCCAGCACCGGGCGCCGGCTCCGATGCCGAGGCCGGACAGCACCGCGGCGCTGTGCCCGCCGAGGATCTCCGACAGCAGTCGCAGCTGCTCCGGGGCGTCGGTGGAGTCGTTGTCGAAGTGGGTCTGCTGCTGAACTTCTACGCGGTACACGGCGATCTCTCTCCCTGACGATGGGACGGGGTGGTCGGATCGGGCTCAGCTCGTGGCGGCCCAGTGGTAGGTGCGGGTGGCCAGCTGACCGCCGGCCGGGTCATACGGCGGCACGATCGGGGTCAGGTCCGCGACGATCTGCAGGAAGATCGGGTCGGACTGTTTCCAGGTGTCGCCGATGACCTCCTTGCTGTCGGGGTTCGCGAAGTCCTGGAGGTGGAGATAGATCCCGCGATAGGACAGCACCTGCCGGCGCAGCGTCCCCATCTTGTGTTGGTAGCCGGTGGCGTCGAACTCGGCGAAGATCCGGGCCACCTCAGGCTCGTCCTCGGGGGCGACGGCGTTCACGATCACCCCGCTGTGAACACTCTCGACGTCGGGCAGCTGGTCGCCCGGCCAGAGGTAGAACCTGGTTGCCAGCTGGTCGTCGAGCGGCTCGGTCGCGGCCGGGTCTTCGGCGACGTACGGGCGGAGGTAGGCGCTGAGCTCCACGGTCAACGGGGCCAGCGCGGCGACCACCGCGGGTGTCGGAGTTGCCGCGAAGTCCTGAACGTGGACCCACAGGCCGCAGTAGGAGAAGAACTGCCGGCGCCGCAGCTGCGGCAGCGTCGGTGCGCTGGTCTCGTCGAAGCCCTGCAAGATCTTGCTGACCTGCGCTGCGTCGGCCTCGTCGAAGCGGCCGACGGTGACGGTGGTGAACATGGTTCCTCCTGATCGTTGTGATGGGCTGGTCGGCACTCGGGTCGGGTCAGGCCGCGAGCGCCTGCTGCTGCAACTGCTGGGTGGCGGCCGAGGGACGCAGCCCAAGCTCGACGTCGAGCACCCGGCGCAGGTGCTGGTAGGCCGCCAGCGCGTCGCTTCGCCGGTCGGCGTGGATCAGCGCCTCGATCAGCCGGGCGTGCATCCATTCGTGCATGGGGTGCATCGCGACCAGCGCCCGCAACTCCGAGATGTGTGCGCGGTGCCGGCCCAGCGCGAACGCGGCCTCGATCCGCACCTCGACGGCGCTCAGCCGCTCTTCCTCCAGGTGGGTGGCGTGCGCGTCGAGCAGCCGCCCGCGACGGACGTTCGCCAACGTCTCGCCCTCGGTCAGCTGGAGCGCGGCGTCGGCGGCGACGATGGCGGCCTCGTACTGGCCGGCGGCGTGCAGCCGCCGGGCGTCGGCGGCGAGGCGCAGGAACCGCTGGGCGTCGAGCTGGTCCAGAGCGCAGCGGAGGACGTACCCGGGCAGCCGGGTCTGCAGACGCTCGGGTCCGAGCCCCGGGATCTGCTCGGCGTCGAAGAACTTGCGCAGGTGATAGATGTAGGTCTGCACCGTGGTCAGCGCGCTGCGGGGCGGGCTGTCGTCCCACAGCTCCGCGACGATGGTCTCGGCCGAGACGACGTGGTTCGCCCGCAGCACCAGCAGCGCCAGCACCTGTCGCACCTTCGGCGGACTCGGCGTGATGGCGAGCTCGACGGGCGCGTCCTCGGTCGGCAAGATCTCCACCCGGTCGAGGATCTTGAGGTAGGCCATGGTGTTCCCCTCCGCTTCGGTGTCGCGGCGCCTCGACGGCCCCGATCGCATTTCGACCTTAGAAATGACCGAACTCATTTGCACCGGTTCGATGGTCTTTCTTTGGGCTCATCGAATGGCCATTCCGGATCGTTCATCCGATATCGGCAGGATCACCATTGGTATCGTCGGGCGCGTCCGGGATATCGAATGGCTCATCGTCGGCTACGCCTTTCGATACCCGCTGTCGCGCATCGACCGCGACCGTGGTCGCGACAAGTCCGGATTCGCAGCCCCAGCGCCCGGTCAGGACAGCCAGACAGTCCGGGGCGCGCGCATCCAGCGTTGCGGTGAAGCTGCCGTCGAGTCCGAAGGTCACCACCGCGTCGGCAAAGCCGAGCGGCGAGTGCATGAGCGGATACCAGGCCTTGTAGATCGACTCCTTGGCGCTGAACAGCAGCCGGTCCCAGGCCACGCCAACGGCCGGCAGCCCGGTCAGCGCCGCCGCTTCCTCCGGTCGGGCCACGTTCGACAGCACACCGGGCGGCAGCGGTGCGTTCGGCTCGGCGTCGATGCCGAGGGTGAGCATCCGGTGCTGCCACCCGACCGCTGCCGCCCGGAAGCCCGGGCAATGCGTCATGCTGCCGATCACGCCGGGCGGCCACCGCGGCGCGCCGGCCGGGCCGGGCACCAAAGGCGCACGTGAGAGTCCCAGCCGGGCGAGCGCATCGGTTGCGCAGGCACGCACGGAGACGAACTCCCGATACCGTTTCGGCACCGCCCGGGCCACGTACGCGGCCTCCGCCGGCAGCAGCGAGAGGTCCCGGTCCGCCGCCGTCTCCACCGAGTACACGCAGGCCGGAAGCAGATCGCTGAACATGGTTGGTTGCAGGGGTCGAGATGCGTCACTCGGCGATCGGGGTGCGCTGGAACCAGGTGTAGACCAGTGCACCGCGTTCGTCGCGCACAGCGCGATCCATGCACTCGAACTGCTCGCGGCCACCGCGGTGCTCGACCTTGACCTTGTGCGCACTGCGCGGAACGTGCGTACGCCGCAGCGCCACCGGGAAGTCCGTCGGACCGCCGGCCAGATACGCCTCCACCGCGTCCTCGCGCACGGCGGCGGATGATGTCATCGTCTCCACGTCAACCTCCAGTTTTGTCTCGATGTGGAATGCCGGGACAACACCATCGCCAATTCCTGTCGAGAACCGCTCGAAAAGCGTCGGAGACTCCTCCGCCGGATGAATTCTCGGCTCATCGGCGCGGAGTCGAATATATCGTTGACCCTGGCCCGGCGACCCCGTCAGGATGGGCCCAACGCGAAATCACGGACATCGTCGTTCGTTGAACTCAAGGAGTTCTCCATGACCACGCCGTCTTTCACGTTGATTCGCCCCGGTTGGGGCCCGCCGCCGGCTCGGCCGGTCGCGCACGGGCCGCTCCGCGACATCGCGCTCGCTCTGCGCGAGGCGCGGCCGGTGGTCCAAGTCGTCTTCCTGCTCCGGCTCCTCAGCGGCGCTGCCCTCTCGGGTCCGTGCACGTTCGCCCGAGTGGGTCACGTGCTGGGCACGGCGGGTATCTGGGAGTGCGCGGTCGTCTTCGTCTACCTGTTCAACGGCGCGACCGACGTCGTGGAGGACACCATCAACGTCACCGGCCGCCCGATCTCCACCGGAGAGCTGCCGGCAGACGTGGCCCGCGCCATGGCGTACGGGTTCGGGCTGGTGGCGCTGGCCGGAGCCGCTCTCAACCCGGCCGTGCTCGGCCCGGTCGCCGCGATGCTCGTCCTCGGTTACCTCTACTCGGGTCAGCCCTTTCGGCTCAAGCGTTATCCCGGAACCTCGTTCCTGGTGGCCGGCCTGGGCGGGGTCGTGACCTACTACGCCGGTGCGGCGGCCGACGGCGCCGCTGGGCCGTCGGCCGCGGTGATCGTGCTCGCGAGCTTCATGTCGCTGTGGATGGGTGCGGTCGGCACCACCACCAAGGACCTGCCCGACATCGCCGGCGACGCGGCGGCTGGTCGGCGCAGCCTGGCCATCCGGTTGGGTGAACGGCGGGTGCGGATCGGCATCGCCGTACTGGCCGTCCTGCTCGGCGTGGCCTTCGTGGCCACCTGTCTGGGGCTCGCTGGTGGATCCGTGCTCACGACCCATGACCTCGCGGCGCTGCTGCCGGCGGCGAGCGGGTTGCTGGTCGGGGCCGCGGTGCTGGGCGTCGCGGCCGTGCGGCCCGCTCCCGGCACCGATCGGCACAGCCGTCGGCGGCCGTACCGCATCTTCATGGCCACGCAACTGGGCGCGCACGGAACGGTTCTGCTGTCGACCGGGGTAGCCGCGATACTGGCTGCCTAGGAGGGCCGCCCATGGATCCGTCACCCCGACCGCCGACCCGTGCGTTGGCGGAACGGCTGCTCGCCCGCACCGAGGAGGTCTTGGCGGACTATCTGAGCCGGTTGGACGACGTCGACAGCGTCTTGGTGCACAGCCCCGCCGCGACCGCACAGCTCGTCGACCAGGCCCGATCCATCCTGCACGAGGTGTGCGCCGGGCTGGCGGCCCGAGACGCCAGCCCGGACGTGCCGGGCCTGGCCCTCTCCTCGCAGATCGGGGTCTCCCGGGCCACCGACCGGGTGCATCCGATCGAGTCGCTGGTCGCCGCGGACCGCCTGTTCCGCACCGTGCTGACCGCCGGGGGCGAGTGCGGCACCGAGCTCGGCCTCGGACCGGAGTCGATCACCGAGCTCGGGACGATCCTGTCCGAGGTGCTGTTCCGGCGCCTGGGGGAGGCATGCGCGGCGTACGCCAGCCTGCTGCTCGACGAGGTCCGGCTGGCCAACGAGCACGAGCGGCGGCGGATCGCTCGCGAGCTGCACGACCGGGTCAGCTACGGACTGAACGCCGGCTTTCGCCAGCTCGAGCTCGCCGAACTCGCGGTAACCGAGGACCTTGCACAGACCCAGCAGCGGCTGAGTGCGGCGAACTCGCTGATCAGCGGCACCATCGAGACCACGCGGAACCTGGCGGTCGGGCTGCACGCCGGCACCCCGACGGCGGCGTTGGGCGAGGCTCTGACGGCCTACGGCCGGTCGCTGGACTCCGACATCACGACCGCGGTCGAGGTATACGGCCAGGACAGCTGGCTCGTCGGGATCGTCCGCGAGGAGACGTACCTGATCGTCCGCGAGGCGATGCGGAACGCCATCGTGCACTCCGGTGCAGCCCATCTGCTGGTCCGGATCGACATCGCCCCGCGCGAGCTGCGCGCCGTGGTCGAGGACGACGGCTCCGGCTTCGCGACCGAGCAGCCGGGCGGCGACGGCCTCGGACTGCAGTCGATGCGCGAGCGCGCCGCGCTCATCTCCGGGTCGGTTCGGGTGCAGAGCAGGCCCGGCGTCGGCACCCGGGTCGAACTGGTCGTGTACCTGCCTCGACTCGCCGACGCGGAGGCCGATGTCGACAAGCGCGGAGGGCACCGGAGCAATGCCTAGTCACGCGATCAGGGTCGGGCTGGTGGACGACCACGACCTGTTCCGCGAGGGCATCCGCGACATCCTCAACGCGCACGCCGATGTGACGGTCGTGGGCGAGGCGGGCGACGCCGCCGCGGCCGTCCGGCTCGTCGGCGACAAGAAGCCGGATGTGCTCCTGCTCGACGTCGACATCCCCGGCGGCTACGTCACCGACACCGTCGGCCGGGCGAAGGCGCTTTCCCCCGACACCCGGGTCGTCATCCTCACCATGTTGGACGAGGCCAAGCAGATCCGCGAGCTGGTCCGCGCCGGTATCAGCGCCTATCTGCTGAAGAGCGCGAGCCGGCACGAGCTGGTGGCGACGATCCGGACCGCGGCGGCCAGTCCGGAGCGGTGCGTACTATCGATCTCGCGGGACAGCCTCGCGCTGCTAGTCGCCGGCGACCCGGCACCCGACTCGTCCGCGACGCCGCTGACCAGCCGAGAGTGCGAGGTGCTGGAACTGGCCGCTCAGGCCTTCAGCAACGCCCAGATCGCCACCCGTACCGGGATGAGCGAGGCCACGGTCAAACGGCACCTGCGCAACGTCTTCGCGAAGCTCGAGGCGGTGTCGCGGATCGACGCCGTCAACCGGGCCGTCGCCGCCGGGCTGATCGCTGCCCCGGGCCCAGCGGGCCACTGACCGCCCTTCTCCGCGCGACGGTTCGGCTCTGCCTTGCTCAGAATGGCGGAGGATGCGGGATTCGAACCCGCGAGGGCGTGAACCCAACCCGCTTTCCAAGCGAGCGCCATAGGCCTCTAGGCGAATCCTCCGCGCGGAACCTTACCGGCAACCCGAAGCAGGGGCGAATCGACTTCCGGCAGCGACGGCGCGGTACGGGCTGGCTGTCGCCGATCGACCTCAGTTTGCGGAGAAAGCGTTTGCTAGGGCGCTCTGGGCGTGTTCCGGGGTCGATCGGCGTCACGGGACCGGCCGATCCACGCCAGCCGAGCCGGGCAGGAATCGGACTCACCACCAGGCCGGGCACCCGACTTTCCCGCCGCGGCGGGAAAGTCGGCCCGCTGTCGGGCACACGGCGCCCGAGAATCCGACCGCGGCCGGAAAGTGGGACCGCTGTCGGGCACACGGCCCCCGAGAATCCGACCGCGGCCGGAAAGTCGGCCCGCTGTCGGGCCAAGAGCGCCCGAGATTCCCGCCGCGGCCGGAATCTGTATCCGTGCGGATCCACCCCACCGTGATCGAACCGCGGGATCGCATCGCAGCGCGGGATCGAGCTCTCAGCTGTGCTCGGCACGGCAGGCAGCGGCGGGGAGGGTTACGGCGCCGTGTCAGGTTCCTCACAGGGGCGCGTCGCTCCGCGGGCTCGCCGGGGCTCGACCGTAGCCTCTCCACACGGTCCCCGGCGACTTCCCCGGACGGGTCCGACACCACCGACCGACGATCACGAAAGCGGCAGAACCATGGCCCTGCGTATCACCACCGACGGCACTCGGACCAAGATCCAGTTCGTCATCCCCGACGACGTCCACACCGGCCCGGTGTCGGCGGTCGGGACGTTCAACGACTGGAAGCCGGGCGCGCACAAGCTGGTCAAGCGCAGCAACGGCACCCGCAGCGTCAGCGTGGCCGTGCCGGCCGGGGAGACGGTCGCGTTCCGCTACCTCGGCGAGGGTGGCGTCTGGTTCGACGATCCCGACGCCGACGCGATCACTCCGGAGGGGTCGCTGGTCAAGGCCTGACCCTGATTTCGTCCCTCGATCGGCGCCTGCCCCGGCGTGTGCCGGGGCAAGGCCGGCGTCTGGCGGGACGGAATCAGTGCGTCGGGCCGGCCATCGCCGATCCTGTACGCTGGTCGGCGGTCCCTCGCGCGGCGATAACTCGCCCAACCCCCCCAGGGCCGGAAGGCAGCAAGGGTAAGTGAGCTCTTTCGGGTGCGCGAGGGACCGTTCTATCTTCCGGCTTCGCCGTTCTCGGGCGACGGGGTGGGCCTGATGCCCAGGCGGCCCATCAGCCCCATCGCGTCGTACGGCGCCCGCACCTTCGTGTCGTTGTCGCAGTAGACGTAGACGTCCTGTCCGGCCTCGGACCACGCCCGGATCCGCGCGGCCCAGGAGTCCAGCGCCTCATCGGAGTACCCGCTGGCGTACAGCTCGGTGTCGCCGTGCAGGCGGACATACCGGAAGCTGGTCGTGGTCTCGTCCATCACCGGCCAGTTCCCGGGGTTGTCGGCGAGCACCAGCGCGATCCGGTGCTCGCGCAGCACCGAGATCAGTTCCGGCGTCCGGAAGCTGTCGTGCCGCACCTCCAGCGCGTGCCGAAGCCGGTGCCGCGGATGGACGGCGTTCACCAGCTCGCGATCGGCCGGAATGCGCTGGTCGTGCTCGCGAGCCAGCGACGCGGCCGCGCCGAGGCTGCGCGGCAGCTGGTCGAAGAAGTCCGACAACCGGGCGGAGTCGAAGCCGAGGTTCGGTGGCAACTGCCACAGCAGCGGGCCGAGCTTGCGATCCAGCGCCAGCACCCCGGAGGCGAAGAAGTTGGCCAGCGGCGTGCGTACGTCGGTCAGCTTCTTCAGGTGGGTGATGAAGCGGCTGCCCTTGACCGCGAAGACGAAATCGTCAGGGGTCTGCTCCGCCCAGGAGGCAAACGCACCGGGCCGCTGCAGCCCGTAGAACGTCCCGTTCACCTCGATCGAGTTGAAGGTCCCGGCCGCATAGGCCAGTTCCCGGCGGTGTGCGAGCTTGGGCGGATAGAAGCGCCCACGCCACGGCGGGTACGTCCAGCCCGAGATGCCGATCCGGATCATCGGGGCGATCCTAGGCCGACCTCGGCTGCCGGCCGGGAGTGTCAGACGCAGGGCATAGGGTTTCTCGGGTGGGAGACGGCACGGCGGAGACCGACGAGGATGGCTTCGACCTGCCCGAGTTCAGCCAGGACGCGACGCTATTCAAGGGCGCCGCGCAGACGCCGCCGGGCACGTCGACCGCTCGATCCGCAGACGTGCCGGCCGCTCCGCTCGCGCTCTATCGGCGCTACCGGCCCGACACCTTCGCCGACGTCATCGGTCAGGAGCATGTCACCGAGCCGCTCCAGCGTGCGCTGACCAACAACCGGGTCAACCACGCCTATCTGTTCTCCGGCCCGCGCGGCTGCGGCAAGACGACCTCGGCCCGGATCCTGGCCCGCTGCCTCAACTGCGAGCGCGGTCCGCGAGCGGAGCCCTGCGGAGAGTGCCAGTCGTGCCGCGACCTCGCCCGCGGCGGACCGGGCAGCATCGACGTGATCGAGATCGACGCGGCAAGTCACGGCGGCGTCGACGACGCGCGTGACCTGCGCGAACGGGCGTTCTTCGCGCCGGTCAGCAGCCGCTACAAGATCTATGTCGTCGACGAGGCGCACATGGTCACCACCGCCGGCTTCAACGCCTTGCTCAAGCTCGTCGAGGAGCCGCCTCCGCACGTCAAGTTCATCTTCGCCACCACCGAGCCCGAGAAGGTCATCGGCACGATCCGCTCGCGGACCCATCACTACCCGTTCCGGCTGGTGCCGCCCCGGGTGCTCGGTGGCTACCTCGCGAAGCTGTGCCAGGCCGAGGGGATCGCGGTCGAGCCGGCGGTGCTGCCCCTGGTGGTCCGGGCGGGTCAGGGTTCGGTCCGGGACTCGCTGTCGGTGCTGGACCAGCTGCTCGGTGGCGCAGACGACTCCGGAGTCAGCTATGCGCATGCCGCCGCCCTGCTCGGCTACACCCCGGACTCGTTGCTGGACGAGTTCGTCGACGCGTTCGCGGCCGGGGACGCCGGCGGTGTGTTCGGCTGCGTCGACAAGGTGATCGAGGTCGGGCAGGATCCGCGCCGGTTCGCCGAGGATCTGCTCCGCCGGCTGCGCGACCTGATGGTCGTGGTGGCCGTGCCGGACGCGCTCAGCTCGGGGCTGGTCGAGGTCAGCGGCGACCAGGCCGAGCGACTGAGCTCGCAGGCCGCGACGCTCGGCCCGGGCGAGTTGACCCGGGCGGCGGAGGTGATCGCGTCCGGGCTCACCGAGATGCGCGGTACGACCGCCCCGCGGCTGCACCTGGAGCTGATGTGCGCCCGGATCATGCTGCCCGGGGCCGATGTGGACGACCGCGGCATCCACGCCCGGCTGGACCGGTTGGAGCGCCGGATCGGGATGAACGCCGTCGCCCCGAGCGGTGCCGCACCGAGCGGGCCCGCCCCGGATCGGACTGCCCCGGATCGGACCGCGCCGGATCGGACCGCGGCCGAGCCCTCGGTCTCACGCGATCACCCGCCGCAGCAGTCGCAACCCTCGGCGGAGGCGCCGGCAGACGACTGGCCGGAGCCCGCCCGGCCGGGACGTCCAGCGGGAGGTTCCGCGCCTCCGCCGAGAACATCGGGCGGTCCTGCCGAGTCCGACCGTTCGAGCCGGGTCCCGAGCGCCCCGGCCCAGTCGCCAGCCGCCCAGGCATCACCCGCACAGGCCCCACCGGCCCAATCCCCACCGGTCCAGTCACCACCTGCCCAGGGCCGGCCCGCTCTCTCGGTGACGGACGTACGCCGGCTGTGGCCGGAGGTGCTGGAGGAGGTGAAGGGCCGGCGGCGGTTCACCTGGATCCTGATCAGCCAGAACGCGCATGTCGCGGACGTCGCCGACGGCAACCTGCTGCTGGCGATGCCCAACGTCGGCGCTCGTGACAGCTTCGCCAAGTCGGGCAACGAGGACGTCCTGCGCGAGGCGCTGATCACCGTGCTCGGCGTCGACTTGCGGGTGACCACCATGGTCGACCCGAGCGCCGGCGGGCGGGCTTCCGCACCGGCTCGTGGGCCCGGTCGTGCAGCCGATCCGCCCGCTGCGTCCCGCCCCGGACCGCCCGGCTCTGCGTCGCCCGGTGCGCCTTCGTCCGTTCAGTCGGAGTCGGGTCGGTCGGAGTCGGGTCGGTCGGAGTCCGGGCCGTCGGAGTCCGGGCCGTCGGAGTCCGGGCCGCCCTCCGGTCAGTACGGGACGCCGCGATCAGGGCCGCCCGCGTCGTCGCGTCCATCGAGGCCGGAGGCAGTCGCGCGACCCTCCGACGACGACGTACCGCCGGACGAGGACGGTCCACCGCCGGAGGATCGGGACGGGCCGCCGCCCGACGCGGCCCGGGCGGCACCGGTGCTCGAACAGGCCCGGCAGTCGATCCGGCCTACTCGCCACGGTCCGCGGACCGAGGGCGGCGACGATCGCGACTCCGCCGCCGATCGCGACGACGAGGTGCTGGACGAGTCGAACGAGTCGCACACCGAGCTGCTGGCCCGCCAGCTCGGCGCTCAGATCATCGCCGAGGAGGAACACGGCACATAGGCTGTGCGGGACAGGTCGGGGCGTCGCGTCCCGACTCGCTCAGGACGTACGCAGGAATGAGGATTCGCGATGTTCCCCGAAGGTGACATGTCGGCCCTGCTTGCCCAGGCCCAGGCGATGCAGGAGCAGCTGCTGCAGGCTCAGGAGGAGATGGCCAACAGCCGATACGACGGCACCGCCGGGGGCGGTCTGGTCACGGCCACGGTCACCGGCTCCGGTGAACTGGTCGGCCTGGTGATCCAGCCGGCGGCCGTCGATCCGGACGACACCGAGACGCTGGCCGACCTCGTGCTGGCCGCCGTCCGGGACGCGAACCACAAGGCTCAGGCGATCGCTGCGAGCAAGCTCGGCCCGCTCGCCGGTGGTCTCGGCGGCGGTGCCGGCGGCGGCTCGCTGCCCTTCTGACGGTCGAGAGGTCGGAATGTACGAGGGACCGGTCCAGGACCTGATCGACGAGCTGGGCCAGCTGCCCGGTATCGGCCCGAAGAGTGCACAGCGGATCGCGTTCCACATTCTCGCCGCCGACCCGGACGACATCCGCCGGCTGGCCGACGTGCTTCGGCTGGTGAAGGAGAAGGTCCGCTTCTGCGACATCTGCTTCAACGTCGCCGAGGACGAGCAGTGCCGGATCTGCCGTGACGCGCGCCGCGATCCCACCGTGATCTGCGTGGTGGAGGAGGCCAAGGACGTCGTCGCGGTCGAACGGACCCGCGAGTTCCGCGGGCGCTATCACGTGCTCGGCGGTGCGATCAGCCCGATCGACGGGATCGGCCCGAACGAGCTGCGGATCCGCGAGCTGTGCCAGCGCCTTGCCGACGGCACCGTCCAGGAGGTCATCATCGCCACCGATCCGAACCTCGAAGGGGAGGCGACCGCGACCTATCTCAGCCGGCTGCTGATCCCGATGGGGGTGAAGGTCAGCCGGCTGGCCAGCGGGCTGCCGGTCGGCGGCGACCTGGAGTACGCCGACGAGGTCACGCTCGGTCGTGCCTTCGAGGGCCGCCGGTACGTCGACGCCTAGCGTCAGTCCCGGATCGCCGCCGCGCACATGCGCCCCGCGGCTCTGCTCGGCTGCCGGCAGCCCTCCCTCCGGGAAGGTGCGTCACAGGACCGGGCCTGCGAACCGGAGCTGGTCGCGGGCGTCACCCGCGCGCCAGGGCGGATGGGCCCGTTCCGGACCCCCAGGTCGGGCGGCTGACCTCAGATCGCGGCGGCGTCCTCGGCGTGGAAGACACCCAGCTGCTCGCAGGCGGAGTTGAGCACTCGCTGGACGGCGACGGTGTCGCGCAGCGGCATCACCGCGCTCTCGGTGCGGCCGGCGCGCAGGCACTCGGTCACCTCGATCAGCTCGTGGGCGTAGCCGCTCCCCACCGGCGGTCGGACGATCTCCTCCGGTGTGGCCCCAAACCGCGTCAGCACGATCCGGTTCGGGTGGTGAAAGCGCGGCGGGATGTCGATCCAGCCGCGGGTGCCGTGGATCCGGGCGGCGCCGGGGGTCGCGCCGCGCAGCGAGATCAGCAGCGATGCGGCCCGGCCGTCGTCGTAGCCCAGCAACAGCCCGGCCTCCGCGTCGACCCCGGTCGGCGCCAGCGAGCCGCTGACCGCCACGGTCGTCGGGTCGCCGAGGAAGTGCTGAGCGAGCGAGACGACGTACACCCCGAGGTCCAGCATCGCGCCACCGCCCTGGGCGGGGTCGAACAGCCGGTCGCTCGGGTCGTACGGGCGGTCCACCCCGAGGTCGGCCTGGACCTGCCGGACCTCGCCGATCGCTCCGTCGGCGATCAGGTCACGGGCGGCGACGATGGCCGGCTGGAACCGCGTCCACATCGCCTCCATCACGAACACACCCCGCGCCCGGGCGGCATCGGCGATCGCCTCGGCGCCGGGCACGGTGGCGGTGAAGGTCTTCTCGATCAGCAGCGCCTTGCCGGCCTCGATCGCCGCCATGGCGATCGCGTGGTGCTGCGGATGGGGAGTGGCGAGATAGAGCACGTCGATGTCGGCGTCGGCGATGATCTCCCGGTAGGACCCGTAAGCCCGCTCCAGCCCGTGCCGCTCGGCGAACGCGGCAGACCGCTCGGCCGAGCGGGATGCGCAGCCGAGCACCACCGCGTTCGGGGTCACCGCGAAATCCTCGACCACCTTCGCCGCGATCCGTCCCGGCCCGACGATGCCCCAACGGATGTCGCGTTCGATGCTCACCCGGGTCAGCCTAGTGACGCGTGCGGCGGCGTCGCCTCAGTGTCCGCGGTGCCGGTCCCGGTCCCGGGCGCGCTGCTGGTCGCGGTCGTGATGCTGCTTGCCGGCGTAGGAGGAGACGATGATCGGGATGAAGATCAACCACCAGGCGTTCCAGTGGGTAGCGAACAGGACCAGCAGCGTCACCGGCCAGATCACCCAGGCGATGGTGTCCAGCAGCTTGCTCGGGTTGGTCTTGGCCACATCGGTGCCAGCGCTGCCAGGCACGGCGACCGCGTCGTCGCTCACCGGCGCAGCCTGCTGCCAGGGCGGGGCGGTGAACCCGGCGGCCGGCGCGAGGCCCTGACCGGGTCTGGGTCCCGGCAGGTCGCGGAACAGCGGATCCAGATCGGCCTGGGTCTTCGCCCGCAGGGCCGCATCGACCCGCTCGTCGAACTCCGTCTGCTCCAACCGGCCCTGCGCCAGCGCCTCGCGAAGGTACGTCGCCGCCTGGTCGCGTTCGGCGTCGCCGATGCGCTGCGGCACCGGATCGGGAGAATCGCTCACAGGATCGAGTATTTCACCCGGGCGGTTCGGACCGGCCGCAGCGCCGGGTCGAGCCGGTGGACGATGGTCGGCGCACGGACGTGTGCGCACTACAGTTGGGGCGGCCGATCGGACACCTCGACCGGCGTAGCCAGGAGCCAGGAGGAGTACGTCGTGGGCCGCGAGATGCCGGAGGCGTCGTCCAGTCGGGTGATGCCGGAGGCGTCCTCAAGTCGGGTGGTGCAGAAGTACGGCGGCTCCTCGGTCGCCGATGCGGAAAGCATCAAGCGGGTGGCCCGCCGGATCATCGCCACCAAGCAGGAGGGCAAGGACGTCGTCGTCGTCATCTCGGCGATGGGCGACACCACCGACGAGCTGATGGATCTGGCCCTGCAGGTGTCGCCGCTACCGGCGCCGCGCGAGCTCGACATGCTGCTCACCGCGGGCGAGCGGATGAGCGCAGCGTTGCTGGCCATGGCCATCCACGACCTGGGCCTGCGGGCCCGCTCGCTGACCGGCTCGCAGGCCGGGATCATCACCACCGGCACCCACGGCAACGCCCGGATCATCGACATCACCCCGGGCCGGATCACCAGCGCCCTGGACAAGGGCGACATCGTGATCGTGGCCGGCTTCCAGGGCGTCGCGCAGGACACGAAGGATGTCACTACGCTCGGCCGCGGCGCCTCCGACACCACCGCCGTCGCGCTGGCCGCGAGCCTCGGTGCCGACTACTGCGAGATCTACACCGACGTAGACGGCGTCTACACCGCCGACCCGCGGATCGTGCCGAGCGCACGCAGGATCCCGCAGATCTCGTACGAGGAAATGCTGGAGATGGCCGCCTGCGGCGCCAAGATCCTGCATCTGCGGTGCGTGGAGTACGCCCGCCGCGAGAACGTCCCCGTCCATGTCCGGTCCTCGTTCTCCGACAAGGACGGGACCTGGGTGCAAGAGCTGGAGAAGGGAACCGAGATGGAACAGGCGATCATCTCCGGGGTCGCGCATGATCGCGGCGAGGCCAAGATCACGATCGTGGGCGTGCCCGACCAGATCGGCGAGGCCGCCCGGATCTTCGAGGCCGTGGCGTCGACCGAGATCAACATCGACATGATCGTGCAGAACGTGTCGGCGGTCGCGACCGGCCGGACCGACATCTCCTTCACCCTGCCCAAGGCCGACGGCCAGGCGGCGATGGAGACCCTGAACGAGTTGAAGGCCGACGTCGGCTTCAGCGACGTGCTGTACGACGACCAGATCGGGAAGGTCTCCGTGGTCGGGGTCGGGATGCGGTCGCACCCCGGCGTGACGGCGAAGTTCTTCTCCGCGCTCGCCGCGGCCGGCGTCAACATCGAGATGATCTCCACCTCCGAGATCCGGATCTCGGTCGTGGTGGACCAGGACGACGTGGACCGGGCGGTCGCCGCGGCGCATACCGCGTTCGGCCTGGACGCGACCGAGGCGGCCGTGGTCTATGCCGGCACGGGTCGATAGCCCGCCGCGGTCCTGACCAAGGAGGCCGGGGGCGTTCGACGGGCACGGCCGGCCCGGCGCTAGCGTGAGCGCTGACAGGTCGGTCGACGAGGACGGTGGCAGATGGCGAAGTTCGAGGTCTTCCAGGACAAGGCGGGCGAGTATCGCTGGCGGCTGCGGCACAGCAACGGGCAGGTCATCGCGACACCCGGTGAGGGCTTCAACAGCAAGGCGACCGCGCTGAACAGCATCGAGTCGGTGAAGAAGGCCGCGGCCGAGGCCGAGACCGTCGAGGCCTGAGGCCGGTCAGCCCTCGGAACCGGCCACCGAGTCTGGCACGCCGCCGATCAGCGAGCGGGCGACCCCGTCGGCCCAGTCGCGGATGTCGGTCCAGTTGCGGTAGTCCCCGGCCAGGTCACTGTTGGCGACCCACTTGGCGATCGCGCTGGTGGCCCGGGCGGCATCGAGGTTGCCGCCGAACACCTTGATCTGCGGACTGCCGATCTCGCCCGCCAGCCGGATCACGCCCGCCGGGCTCTCGTGCCGACGCTCGGACAGATCGCCGGTCGGGCCGCTCTCGAACAGCCAGCACGGCCTGGCCGCCAGCGTCTCGCGGTGGTCGCGCAGATAGCGCCGGGCCGAGCGTTGCCAGCGGGTGGCATAGATCGCGCTCCCGCCGACAAAGGCGTCGAACCCGCTCGGGTCCGGCGCCGCGGAGAACGGCAACACCACCACCTCGAGCTCGTGGCTGCGGAGCTGGTCGGCGATGGCGTCCGCGATTTCCGCGGTCGAGCCCATCTTCGTGGCGTACGCGACCAAGACCCGGCGGCCGGACACGATGGTGCGACCGCTCAGCGTCCGCTGGGTAACAGCTGGCGGCCGCTGAGCCGCATCAGCGGCAGCTTCACGAACAGGATCCGGGGGCCGTCGGCCCACGGCTCGGGGATCTTGCCATAGCGCAGGCGCTGGAAGTCGGCCTCGGTCAGCAGCTGGGCGACACCGACCGCAAGCACGCTCCAGCCGGCTTCGAAGAACTCGTCGATCTCGTCGATCTCGAACGCGCAGGTCGAGTCGAGCGCGAACCGGGCGACCTCGCCATCCGGCACGGTCCGGAAGATGATCCCGTCCTCGGTGAGGATGTAGTTGATCGGGATGATCCGCGGCCCGTCGTCGGTGCTGTAGGCCAGCCGGCCGACGCTCTTGGACTGCAGCGCTTGCAGGGATTCGTCCCGGGTCATCTCGACCAGGCGCCCGCTCGCCGTTCCCGCCACTGACCAGAACGCCTCGGCCGTGCTCATGATGGTGCCCTCTCTCGACGTCCGATCTCTGTTGGGTCCAAGTCTGTCAGCGTCACCGCCGACCGGACGAGGGGCCTCCGGCCGTCGGCCCGCCGGGACCTTCGTCCCGATCGAGGAGCCCGATGCGGACGACGGTTGCTCCCTCGTCGAGCGGAGATGATCATGCCGAGCGGGAGCCGGGGGCAGGGTGCCGGACGAGGGAGCAACGGTCGCCGGCCGATCCGGGCACCGCGCGATGGTGGCGACCCGCCGGTGCGGACTCCCGACCCCGGCGGGGCCCACGAGCACCATGCCCCTGCCGGTCGGAACGTGGCCACAACCTGCAGTTCTGAAACGTTCCGAACTGCCATACCTGCACAGTTTCCGGTGCGGGGGCCCGGGGCCCGGGGGCCCGGGGGGCAACCGGCGGCTCGGGCCGCGCGGGGGTGCCTCAGACCGGTAGGGGGACGATCCAGCCGAAGGTCGTGCCGACGGTCGTACGGCGGACCACGCTGACGTGCCCGCCGGCCGCCCGGGCCCGGGCGGCGGTGTTGCGCAGGCCCGATCCGGGCGGCGCGTTCACCGGGATGCCGACGCCGTCGTCGTCCACCTGGATGGTGAGGGTGCGCGCCTTGTCGTCCACCGCCACCAGCACCTCGACGCTGGCGGCGCGTGCATGGCGGACCACGTTGGACAGCGACTCCCGTAGCGTCGCGAGCACGTCCTCGACCATGCCGGCCGGAACGGCGGTGTCGATCGGGCCGACCAGGGTGAGCTTCGGCTCGAAACCCAGCACCCGGGCGGCGTCGGCGACGATCGCGACCACGTCGTCGCGCAGGTGGCGGTTGTCGTCTGCTTCGTCGTGCTGCAGCGAGAAGATGGTCGAGCGGATCTGCACGATCGTCGCGTCCAGGTCGTCGACCAGCCGGGTCAGCCGCTGCCGGATGTCGTCGTCGGAGACCCGGCGCAGAGTGCTCTGCAGCCCCAGGCCGGCCGCGAAGATCCGCTGGATCACCTGGTCGTGCAGGTCGCGCGCGATCCGGTCCCGGTCGGTGAAGACGGCCAGCTGCTTGCGGTTGTGCTCGTTGCGGGCATGGTCGCTCGCCAGCGCGACATGATCGGCGAACGCGGTCGCGGCGTCGAGCTCCGCGTCGGACCAGCCCGGGTCGACCCGCATGATCAGCACCCCGGTCAGTCGGCCGCGCACCCGGAACCCGATCACCACCGGCTCGGCCCGCACGATCTCCTCCGAGCCGATCTCACCCGGCCCGATCTCACCCGGCCCGACGAGGTGCAACTGACCCTCGTCGTCGGCCTCGACCTCGACCGTGGAGTGCAGCCGGGCCCGGGTCGACGGACCGCCGGCGACCCCGTTGATCAAGAACCTATGTTGGTCGCCGCCGCCGACCAGCCGCTGGTCGTCGTCGCCGTCCGGTGCCGGCAGCGAGAGCCAGACCTCAGCGCCGCCGCCGGCCTCCCGGGCGTCCTCGGCGACCAGTTCGGGCCCGCGGGCCGGGTCGGCAGCCAACCCCGACGAGGACCGCGCTGCGGCGGCCAACCAGCGCTGCCGGGTATGGGTCTCGGCGAACAGGCGGGCGTTCTCGATGGCCGCGCCGGCGGCGGCAGCCAGGGCGATCACCAGCTGTTCGTCGGAGGCGGTGAAGACCGAGCCGTCGGCCTTGTCGCACAGGTAGAGGTTGCCGAAGACGGTCTCCCGGACCCGGACCGGCACACCGAGGAACCGGTGCATCGCGGGATGGTCGTCGGGGAAACCGACCGATGCCGGGTGCTCGGCGATCTCGGGCAGCCGGAGCGGGCGGGGATCGGTGATCAGCACACCGAGCACGCCACGACCGTGCGGCAGGTGCCCGATCGCGGCCTGGGTCGCGTCGTCGATCCCCCGGTGGTGGAATCCGGCGAGGCCGGCGTCGCCCGGATCGTCGTCGGGTCGTCCGAGCACGCCCAGGGCGCCGTAGCGGGCGCCGGTCAGCCGGCAGGCCGAACGCACGATCAGGTCCAGAACCTCAGCGAGCTCGAGATGGCTGGCGAGGGCGATCACGGCCTCCAGCAGCGGATCGGCGCCGCTGGACGCGTCGACCTCCTGGTCGGCCACCGATCTGCCCTCCGTTCGCGACGTCTCAGTAGCTGCCGGTCTCGGGTCCCTTGCGGACCAACGCTACCGGGCAGACCGAGCCCGCGACGACCGCCCGGGCCACCGTGCCGAGCACGAGCCCGGACATCGCCGACGACCCGTTGGTGCCGACGAACAGCAGGTCCAGGTCGTGCGACTCCTCGACCAGTACCCGGACCGGATGGGCACGGACGAAGTGTCGCTGGACCACCACGTCGGGATAGTCCTGCTGCCAGCCGGCGATGGTCTCGGCCACCCGCAGCTCGGCCTGGGCCAGCCAGTCGGTCAGCGTCTGCTCGAAGTCGGCGACCCCGGCGAAGCTGTCCAGGTGCGGCTGATAGGCGTACACCACGCGCAGGTCGACCGACCGCGCCGCCGCCTCCGCGTACGCCGCCGCCAGCGCCGGCACCGACTCCGACGAGCCGTCGATCCCGACGCCGATCGCGCGACCACCGGCGACAGGGGGGTGCCAGCCGTGCGGCACCACGATCACCGGGCAGTGCGCCTTGGCGCCCACGCTGACCGAGGTCGAGCCGGCGAACACGCGCTCCAACCCGGACAGCCCGCGCCGCCCGATCACTACCGCGGTGGCGCCCTTCGACATCTCGGCGAGCACGTCACCGGGGTAGCCGAGGACGACAGCGGTGGTCACCTGCTCCGGCCGCAGTCCGCTCGCCATCGCCCGGCGTGCCGCGGCGGCGGTCGCCTGTTCGGCGGCCGCCGCAGCGGTGGAAGGGAGGAGAAGTGGAAGGGCCAGTCCGAACGCGGTCGCGGTGGCCGGAGGAAGCGCCGTCACGATGTGCAAGGGCACCTTCCTCACAGCCGCCTCGGCTGCGGCGTAGTCCACCGCCCGGAGACCGTCGTTGCTGCCGTCGACCCCGACCAGGATGCTGCCGGGCACGACCAGGCTGGGGGCCTGGATGGCGGTGTTCGCGACCGCGGCCGGACCGGTCATCGTGGTCACCAGAGCCAGTGGTTGTTCGCCACGAAGGACACCGAGCGCCACTGCTTCGACAGACCCCAGGTGAGCCCCGCGGAGGTCGCCGCGAGCACGACCAGGGTGATCGCACCGAGGATGTGGTCGTCGATGATCGGGTTGGTGGTGGGCAGCAGCGCGACGCTCCACATCATCACGTACATGATCGCGCCGGCGACCGCGGCGATCCGCAGCCCGATGCCGAGCACGAGCGCGGTGCCGATGGCGAGCAGGCCGAGCATGAACAACACGTTGGTCCAGCTCTGGCCGGCGATGCTGTGGTAGAAGCCGGCGAACGGGCCGGACGATCCCTTGGCCAGGAAGCCGTACGTCGGGCTGCCGCCGTGGATCCACGCCGCTTCAGGCTTCGTCGAGAAGCCGAGGCCGAAGACCTTGTCGAAGAAGGCCCACAAGAAGATGAAGCCGTACGCGATGCGCAAGACGGCGAGCGCCTTGGCGGCGAACGGGGTGATGGCGCGCGACTCGGGCGCGGAGCTGGTGACCGTTTCCACCGGTCGGGTTGTGGCTGACATGTCTGAGATCCCCTTTTGGGTGCCTCGCCGGTCGCCGCACTGGGGGCGGATCCGGTGGCCGGCGGTTTGCCGACACCTTCATCCTTCTCTGAGCGGTCGCTGAGGATCAGGGTGAAAGGGCACCGACCCGGCAGGACCAACGTCCCGACTGCCCAGTTTCGCGTTTTCCCTGCGGCGGACTGGATAGCTGCGGCAAGCTCTTGGCTCGGGGCCGCGCGGAACGGACTCGAGGGGGCTGACCGATATGCGCGCGTTGTGGGGATTCGTGCTCAGCGCGCGACCGTGGCTGATCGGCTTCGTCGTCTGGCTGACGGTGGCCGCCGTGATCTACGATCGTGGGCCGGATCCGCGGACACCGGCGGTGCTGGGCCTTCTGCTCACCTTCTTCTTCGGCGCCAGTGGTTTCGTCAGGGTGCTCTGGCCGATGCGGACGTATGGGAACCCGCCGAAGATGGTGGCCGCCGCGAAGCATTACGACCTGCATACCTATACCGGTCGGGTCGGTGACGCGTCGAAGACCTCGATCACGTCGTTCCAGGCATCCAGCAGCGTGAGCCAGAATCCGGTCACCGGTGACCTCTGGTCCCATCAGCTGTCCACCAGCCAGCAGACCACGATCCAGGACAACGTCACCCTGCTCGGAGCCGATGGAACCCAGCACAATGTCGCCGTACGTGGCGTGAACCTCGCGGTCGGCGGCGGCCAGCTGGTGTCCGCGGCCTGGGCGATTCGACCTGGTCGCAGCAAGGGCGGCTACGTCATGTTCCGGAACCACACGACGGGTGAGAACGCATTCCCGGGGGTGCGACTCTGGCGAATGGCGACCGGGCTCGGCGTGATCGGCTACCTGATCTGCATGTGGCTGGGTGCGCTGCTGTTGGCCATCGGCGGCTTTCCGAAGATGGCGGCGGTCTGGTTCATCGTCGTGCCGTTCGCCTACGTCGGGCTGGGCTTCTGGCGGGTCTTCCGGTTCCGGAGTGCGAGTCGCGCGCTCTCGACCTTTCTCGACGACATCGCGGCCAGGTCCACGACGATCGCTGCGGAGCCAACTATTGCGCCGGTGGTGCTGGCCGAGTCACCCATTCCCGCGTCGTTCGTGCCGCCGCCACCGCCGGCGGTGAACGCGTCGCCGGCCTGGTTCACCGACCCCACCGGTCGGCACGACCATCGCTTCTGGGACGGTACGTCCTGGACCGAGCAGGTCGCCGATGCCGGCGTCCGGGCGGTCGGTCCGCTGTAACCCCAGCCGTCAGCGGAGCAGCTTGGACGCGAGCACCGCCGCCTGGGTCCGCCGCTCCAGCCCGAGCTTGGCGAGCAGGGAGGAGACGTAGTTCTTCACCGTCTTCTCGGCCAGATAGAGCCGCTGGCCGATCTGCCGGTTGGTCAGTCCCTCGGCGATGAGGGAGAGGATCTCGCGCTCGCGCTCGGTCAGCGACGCGAGCTCGTCGACCTCGGGCTCGGGTGAACGCAGCCGTTCCAGCACCCGGGCCGTGACGGCCGGGTCCAGCAGGGACTGACCGGCCGCCACCCGCCGGACGGTGTCGACCAGGTCCGAGCTGCGCACCTGCTTCAGGACGTACCCCGACGCACCAGCCATGATCGCGGCGAACAGCGCCTCGTCGTCGTCGTAGGAGGTGAGGATGATCGCCCGGATTTCCGGGTTCTTGGAGCGGATCGCTCGACAGACGTCGATCCCGCTGCCGTCCGGCAGCCGAGCGTCGAGGATCGCGACGTCCGGCCGCAGCGCCGGCGTGATCCTGATCGCCTCCTGGGCCGAGCCGACGTCGCCGACGACCTCGAGATCGTCCTCCGCCTCGAACAGGTCGCGCAGACCGCGGCGGACGATCTCGTGGTCGTCCAGCAGGAACAGCCGGACCTTGCGCGGTCCGGCCGTACCCTCCGGCCGGTCGACGGCCATGCTGCTCACCTGGTCACGATCCGATCGCTCGCCCGCTCAGCTGATCGAGGCTGATCTCGATGAACAGGTTGCGGGTGCCCGGTGCCCACGGCACCGGGTCGGCCTTGCTCCACAGCTCGACCAGCTCGTCCGCCTTCGCGGCGGCCCGGGACTGACCGCTGACCAGGACGCTCCAGCCGGTGCGGGTCTCCGGGTCGAAGGCATCGATCTCGAAGGCCACCCGGCGGACGTGGCGGAGGTCGGCGAGGGGCCCGTACGCGGCGGTCCGGAACACCACGGCGTCGTTGTGCACGGTGTAGGTCACCGGCAGGACCTGCGGCCCCTCGACCGTGTTCCAGGCCACCCGACCGATCGACCCCGCTTCGAGCCGGCTGCGGCACTCCTGTGCCGACAGCGGCCCGAAGCTCGGCTGTCTCGAACCTGTCTCTGTCATCGTCGAACCTTCCCTCCGCCCCACATCTGTCCGCGTCACATCCTTCCGGGCCTCAGCCGCGCTGCCAGGTCCAATCCCGCACCTGGGGCATGTCCTGCAGGTGCTCCACCACGTACGACTCGTGCTTGGCCAGCTGCTCTTGGCACCACGCCTTCAACTCCGAGGCGCCGACCGGGGTCCGCTTGGCGTTGTTGATCGCGTCCATCACCAGGTGATATCGCGACGCCTTGTTCTTCACCACCATGTCGAACGGCGTCGTGGTCGTGCCCTCCTCGATGAAGCCCCGAACGTGGAAGCGGTCCGCGTCCGGCCGGCCGTGCACGAGCTGGTGCACCGCGCCGGGGAAGCCGTGGAAGGAGAAGACCACGTCGACGTGATCGGTGAACAGCTCGCGGAAGAACGTGTCGGAGATGCCGTGCGGGTGGTCCTGCGGCCGGGGCAACGTCATCAAGTCGACCACGTTGACCACCCGGACCTTCAGTCCCGGCAGCTTCTCCTTCAGGATCTGGGCCGCGGCGACGGTCTCCATCGTGACCACGTCGCCGGCGCTGGCCAGCACGATGTCGGGATCGGTGACGAAGTCGTCGTTGCCGGCCCAGGTCCAGATCCCGGCTCCCGCCGTGCAGTGCTTGATCGCCTCGTCCATGGTCAGCCACTGCTGCTGCGGCTGCTTGTCGATCACGATCAGGTTCACGTACGAGCGGGAGCGGAAGCAGTGGTCCGCCACCGAGAGCAGGGTATTGGCGTCCGGCGGGAGGTAGACCCGGGACACCTCGGCCCGCTGGGTGATCACGTTCTGGATCAGCCCGGGGCCCTGGTGGGAGAAGCCGTTGTGGTCGTTGCGCCAGCAGGTCGAGGTGAGCAGGATGTTCAGGCTCGGCACCTTTGCCCGCCAGGGCAGGTGGTTGGCCTCCTCCAGCCACTTGCTGTGCTGGATGGTCTGCGAGGCGCTGACCATCGCGAACGACTCGTACGTCGCGAACATGCCGTGCCGCCCGGTCAGGGTGTAGCCCTCGAGCCAGCCGTGGCAGTTGTGCTCCGACAGCACCTCCATCACCCGGCCCTCGTGGGAGATCTTCGTGTCCGCCGGGATCAGCCGCTCCATGAACGCGCGGTCGGACACCTCGAACACCGCTCCGAGCCGGTTGCTGTTGGTCTCGTCGGGGCAGAACAGCCGGAAGCTGTGCGGGTTGCGCCGATAGAGCTCCGCGGTCAGCTCGCCCAGCCGGCGGACCGACTCCACCGCCGTACCCGGATTGGTCAGCTCGACCGCGTAGTCGCGGAAGTCGGGAATGTCCAGGTCTTCGGTCAGCAGCCCGCCGTTGGCGTGCGGGCTGGCGCTGAGCCGCTGGTCACCGCGGGGATTGGCCCTGGTGACCAGCTCGACCGGTGCGCCGCTGGCGTCGAACAGCTCCTCCGGCCGGTACGACTTCAGCCAGGTCTGCAGCACGGCCAGGTGCTCTGGGTTGCCCTTGACTCCCGACAGCGGGACCTGGTGGGAGTGCCAGCTCCCGGTGACCTTGACCCCGTCGATCTCCTCGGGTCCGGTCCAGCCCTTCGGCGTGCGGAGGATGATCATCGGCCACTTCGGCTCGTCGCCTCCGCCGCCGTCGCCGCGGGCCGCGCGCTGGATCTCCTTGATCTTGCCGTATGCCTCCAGCAGCGCCTCGGAGAAGCGATGATGCATGCCGGGCACGTCGTCACCCTCGACCTCGATCACGTCGTAGCCGTGGCCCTCCAGCAGGGACCGGGTCAGCGCCGGGTCCTTGCGGCCGAGCACGGTCGGGCCGGCGATCTTGTAGCCGTTCAGGTGCAGGATCGGCAGCACCGCGCCGTCCCGGGCGGCGTTGATGAACGAGACGCCCTTCCACGATCCCTCCAGCGGGCCGGTCTCGGCCTCACCGTCGCCGACCACGGCGATCGTCAGCAGGTCCGGGTTGTCCATCACGGTGCCGAAGGCGTGCACCAGCACGTAGCCGAGCTCGCCGCCCTCGTGGATCGATCCGGGCGTGGTGACCGACACGTGGCTGGGGATGCCGCCCGGTGCCGAGAACTGGCGGAACAGCTTCTTGATGCCCGCCTCGTCCTGGGTGATGTTCGGGTAGACCTCGGTATAGGTGCCCTCGAGGTAGCCCGCGGCAACCAGGGCCGGCCCACCGTGACCGGGGCCGGTCAGATAGATGGTCTCCTGGCCGGTGTGCTGGATCAGCCGGGACACGTGGGCGTAGATGAACGACAGACCCGGGCTGGTGCCCCAGTGGCCGAGCAGCCGCGGCTTGATGTCGTCGGAGGTCAGCTCGCGGCGGAGCAGGGGATTGTCCTGCAGATAGATCTGGCCGATGGTGAGGTAGTTGTTCGCACGCCACCATGCGTCGATGGCAGCGACTTCGTCGTCGGTGATGGCGGGCGCGCTGGTCGGGGCGGTCAGCGTCATGGAAACCCTCTTCTGGTCGTGGACCTGTAGGCGTTGATTCAGTCTTGCAAAGCCCCCCGCAACGTCGGTGGGCGGCCTCGCCAACTCAGCCTTCCGTGGCGCGGCCCGCCGCCGTAGGGTCGAACGTCCCGCCGCGGGCGACCCGAACTACCCCAAGATCAGTTGCCCTCGGCGTCGCCCATCAGCTCCGCCACATGGTCGGGTACGTAGGTCGTCAGCTCCCGCGGCGGGCGGCGGTAGTTGGTGGTGGACTCCAGCCGCTTGGGCAGCTTGACCTCGGCCATCGGGACGTCGGTGTAGGGGATCGTCGACAGCAGGTGGGCGATCATGTTCAGCCTGGCGTGCTTCTTCACGTCGGACTCGACCACGAACCACGGACTGGCGGGGGTGTCGGTGTGCACCATCATCTCGTCCTTGGCCCGGGAGTAGTCCTCCCAGCGGTGGATCGACTCCAGGTCGGTCGGGCTGAGCTTCCAGCGCCGGACCGGGTCGCTCAGCCGGGATCGGAAACGCTTCAGCTGCTCGTTGTCGGAGACCGAGAACCAGTACTTCCGGAGCAGGATCCCGTCGTCGATCAGCATCTGCTCGAAGATGGGCGTCTGCCGCAGGAAGCGGGTGTATTCGACCGGGGTGCAATAACCCATCACCTTCTCCACCCCGGCGCGGTTGTACCACGATCGGTCGAAGAGCACCATCTCGCCCTTGGCCGGCAGGTGAGCGATGTAGCGCTGGTAGTACCACTCGCCCTTCTCCCGCTCGGTGGGCACGGGGAGCGCGGCGATCCGGGCGACGCGCGGGCTCAGGTACTCGCTGATCCGCTTGATCGTGCCGCCCTTGCCGGCGGCATCCCGGCCCTCGAAGACGACCACGATCCGGGCGCCGGTGGTCCGGGTCCACTCCTGGACCTTCACCAGCTCCGCCTGCATCCGGAACAGCTCGGCCTCGTAGACATCGTTGGCGATCTTGTGCGGCTTGTGATGACCGGAGTGCTTGCTCATGTCGAGACGCTACCGGACCCGGGCGGCCGGTGGGAGGGGCCTCTTGCGCCGGACGTTTCGGCGACGCATGCTGGCGGTGAACGCCGCACTCCCCGGGAGTTGTCGATGGCCGACTCGACGTCGCAGCGCCAGGCCGGTCCCGCGTGGCGGGTCCTGCTCGATCGTGCCCGTACCACGCTGTGGCCGCCGCACGCACCCGACCACATCCCCTCGCCCGGGCTCACGCCCGAGCAGGACCGGCTGCGCCGACTGGATCGGACCCGCGATCTGTTGGAGCAGACCCGGGCGGCGCTGATCGGGGGCGGCTGGACGGGTGGGGCCTGGTTCGCCGTCGATGCGGGCGGCGGGCGGACCCGGCCGGTGAGCACCGCGGAGGCGTTCGACCTGGTCTCCTCCGGCGCGCAGGTGGGCGCCACCTGTGTGGTCGGCGCGATTCTGCGGCTGGCCGAGAACCCCGACACGGCGGCCTCGATCGAGGACGCCTGGCACTGCGTCGACGAGCTGCACGAGGCGGTGCACGAGCGGCTGGGCCACGGGTCGTTCCCGCCGGGACGGATCTATCCGCACGAGCAGCGGCGAGACCATCTGCGGGTGGTCACCGGGTGGAACGACGAGCCCGGACGCCGCGTGGAGGACGTCATCGACGTGGTCGACCGGGCCATCGCCCGCACGATGATCGCCGCCTGCAGCTGATCCGCCTCAGCGCACGCTTCGTACGTCGGCACGCCTTTCGTACCGTCACCCTTCCGTACGTCGGCACACCCTTGTCGTACGGGGGCGCGCCCTCGTCACACGGAGGCGCGCCCTTCGTCCGTCAGCGCGGCCAAGGCGTCGGCGCGTGGGACCCCGGCGACCCGCGGGAGATCGTGATTGCCGGCCGGCTGGGTCCCGCCGCAACGACGCATTTCGCGAGTGAGGATTGGAGTGTGCCCGCTCCGTGGGCCTCGCCCTTCCGCCCGAGACCCACTCCGCACCCCGCCCAGCTGTCGGCGCGGCACTCCGCACCCCGCCCACCCGGCGACGCGGCACTCCGCACCCCGCCCACCCGGCGAGGCGGCACTCCGCACCCCGCCC
>NZ_BAABAB010000028.1:0-119884 GCF_039537205.1 Microlunatus ginsengisoli | reverse complement strand
CCAGGCCGCGCTGACCAACATGATCGCCAGTGGCAGCAACATCATGGGCGGTGGCAACTGAGCGCGGGCCAAGCCTCGCAGGAGGACTGAACCCGGCAGCACAACTGAACCCAGCAACACCGACCAGAACCCGAGTGGCACCCCGCCACCCGGGTTCGGTCTGTTTGGATGACGTGGTGACATTCCGGTTCCAGACCACGATCGAGCTGAACGGCAAGACCGCAACCGGCTTCCGGGTGCCGACCGAGGTCGTCGAGGCACTCGGTTCCGGCAAGAAGCCGAAGGTCCGGGTCACCATCGGCCCGCACACCTATCGCAGCACGATCGCGGTGTACGGCGGCACATCCATGCTGCCGCTGAGCGCGGAGAACCGGTCCGCGGCCGGGGTCGCGGCGGGCGATCTCGTGGCCGTCGTGCTCGAGCTCGACACCGCGCCCCGCACGGTCGAGCTGCCTGACGATCTCGCGGCGGCGCTGGCCGCCAGCCCGGGCGCCCGGGAGGCGTTCGACGCCCTCTCCTACAGCCTGCAGCGGGAGCGCGCCGAGTCGGTCGCCTCGGCCAAGCGCGCGGAGACCCGGCAGCGCCGGATCGCCACCATCGTCGACGGGCTGGCATCGTCCTGACCGCCTCGGCCGGCCCGGTTCGGCGGCTGTCGCGGACCGTCCCCGGTCCGGAGCCGACCCGACGAGATCACGGCCGGTCGACCCGCAGGTTGCGGGCCACCACGACCGCGCAGAGCAGGCAGACCAGGGTCAAGCCGGCCAGCAGATACGGATATCCGACCAGATGGGACAGCGCGGCCAGCACGACCGGCAGCGCGAAACCGAGGTAGGTCAGCGAGTAGTAGATCCCGGTCAGACCGGCCAGGCTGTGCGGGTCGGCCATCGCCTGCACCTCCACCAGACCGGCGACGATGCAGATGCCGTACGCGATCCCGAGCAGTCCGGCGGCGACCGCCGCCAGCGGCGCCGAGCCGAGCCGGGCGACGACTGTCAGCAGCACACAGCCGATCGCCAGGACGACCAGCCCGACCACCGCCTGGCGCCCGCCCGTCAGCCGCCCGATCGCCGGAACCAACGGCTGCACGGCGGCGCCCGAGGCGAGGGCGACCACCGCGGCCAAGGTGGCGAAGCCGACCTGGTCGGCACCGAGCTCGCGCGAGATCAGCGCGGGACCGACCACGAAGGCCAGCGCGGGCGCACCGAACACCCACGGCGCCATCGGCAGCACGACGCCGAAGAACCGGTGTCGCCCGCGGTCGGGGATCCTCAGGTCCGCGAGTAACCGACGGGATTGTCCGTCGACCGGGACGCGGGTCTCGCCGGCCGGGACGAGCAGCGCGAGCGCGACCAGCGACAAGGCGATGTGCACGGCGTAGGGGAGCAGGGTGGGTGCCGGTCCCCACTGGGCCAGTGCACCGGAAACGCCCGCGCCCAGACCGAAGCCGGCGGTCAGGGTGAGCGAGGCCCGCCGCGCTCGGGTGGCCGGCTCGGCGTCGGTGGAGAGCTCCTTGATCCAGGAGGTGCCGACCACCATCGCCACGGCGACGCTGAGGCCGCTGACGAACCGGCCGAGGCAGAGCAGGACCGCGCTGGAGCCGCCGAACGCCAGGACGACACTGCCGAGGATGCCGAGCAGCAGCGCGACGGTGACCAGCCGCTTGCGGCCGTGCTCGTCGGAGAACGGGCCGGCCACCAGGAAGCCGGGGATCAGGCCGAGCACATAGAACGCGAAGAACAGGTCTACCTGGACGCTGCTGTAGCCCTCGACCCGGCGATACATCAGTAGCAGTGGCGAGAAGTGGTTGCCGCCCCATGCGGTCATCGCCACCGCCGGCGCCGACCAGCGCCAGCTGCGCAGCCGACGGGCGCCGGCGGCGCGCACGTTCGTCACGTCTGCGGCGCGCACCCTCCTCACGCCTGCGACAGGGGGCTGATCACCAGCTCGTCGATCCGCACGTGCGTGGGCGCGTCGAGCACGAACAGCACACTGCGCGCGACATCGTCCGGGGTCAACATGGCGGCGCGAGCCTCGGCGGGCGGGACCACCGGCCGAAGCTCGAGAAAGTCGCTGTCCACGTCGCCCGGGCACAGGTGACAGGCCCGGACCCCGTGCGTCGCCTCCTGTGCGTTGATCGTCTGGCAGAGCGAGGCGAGGGCGGATTTGCTGGCGCTGTAGGCGACCCCGGCGTAGGGGGTGAAGCGCCAGGCGGAGTAGGAGGACACGACCACGACCTGACCGCCGCCCCGGCGGCGCAGGTCCGGCAGGGCGGCATCGACCAGCCGGGCGACCGCGACGAGGTTGGTGCTGATCACGTCCTCCAGCTCGGCGAGTGACTGGTCGGCCCAGGTGCGCCGTGGCGTGTTCACGCCCGCGGACAGGACCAGATCGTCCACCCCGTCCCAGGTCGCGGCGATCCGGGCGTGAGCCGCGCCCACCGCGCCGGCATCGCGCGCGTCCAGCGGCAGCACCAGCGGCTCACCACCGGCCCTCGCGACGAGCTCGGCCGTTTCCTCCAACCGCTCCCGCCGCCGGCCGCTCAGCGCGATCCGGCGGTGCGGCGCTGCGGCCACCGCGGCCGCCCGGCCCATCCCGCTGCCGGCCCCGGTGACCCAGAGCACGCGCCCGGCCCCGGACGTACCGGTCGTGCCGGACGTACCGGTCGTGCCGGTCGTGTCGGTCTTGTCCGTCATCGGCGCAACCCGGCGATCTCGTACGCCCGCTGCGGGAGCTGGGTCGCCAGCTTGCCGCCGCTGACGTCGACCAGCGTGCCGGTGATGTAGCGGGCGGCGTCGCTGGCCAGGAAGCAGACCAGGTCGGCGACCTCCTCGGCCGTGCCCCAGCGGCGCAGGGTCAGGGTGTCCAGCAGCCGGTCCTGCTCGGCCGGGCTCATCTGGGCGAACGTGTTGATGCCGCTCGGGATCATCCCGGGGGCGTACGCGTTCGCGGTCACGTTCCACGGCCCGAGCTCACCGGCGAGCGTCCGGGTCAGCTGCACCACGGCGGCCTTCGAGGCGGCGTAGGCGGCGCTGCCGATGCCGGGCACGATCGCGGCGAATGATGCCGCGTTGACGATCCTTCCCGCGTTCTGCCGCTTCATGATCGGCACCACCGCCCGGCACATCCGGAAGGTCCCGCCGACATTCACGTCGAAGCAGCGGTTCCAGGCTTCGTCGTCGATCTCCTCGACCAGCCCGTCGCCCATCACGCCGGCATTGTTAACCAGGACGTCGATCCGACCGAACCGCCCCGCGACGTCGGCCACGAACGCATCCACCGCGGCGCTGTCGCGGACGTCGCAGACCCGGGCGTCGCCGGTGACGTCCGCGGCTCGGCGGGCGTCGTCGAACCAGGAGACGGCCTTGGCGTCGACGTCGGAGATCACCACCCGCGATCGTTCGCGCAGGAACGACTCGGCGATCGCGCGACCGATGCCGCGTCCGGCGCCGGTGACGATGACGACCCTGTCGGCCAGATCCAGGAGCATCATCAGAGTCTGTCGCCAGCGGTGGACGCCGGTGCGCGCGGGTCCCGGGCCAACCGGAATCCGGACCCGGCGCCGTCGTTCCGGCTGACCGGGCCCGGACCCTCGGCCTACCCTTGGATCGGGGCCCGGCACGCAGGCTCCCGAGCCGCCGGCCAGCAACCCTTGGCTGGCGGGACCACCAGGACGCCGCGCCGCGCACCCGTCGGGCGACATCCGGACACTGGCCCACACCGTCAGGAGGAGAGATGTTCGAAGAGGCACAGCTCTACGCACCCGTCACCCGGTCCGAGACCGGTGAGGCGACGGTCCATCTCGACCACGACCACCCCGGAGCGTCCGACCCTGAATACCGGGCGCGGCGCAATGCGCTGGCGACGCTGGCGATGGAGTGGCAACCGGGCGACCCGATTCCGGTGGCGCCGTACACCGACGCCGAGCACGAGGTCTGGCGGGTGGTCTGCCGGGAACTGCACCGGCTGCACGAGCGGCATGCCAGCGCGCTCTATCTGGACGGCAAGCAGCGGTTGCGGCTGCCGGAGGATCACATCCCGCAGTTGTCCGAGGTGAACCAGCGGCTTCGGCCGCTGACCGGCTTCGGCTATGTCCCGGCCGCCGGACTGGTTCCGCTGCTTCAGTTCTACGGGTCGCTGGCCGACGGAGTCTTCCACTCCACCCAGTACGTCCGGCACCACTCGGTGCCCCTCTACACCCCCGAGCCGGACGTCCTGCACGAGGTAGTCGGGCACGGCAACTGCCTCGCCCACGACCGGTTCGCCCGGGTCTATCGGTCCGCCGGCGAGGCCGCTCGCCGGGTCGAGACCGAGGAGGCGCTGGAGTTCATCTCCAAGGTGTTCTGGTTCTCCCTGGAGTTCGGTGTGCTCCGGGAGAAGGGGGAGGTGCGCAGCTACGGCGCCGGCCTGCTGTCGTCCTACGGCGAGATCCAGCAGGTGGCCGACGCCGACCTGCGACCGCTCGACGTCGCGCGGATGGGTGTGCAGACCTACGACATCACCCACTATCAGCCGATCCTGTTCTGTGCCGAGGGATTCGGTGAGGTGGAGAACGTGGTGGGAGGCTTCTTCGACGAGGTCGACGACGATCTGGTGCAGCGGTTGGCGCACGCGGCGTCGACCCCGGCATAGGTCTCCGCACCGGGGACCGGGCTGGGACCGGCGACAGCGGGCGCCGCGACCGATAGCCTCCGGCTATGGTCGTCGCCGCCTTTGTCGCTCCCTATCTGCTCGAGGCCACCGCACGATTCGTGCTCTGCGCGGCCCGGATCCCCGGCGTACGACTGGGCGTGATCACCACCGAGCCGGTCGATCGGCTGTCGCCCGAGCTACGGGAGGCGCTGGCCGGGCACTGGCGGGTCGAGGACGCCCTCGATCCGCAACAGATCGCCGACGCCGTCCGCGGTCTGGCCGGGCAGCTCGGCGGCCCGGTCGAGCGGCTGATCGGCGCACTCGAGCAGCTGCAGGTGCCACTGGCCGAGGTGCGCGACGCGCTCGGCATTCCGGGGATGACCGCGGAGGTGGCACGAAACGTCCGGGACAAGTCGCGAATGAAGTCGGTGCTGCGAGCCGCCGGCGTGCCGTGTGCCCGCCACCAGCTGGTGTCACGGACCGAGGAAGCCACGAACTTCCTGGCCGAGGTCGGCCTGCCGCTGGTGGCCAAGCCGCCGGACGGTGCCGGTGCCAAGGCGACGTACCGGCTCGACACCGAGGCCGACTTCGCCTCCTGGCTCGGGGCCGCCCGCGCAAACCCGGCAGAGATCTGGCTGCTGGAGGAGTTCCTGACCGGACGCGAGCACACCTTCGACAGCGTGACCGTCGGCGGCGAGACGTTGTGGTCGTCGATCTCGGACTACCAGCCGCCGCCGCTAGAGGTGCTGCGCACGCCCTGGGTGCAGTGGACGGTGCTGCTGCCGCGAGACATCGGCGGTGCCGAGTACGACGCGATCAAGCAGATCGGCCCGGCGGCGCTGCGCGCTCTCGGGGTCGACACGGCCTTCACGCACATGGAGTGGTTCGAGCGGCCTGACGGTTCGGTCGCGGTGTCAGAGGTCGGCGCCCGCCCGCCGGGCGCCCAGCTGGCATCCATGATCGGCTTCAGCCACGGGGTCGACTTCTACACGCTGTGGGCCGAGCTGGTGCTGCTCGACCGGTTCGAGCCGCCGGATCGGATCTTCGCGACCGGCACCGCGTATCTGCGGGGAATGGGCCGTGGCGTGGTCCGGACCGTGCACGGCGTCGACGAGGTGCAACACGACATCGGTGAGCTGGTGGTGGACGCCCGGCTGCCGCGGCCTGGGCAACCCGCGTCGACGTCGTACGAGGGGGAGGGGTTCGTCACCGTCCGGCATACCGACACCGCCGTCGTCCGGCAGGCGCTGGACCGGATCATCACCGGACTCCGGGTCGAGCTCGAGGAGGTCTTGTGACGATGAGCGTCGGTATCCGAAGCGTCTGCGCGAATCGTCGGACCGGGAGGACCTCATGACCAATGTCGTGATGGTGTCGCCGGGCTTTCCGTTGGAGATGGCGTACTTCACCCGGGCGCTGGCGCGCACCGGCGTGTCGGTGATCGGGATCGGCGACCAGCCCGTCGAGGCGCTGCCGGCGGAGGCTCGTGATCATCTGGCGCACTACGAGCACGTCTCACTGGCCGACGAGGGCGCGGTGCTGGCTGCGCTGCACGGGCTGGCTCGGCACGCGAGCATTGATCAAGTCGAGTGCCTGTGGGAGCCGTACATGGTGCTTGCGGCCCGGATCAGAGAGTCCTTCGGCCTGCCCGGGATGACCGTCGAACAGACACTGCCGTTCCGGGACAAGGAGCTTATGAAGCAGGTGCTGGATGCGGCCGGCATCCGTACCCCGCGACATGCCAGCACCTCCACCGTGCAAGGAGTGTGGGAGGCGGCCGAACGGATCGGCTATCCGTTGATCATCAAGCCGATCGCCGGGGCCGGATCCGCCGACACGTTCCGGGTCGATTCGGCGGCCGAGCTGAGCGACGTGCTGCCGATGGTGCGACACGTCGACGTGCTCAGCGTCGAGGAGTTCATCGAGGCCGAGGAGTTCACCTACGACACCGTGTGCGGCGGTGGGGACGTCGTGTTCGAGAACATCTGCTGGTATCGACCCCGGCCCCTGCAGGCGCGCAGCCACGAGTGGATCAGCCCGATGACCGTCGCGCTGCGTGACATCGACAGTGATCGGCTGGCCGAGGGCCGGGCGATGGGACGGGCGGTCCTGCAGGCGTTGGGATTCCAGGCCGGCTTCACCCACATGGAGTGGTATCGCAAGGACGACGGCGAGGTGGTCTTCGGCGAGATCGGCGCGCGGCCCCCGGGCGCGCGGACCGTCGACGTGATGAACTACTCCACCGATGGCGACCTGTTCCGGACCTGGGCGGAGGCGGTCGTCGGCGCGACCCCCGAGCCGCTGGTGAAGGCGTACAACGCCGCGAGCATCTTCAAGCGGGCCGAGGGATCGGGCCACATCACCCGGATCGAGGGCCTGGACGGGCTGTTGGCGCGGTATCGCGACAACGTGTGCGTGCTCGACCTGTTGCCGGTCGGTGCGCACCGCCGCGACTGGCGGGCCACCCTGCTCTCCGACGGAATGATCATCGTCAGACACCCGGAGCTGGACGCGCTGATCGAGCTCGGCGACCGATTCGCCCGCGATCTCCGGATGCACGCCGGCTGAGCAATTGCGGGTCGGACAGCGATGGAATCCGCAGCGGAGCTCGAAATCCTGCCCGTCGGCCCGGATCACCTCAACCTCCTGGGACAGCTGTTCGAGGTCTTCCGATCCACGCGTCACTGTTGGTGCACGGCGTTCTGCTCGACGTCGTGGCAGTTCGCGGCGGGCTGGTACGGCGGCGGCAACCGGCGGAGATTCGAGAGCCTGGCCGTGACCCAGGACCAGCCGATGGGAGTAGTGGCCGTCCACGCCGGTCAGCCGGTCGGCTGGTGCGCCTGCGGGCCGCGGATCCGCTACGTCGCGGCGTTGAGCGGGCGGAGCCGGCTCATCGTCGACCGCCCGCGCGACGAGGACGAGGACACCTGGCTGATCCCCTGCACCATCGTACCCCCGGTCGCGCGCTCGGCCGGGCACCACATGTCGGCGTACGCGGTGCTCCCGATGCTGCGCGGGGCCGTCGAGCTCGCTCGCGACGCGGGAGCCGCGGCGATCGAGGCCTGGCCCTTGGCGAAGGGCGTCAGGAGGCCGTCGGACGCGCATGTGGGTCGTGAGGGGCTGTTCGAGCGCGTCGGCTTTCGGCGGGTGCAGCAGCCCACGCACGATCGCGTGATCATGCGTCTGGAGTGCTGAGCCTGTCGGAGCGTCACTCACGTCCCGACACACACAACCCTCGCCGATCTCCTGATCCAGAACTGTCACCCGTGTCCTGAGACATCACAGAAGTGATCGCGCGGTGGTCTTTGTTTCCGAACGTGTGTTCGACTAGAATGGCTGCATGGGAGTCGGGGGTGGGGTCGTCGATGCTGACGTGGCGTCGCCGCTGCGGCATGCCCTGGACGGGTTCTCGACCGCTCTGGATCATCTGGTGAAGCTGGTCGACGACGGCGCGTTGGTCGATCTCGACCCGGATGAGTTGGTCGGGTTCGCGCAGGAGGTGGAGGCGGTCCGGAACCGGGTCGCGTTGGTCGACCACGCCCTGATCGGGCACGCGGTGGAGGCGGATCTGCCGGCACGGTTGTGTCAGCGCTCGCTGGTGCGGGTGCTGGCCTCGGCATTGCGGATCTCGACTGGGGAGGCGGCCCGGCGGGTCCGGGCGGCCGAGCAGCTCGGGCCGCGGCTGTCGATGACGGGTGAACCACTCGGGCCGCGGCGGCCGGTGCTGGCCGCGGCGCAGCGTACGGGTGGGGTGACGCCGGAGCAGGTCGCGGTGATCGATACCGCGCTCCGCCAGGTCGACGGGGCCGGGTTCGACCCGGCCGACGTGGCCGCGGGTGAGCAGATCCTGGTGTCGGCCGCCGCCGATGTCGGGCCGGAGGATCTGCGCCGGCTGGCGGTCCGGGTGGTGGAGGCGATCGACCCGGACGGCACCGTGCCCAACGACGAGCACCACCAGACCCGGCGGTTCTTCCACCTCCGCGCCGTCAAGGACGGATCGTTCCGCGGCGAGTTCCGGCTCACCCCCGAGGTCGGGCAGAAACTCAAGACCGTCCTCGACTCCCTCGCCACCAGCCAACCGACCAGCATCTGCCTCACCGGCAGCCCAGCCGGCGGGGCCGGGCCGACCGGCGCCGACGGCTCGGCGACGGGCGCGGCGGGAGCCGACGGCTCGTCTGCAGGTGTGCCCGGCGCCGGTGCCGGCGGATTCGGGCAAGTCGACGGCGGGTCGGGGCGGCGTGAGGTGGAGCCGGACCCGCGGACCCGGCCGCAGCGGTTGCACGACGCCCTCGGACAGGTCTGCGATCGGCTGCTCCGATCCGGCACCCTGCCCGACACCGGCGGCATCCCGACCACGGTGCTGATCACCATCGACGCCGACGATCTCGCCACCCGGATCGGAAGCGGCCGGTTCACCGACGGAACCCCCGTCCCCGCCGACCAGGTGATCGAACTCGCCGACCAGGCCGGCATCGCCTGGTGCCTGCGAGGCTCCACCGGCGACATCCTCACCCTCGGCCGGTCCCGCCGGCTCGCCACACCCGCCCAAACCCTCGCCCTCTACGCCCGCGACGCCGGCTGCTCCTTCCCCGGCTGCGATGTCGACCCCCACTGGTGCGAACGGCACCACGTGATCCCCTGGACCGACGGCGGACCGACCGACCTGACCAACCTCACCCTGGTCTGCCGCTACCACCACCACAACTTCCAACGCCGCGGCTGGCACTGCCGGATCACCACCGACGGCCTCCCCGCCTGGACCCCACCAAAATGGATCGACCGTGCCCAACGCCCGATCATCCACCCCCGCATCGCCAGCAAGAACTGGACCACGACACCACCACTCCCCGACACCGAACCTCCCTGACCCCGAACCTCCCTGACCCGGCGCATCGGCGTGCGGTCCGAGCGTGCCGACAAGCCCGCCTCACCGGTCGGCCCCGGGGCAAGGGAGACGTGGATCCGCGGGTGACAGCCGAGGCGGCAGGGACGAAGCCTGCGCCGCCCCCGTCCGATGCGCCGAATCACCGGTTCGGTTCCCGGGCGACCGCCGGTGGGCGAGTCATCGGCGGCCGCACCGCCGGACGGGCGGAGCTGGATCGGGCGAGCCCGACGGTGGCCCAGCCCATCGCCAGCACCGCCACCGCGACCACCACCCAGCCGGCCGGCGACGTGTGCAGGCCCTCGCCGAAGATCAGCACCCCGCAGACGGCGGCGGAGATCGGAGTCATCACGGTGATCGCCGGTTGGGACGCTGACAGCGCCGCCGCCTGGAAGGCGACCTGCTGCAGTGCGACGCTCGCGACGGCCATCAGCAGCAGGGCATACAGCTCCCAGCTCGTCGCCACCGCTCGCAGCTGGACTCCACCGCTCGTGCCGATCGTCAGCACCGACTTCGACAACGCGGCCTGGATGCCGAACATGATCCCGGTGCCGAGACCCAGCAGCAGCGCGCGCCGCGTACCCCGAACGCGTCTACCCAGCAGGCACAGGGCCACGACGACGCCGAGCGCCGGACCGACGATGACGAGCCAGCTCGACCAGGGCTGGATCGGCTGCCCGTCCGACGGTCGTCCGATCAGCACGAAGGCCGCCAGGGCCGCGGTCAGGACGCCGGCGTGCACCCACTGGCCGGTCGTCATCGACCGGCCGGCGAACCGGGCCGCCAGCGGCAGCGCGAACAGCAGGCTGGTTACGCCCACCGGTTGGACCACCAGCAACGCACCGACCGAGAGTGCCCACGCCTGCAGCGCGACGGCAAGCACGCCCAGTCCATAGCCGAGCAACCATCGCGGCCGGGCGAGCATCGCCCTGAGCAGACCGAGACCGCGGTCGCCGACCGACGCCGCCTCCGACTGCTGCAACACCATGCCGACCGCGCCGACCAGCGCCGAGCCCACCGAGAGCAGGACGGCCAGCCAGGTCATCGCGGGCGGACTCTGTGCGGATCGGGGTTGCCCGCTCGAGCGGTGACCGGATCAGGCCGTCGCGTGCCGGTGCGCCCGCTCGGTGAACAGGGTCTCGGTCTGCTCCAGATCCATCCCCTTGGTCTCCGGGATCCGCCACAGGACGTACACGAACGACAGGGCGGCGAACAGGGCGTACATGGCATACGTCAGGGGCAGCGACCAGGCACTCATGGCCGGGAAGGTGAGCGTGATCAGGAAGTTCGCGAGCCACTGGGCCATCGCGGCGACGCCGAGTGCCTTGCCGCGGATCCGGCTTGGGAAGATCTCGCCGAGGAGCACCCAGACCAGCGGACCCCACGACGCCCCGAAGCCGACGACGAAAGCGTTCGCCGCGATCAGCGCCACGGTGGCCCAAGGCTGGGGCAGCAGCACCGCGCCGTCCGGCCCGACCCCGGCGAAGGCGAACGCGACCGCCATCAGCCCGAGCGAGATGGTCATGATCACCGACCCGGTCAGCAGGATCGGCTTGCGGCCGACCCGGTCGACCAGGAAGATCGCGACCAGGGTCACCAGCACATTCGTGACCGAGGTGATCACGCTGGTCAGCAGCGAGTCCGACTCGGAGAAACCGACTGCCTGCCACAGCGTGGTCGAGTAGTAGAAGATCACGTTGATGCCGACGAACTGCTGGAAGACCGACAAGATGATGCCGACCCAGACGATCGGCTGCAGGCCCAGCACCGGTCCCCGCAGCGACACGCCCGCGTTGGCGCGGTCGGTCTCGATCGCGGTCTCCAGGTCGCGGACGGTGTGGTCGAGGTCGACCGGTGGCACCAGCTGGGCGAAGATCGAGCGCGCCTCGTCGCGGCGTCCCTTGGCGAGCAGGTATCGCGGCGACTCGGGCAGCGTGAACGACAGCAACCCATAGACCGCCGCCGGGATGACGCCGACCAGGAACATCCAGCGCCAGGCCTCCAGGCCGAACCACAGCTCGTTGTCCGCGCCGCCGGCAGCGTTGGCGAAGAGCGCGTCGCTGAGCAGGGCGACGAAGATGCCGATCGTGATGGCGAGCTGCTGCAGCGAGGCCAGGCTGCCACGGATCTGACGGGGTGCGATCTCGGCGATGTAGGCCGGCGCGATCACCGATGCGGTGCCGATGCCCAGGCCGCCGATCACCCGCCACAGGGCGAGATCCCAGACGCCGAACGCGAACGCGGCACCGAGCGAGCTGACGAAGAACATGATGCCGCCGATGAACATCACTCGCAGCCGGCCCCAGCGGTCCGACAGGTTCCCGGCCAGTACGGCGCCCGCAGCGCAGCCGAGCAACGAGATCGCGACCACGAGACCGGTCACCACGTCGTTGAGGGCGAAGTCGCGCTGGATCGAGTCGACCGCACCGTTGATCACCGACGAGTCGAAGCCGAACAGGAAGCCGCCGACCGCCGCCGCCACGGACAGGGCGACCGCACGCCGGCCGTACGGGCTCTTCACGGAGAAAGACGACTCGCCGATGTCCTCGCTGGCGCTCATGATCACCGATCTTTCCACTCGCCCGGTGCCGCCCGTCGCCGGTCGCTGATGGTCGACAACGCGACCCCGTCCCACTCATGGTGCCCGCTGCCGCGTGGACCCGCTAGCCTGCTGACCGGATTTCGACCGGGTCGGAACCGGTTCGACGGGAGCTGTGGAGGACGTGATGGGCGACGCGGCGGGACCGCAGCTGGGTGTGCTGGCCTTCGGGACGACCAGTCACGCCTACCTGGAGCTCGATCGACGGGCCGGGGTCCCGACCGCGGCCCTGGTCGCCGCCGTCGAGGCGGTCGACGCGGCCGTGATGACCGGCGCCGGCTGTACGGTCGTGATCGGCTTCCGGCCGGAGGTCTGGCGCGAGCTCTCACCGGCCTCCTGCCCGGACGGGCTGACCGGCTTCGATCAGCCGGTGGTCGGCGACGACGGCTTCACCATGCCGGCGATCCAGCACGACCTGCTGCTGTGGGTGGCCGGCGGCAGCCGTGACGTCGTCTTCGACAGTGCCGGCGCGGCGGTGCGCGGGCTGGCCGACGTCGCCGTCGTCTCCGACGAGTCCGAGGGATGGAGCTATCAACACCACCGCGACCTGACCGGGTTCGTCGACGGCACGGAGAACCCGTCCCTGGTCGAGATCCCGTCGGTCGCCCTGGTGCCGCCGGGCCGCCCGGGCGCGGGTGGCAGCGTGCTGCTGCTCCAGCGGTGGCCGCACGACCCGTCCTGGCGCGACCTCGACGTCGCCGAGCAGGAGCGAGTGATCGGGCGGACCAAGAGCGACAGCATCGAACTGGCGGACAAGCCGGAGACCGCGCACGCGGCCCGGACCGATCAGGACGAGGTCGGCAAGATCGTGCGGCGCAACCTCGCCTACGGGTCGGTCACCCGGCACGGAACGATGTTCGTCGGCCTGTGCGCCGACCAGCGGGTTCTGCACGAGATGCTGCGCCGAATGGCAGGAGTGGACGGACAGCCGCGCGACGCACTGACGCGCTACAGCTCGGCGGAGACCGGCGCCTACTACTTCCTGCCGGCCCTGGACGACCTGCTCGCGCTGGCCGGCGACCCGGCCGCGAGCTGATCCCCGCGGCCTGCCCGAAGGGCGGCACTTTGGGGCAAGGATTCTCCGGCCCGGATGGCTAGGCTGCCAGTCGAATCGCTTCCCTCAGGTGAGGTACGGGATGCCGCAGCGTCGGGCCGAACCGCAGGAGTGGATTCCGCACGTCCTGCGCCGGTCCGATCCGGATCCGCTCGACGATTCGGCGGTCGCGGATCCCCGGCTGCGACACGCGCCGGGCGATGTCGCCGCGCTGCAACGAGCGGCCGGAAACCGCGCGGTCTGCCGGCTGGTCGAGGACCCGTCCGGCGCCGCCGGGCCGATCCCGCCGGTGACGATCCAGCGGTGGGCCTGGGTCTCCGCGGCCCAGGTCAAGCCGGACGAGCCCGGGCTGGACGCCCGGATGAAGACCTTCACGACCGACAACGTCGTCCGCGACTACGGCAGCATGAGTGAGTTCGCCGACCACGCGGCCGGCAAGACCGACTACCTCGGCAACCTGCCGGCGACGTCCGGCAGCCCGGGCACCTGGGTCCGCTTCGCGCCGGGCGGCACGAACCTGCTGGGTGAGGACCATACGCTGGTCACGATGGAGCACGTGGCGCCTGCGGTCGGCTCGAAGAGCTTCACCTACGAGCCGTTCGCGACCGACGACCTGAGCAGCCGGCCCGGCATGAGGGCCGCGTACGAGACCGAGAACGCAGACCGGTTCAAGGCGTTCGGTGTGGACAAAGTGGCCGACAAGCGCCAGTTCGGCGGCGAGTCGCTGTTTCCCAAGATCGGGTTCGCCTTCGTGATCTTCCAGCCGTACGCAGACGGGGCCAAGTCGTTGGACGACCTCAAGCCCGGCGGGTACGTCGGTCAGCCGTTGCAGCGCTATCTCAAGATCGCCTGGGGTTATGCGGCCGACGTCGTGGACGAGGTCGACCAGCTGAAGCAGGCGAAGACGCCGGTGCCACCGGCGCACCAGCAGCTCGCCGCGACCCATGCCGCGACCAAAGGCGAGCTGGACGGGTTCATCCAGGGGCTGCCCGTCGACGGCTATCTCGGCGATGCGCTCGACACCACCGCGGGCAAGAAGAAGTTGCCCGCGCTCAGCCGGCTGTCCGCCGCCGTGATCGCGTCGATGACCGCCCGGATGGAGGCCGACACCGGGATCACCCAGGCGGAGCGGAACCAGCTCAAGGCGATGCCGCGCGGCACGCCCGACCAGAAGGGCGCCATGTTCGGCAAGTGGCGCAACCTCTACTTCTCGCACGCCGTTCGCGACGCGGTGGCCCGCGGCGTGCGCTACGTCGGGATGGGCCGGGAGCACCTCGACTACCTGAAGGCCGAGGGCTTGCCGGCGCAGAGCCGCGGCTACGACATGGTCGCGAAGGATCTGAACGACTTCGCCACCCTGACGAACAACCTGAAGTCCAGCGCGAAGCCCTGAGGTGGCGATCATGGACGGTCTCGATCTTCCCAACGCCCGGATCCGGCTCCGCCGCGAGTCCACCGCGCCCGGCGCCCCGGACCGCAGCTCCGAGCTGACACTGTGGCTCGACGGCCCGCGCTTCCGGCTCCGGGACCACGCGGGCCGCCCGTTCCCCGACGTCCTGGCCGACGTCACGGCGCCGCGGGGATTCGGCCGGACGGCGCGCAGCATGGAGGACTTCGCGACCGCCTGGACGCCCGCCGAGCACCCGCGCCGCCCGACCGAGATCTTCGTCGACGGCGCGGCCGGGCAGGCCGTGGTGGTCGAGGGCGACGACGATCCCTGGCGGCTGGACGCCACGGACCCGCTGAGACTGCTGGACCTGGTGCTGGCCCGAGGTCGACAGCAAGAGCTCAGCGCGGACGGCGAGGGAACCGTGCTCGACCGGGTCTGCGGCCGGTACCGGTTCGAACTGCGCGGCGAGGAGCAGGGCACCGGCTACCGGACGGAGGTGCAGTGGTGGATCTTCGAGCCCTATCTGCTCCGCCGCGAGCTGCGCGACCTGCCCCACGGTCGGCTGTCCATGATCACCGAGGTCGTGCAGCTCGACGAAGGCGTGGTGACGAACGCCGATGTCGGCTTCGCCGACCCGACGACACCCTGATCGGGAGGGCCCGGGCCCTGGGAGCCCGGACGCGGACGGCTCAGTGCGACTCGCCGTAGGTATGCGCCAACAGCTCGAGCAGCACCACCAAGACGCCCAGGCCGAACTCGGCGAACAAGATCACCAGGCGAGATCGCAACGGCAGCCGGAGACGACGGGCGGCGAGGTAGCCGATCACGATCAAGGTCGCCGCGAGCGCGATGGACGAGGCCCGCATCGCCTGTTCCAGGTGCCACCGGCCGAGGCCGGCCAGGCCGATGAAGATCAGCGGCAGCACCAGCACGCCGAGCGAACTGGACGAAACTCGCACCATGTGCCCCAGCTCCTCACGGGCCGGCATCGTCGCGTGCACGACGATGTGGGCGACCAGGTCGGCCACGAAGACGGCCAGCAGGGTTCCGACGACGGTGATCGTCAACGTGACGGCCGCAGCACCGGGGGTCAGGTCCTCGGCGCGTGAGCTCATCGCGATCACCACGGCGAGGCTGGTGAACGTGACGTAGATGCGCTCCTTGAGCCGTTCGGCCCGGCGCTCGGGCAGCTCGGCGGAATCGGTAGCCGTCATGGGGGTCAGTTGACCCGAACCCGTCCAACCCTGGCAAGTCACCGCGCGCACCGGGCGCGACCCGGTCGGGATCCCGCCCGCCGGCCGACCCGGACACATCAGGTGGAATCTCTCGTCTAGGGTCGGACCGGGACCTGGAGGAAGACGACGCGCGACGAGTCGGTTCGGCTGCCTGTCCGCTCGGCTGCGCTGGACGCGCTGGCGATAGCGGTGATCTTCGTTGCCCTGGTGCTGCCGGACCGGCTCGACCGGCTGGTGCCCGAGGCGTTCGTGGTCGCACCGATCGAGCTCGTTCTCGGTGCCGCCGTGCTGTTGGCCCTGCCGCCGGCGCCCCGCCGGGTCCTCGGCTGGCTGCTCGGGGCGGCGCTGGGTCTGTTGACCGTTCTCAAGCTGGTCGACCTCGGCTTCTCCGCGGCCCTCGGCCGGCCGTTCGACCCGGTCCTCGACATCGGCCTGCTGGGCGACGCGGTCCGGCTGCTGGTCGCGAGCGCCGGCCCGCCGGTGCAGGCCGGCGCGGCGATCGGCGCGGTGGCGATGATGGTCGCCGTGGTGGCCGGCGTGCTCGCCGCGGTGCTGCGGGCGGCCGGCGCCGCCGTGGCTCGGCGCACCGCTGCGTCGTGGCTGGTGTGCGTCGGCACCGCCGGCTGGTTGCTGCTGTCGTCCGCAGACGTCCGGCTCGAACCGGATCTGCCGCTCGCCTCCGACGCCGCGTCGGCGATGGCGTTCGGGCGGGTGGTCGGCATCGGCCGGGGCCTAGGCGACCGGGCCCGGTTCGAGCGGGAGGCATCGGCGGACGCGTACGCCGATGTCTCGTCGGACCGACTGCTGACCGCCCTGCGTGGCAAGGACGTGGCGCTCGTCTTCGTCGAGAGCTACGGCCGGTCTGCGATCGAGGACCCGGGACTCGCGCCGCGGATCGACGGCCTGCTCGACGACGGCACGCGACGGCTGGCGGCCGCCGGGATCGGTGCGCGTAGCGGCTATCTCACCTCGCCGACCGCCGGCGGTGGCAGCTGGCTGGCCCAGTCGACGCTGCTCTCCGGTGTCCGGATCGACAACCAGCAGCGCTATCGGGAGCTGGTGGCCGGCGACCGGCTTACCCTCGTCGGCGCGTTTGCGCGCGCGGGCTGGCGCACGGCTGCCGTCGCGCCCGGCACCACCCGGCCGTGGCCCGAGTCGCGCTTCTTCGGCTATCAGCGTGTCCACGACGAGGCGCATCTCGGCTACCGCGGACCGAGCTTCAGCTGGTCCGCGATGCCCGACCAGTACACGCTTGCCGAGTTCGAGCGCAGCGAGCGGGCGCCGGGTCATCGGCCGGTGATGGCCGTCGTCCCGCTCACCTCGAGCCACGCGCCCTGGACGCCGGTGCCGCCCCTGATCGACTGGGGGAGCGTCGGCGACGGCTCGGCCTACGACGGCATGGCCGCGCCCGCGCTGCCGCCCGAGGCCATCCTGACCCGCGATCGCGACCAGGTGCGCGCGGACTACGTCCGGGCGCTCGGCTACTCGCTGCAGACGCTGACCTCCTACGCCGACAGGTTCGGTGGTGACGACCTGGTGCTGATCCTGGTTGGCGATCACCAGCCGTCACCGGTGGTGACCGGTGATCGGGCCGGTCACGACGTGCCCGTCAGCGTGGTGGCGAAGGACCCGGCGGTGCTCGCCCGGATCGGATCCTGGGGCTGGACGACCGGCCTGCGGCCGGCCGACGACGCGCCGGTGTGGCGGATGGAGGAGTTCCGCGACCGCTTCCTGGCCGCCTTCGACGACGGCCCGCGCCCGGCGGGTTCGCACCGGTGACCGAACCGGAGCGTGGGCTCGTGGGAGTCGGCGGCGGCGAACGTGATAAATAGCGGTGATCGTGACAAGGAGGGTCCGGGAGGGGACACGATGAGACGCGACCTGAGCGACCTCGGCGGGCGCGGGAACTGCCGCCGCTTCGACGTCCGGTGCGCGCGTTCGAGCTGACCGGGCCGCGGACGGGCGGGGTCGTCGAGGTCTCCCCGCCGGTCGCGGTGCCGGGTGAGGTCGTGGTCGAGGTCGACCGGGTCGGTCTGTGCGGGACCGATGTGGACTTCTTCATCGGCGACATGCCGTATCTGGAGTCGGGGGACACGACGTACCCGCTGCGGCTGGGGCACGAGTGGACGGGGCTGGTGGTGGAGGTGTGCGCCGGTGTCGACCCGTCCTGGATCGGGCGGCGGGTGATCGGCGACACCATGCTCGGCGACGGCACCTGCCGGCGTTGCCGCGCCGGCCGTCAGCACGTCTGCGAGAACCGCCAGGAGGTCGGCATCCGCGGCGACCGACCCGGAGCGCTCGCCGAGCGGCTCGCCGTGCCGGCGTCGTCGCTACATCTCTTGCCGGACGGGCTGGATCCCGTGCTCGGCGCCCTGGTCGAGCCGGGCGGCAATGCCTGGCGGGCCGCGCGGGCGGCACTCGACCCCGACTCGGCGGGCGGCCGCGTGCTCGTGCTCGGACCCGGCACGATCGGGCTGCTCAGCGCGATGTTTCTCCGGGCCGCGGGCGCCGAGGTCCACCTGATGGCGCGGGACGAGGATTCGACGGCGTTCGCCCGGACGCTGGGTTTCCAGCGGGTGTGGCGTGAGGACTCGCTGCCCGACGAGCCGTACGACGCCGTGATCGATGCGTCCTTCGCCCCCCACCTGCCGGCGCTCGCGCTCGACCTGGTCGAGCCGGCCGGGCGGCTGGTCTATATCGGCCTGGCCGGGCGGCCGAGCATGATCGACACCCGGACACTGGTGCTCAAGGACGTCACGGCCGTCGGGATCTTGTCCGGGTCGCCGGGACTTGCCCCCGCGATCGCCGCCTACGCCTCCGGTGCCGTGGACCCGCGACCGCTGGTGGCGGCCACCGTCGGCCTGGACGGCGTCCGAGATGTGCTGGCCGGCATCCGCCCGGCGGGCTCGGGGCCCGGCCCCAAGATCCACGTCGACCCGCGCCGTCGGTGATCGCGCCGGCGGCCCGGCTCGTCCCGCTGGGCGACCGAAGTCAGGCGCCGGTGGTCCACGGGTCGAGCAGGAACGCGATGCTGCGCTCGAGCGCCTGGGCCGGCGCGTGGGGCGAACCGAACCAGGTGTGATCGGCACCAGCGAGGCTGTCGAACACGACCGGCGCGCCGGCGGCGTCGAGGGCAGCGGCCAGCCGTTCGCTTTGTGCACACGGAATCAGCCGGTCGTCGCGCCCGTGCAGAAGCAGGATCGGCGGCGCGTCCGGGCGGACGTACGTGATCGGGCTGGCCTGGCGCGCCAACTCCGGCACGCTGCTCAACGGCGCTCCGAGCAGCCGCGCCTCGAGGCTGTCCGGTGCCGTCGGGTCCGCCCCGGCGTCGGCCGCCAGCGCGAGGAAGTCGCTGGGGGCGTACCACGAGACGACCGCGGAAACAGAGGTCGACCCTCCGGTGACCCCGACCGAGCCGTCGAGCTCATCGCCGGTCAGGCCCAGCAGCAGCGCCAGGTGCGCGCCGGCGGACTCGCCCCAGGCTGCGATCCGGTCCGGATCGATGCCGAGCTCGTCGCTGCGCGCCCGGAGCCAGCGCACGGCAGCCTTGGCGTCGTGCAGCTGAGCCGGCCAGCGCGCCTCGCCGCTGAGCCGGTAGTCGGCGCTGGCCACGGCGATGCCGGCCACCGCGATCCGCTCCAGCGCGCTCGGTGACCAGCGCGCATAGGCGGGACCCAGCAGCCGTCGGCTGCCGAGCTGCCAGCCGCCGCCGTGCAGGAAGATCACCGCTGCGCCCGTGCCGGCCGTACCGGCGGGCGGCAGGTACAGATCGAGCTCCAGCGGCCGTACGCCGGGAAGATCGGCATAGGGAACACCCGACAGCACGCGGACGCCCTCGTCGGTGATCCGGGCCGGCGGAAGGGGATCGTCGTGAGCCGGCGGCGGGAAGGCGGCGCCGGGGGCGAACGGGTTCCCGGTCATGGCGCGTCCGGCCCGTCGAGGCCCGGCAGGACCTCGATCTTGTGCGCGTCGGCGGCCTTCATCCGCGGGACGCCCGAGACGAACGGGGAGCGGCCAGCAGGATGCGTTGCCAGGCGTCGACGACGTGGTCGCCGAAGCGCTCCGCGGTCCAGCCCCGCTCGCCGACGAGCAGCGTCCAGTACTCCGGTCCGTTCATGCTCCAGACGATGTCGGCGACGTCATCGTCGGTCAGGTCCTCGCGGAGCTCGCCGGTGGCGCGGAGGTCCGCCGCGAACTGCCGCATGTTCTGCGCGCGCCGGTCGGCGATCCGTTGCCACTGGGCCGCCGATTCGGGGTCGGTGCCCGCTGCGTCGCGCAGCGCCAGCACGACCGGCGCCAGCCGGGGCTGGAGCGCGATCAGACCGTCGACGTACGCCCTGATCTTGGCGTCCGCGGTGGTGGCCTGACGGACCCGCAAGACGTAGTCCCGCTGCTCGGCGGGCACCGCGACGTCGCTCCCCGAGATCGCGGTCTCCAGCACCTCGCGCAGCACGTCCGGCTTCTTGCCGACGGTGGCATAGACCGTGTCCACCGCTACCCGGGCGCGCCGGGCGATGTCGGCGACCGTCGTCGCGGCATAGCCGTTCGCGACGAACAGCTCGTGCGCCGAAGCCAGGATCGCCGCCCGGGTAGCGGCTGCCTGCTCCGCCCGCCGGGGTGAGCGGTACGTCCGCCGCGGCCGGGCGGGGGAGTGCTGCTGGTCGTCGGCGTCGGCGTTGGCGTCGGTGTCGGTGGAGGTCAGGGCAACGGACCCCCTCCCGCGCTCGGCGGCCCGGGTGGGATCGGCGGCCCGACCACCCGCAGACCGTAGCTCGGCGCGAGCCGGTTCCACGCCTCGACGTCGGCGGCGGCCAGCCCTCCGTCGGGCAGCCGTCGCTCCGCGGCCGGTACGCCGAGGTCGCGATAGATGTCGAGCAGGGCGCCCGGCAGGCTGATCGCCAGATAGCGGACCGGCCGGTCGCCGCTCACCCGGAACGCGTGCGGGATGTTTCGGGGCAGATAGATGAAGTCCCCGGCGGTCAGCGAGACCAGCTCGTCACCGGCGCGATAGAGCACCGAGCCGTCCAGCACGAACCAGGCCTCTGACTCCCGGGTGTGCACGTGCGTCGGGGTGGCCAGGCCCGGCGGCTGGCTGACCACCATGGCGGCCAGGTCGCCGCCGGTTTGCTCGGCGCCGACCAGCCTCTCGAACAGCGATCCCATCGCCCACCAGGCCTCGCCCTCCCCGGATCGGCAGACACTCACCGGGTCCGCGATCCCCGTGCCGGCCTGCTCGCCCACGGTCTGCTCCTCAGCTGTCGCGTCCGAGGTCACGAGATCGCGCATCGTCGTGGCCGTTCAGCCCAGCCGGGCCAGCACGCCGGTCTGGGCGAGCATGGCGAACCGATCCGGCACACCCCAGTGCTCGACAATCCTGCCATCGACGACACGCGCGATGTCGACCACCCTGAAGTCGACCCGGCGCCCGCTGGGCGGCCCGAAGAACGGGCCCGAGGCGGTGCCGCGGGCGCGGACGCGAACCCAGATCGTGTCAGCCGACTCCACCGAGTCCTCGATGGTGAAGGTGATGTCCGGGACGGCGCGATGGACGTCCCGGATCGCGTCGCGGACATGCTGCAGCGCCTCGGCCGGCGATCCGCCGGCGAGCCCGAACTGGTGCTCCACCAAGTCCGCCGAGCACAGCTCGTCCACCACGGCGGCGTTGCCGGTGGCGAAGCCCTCCTGGAACATCCGCTCCAGCACGACGTACGCCGCCGAACGCTCCCGGGTGATCTCGACAGTCATCTGCTGCTCCCTCCGACATTGATCCGAAGTTTTATCGGATGAATAATGACACCATAGGGGGAACCGCAGAGCGGCGCAAGAGCCGCTCGGGAGAGGAGTGAAGGTTGTCCACCACCGTCGATGCCGGCACCGCCGAGCGCCTGGTCCGCGAGCAGTTCGCGATCATCGAGACCGGGCGGCTCGAGCTCGCCGAGCACAACGTCACGCCCGACTTCGTCAATCACCGCTCCATCACCGAGCCGCCGGCCGCGCGCGGTCGCGGCCCGGGCGCCCTGCAGGCGACGGTGCGTTGGCTCCGGACGGCGTTCACCGACCTGGAGTTCGAGCTGCACCGGTTCGAGCTGGTCGGGGACACCGCGATCGCCTGGGTGACCCTGTACGGGCGGCAGACCGGTGCGTTCGTCGGGCACGACCCGGACGACGGGTCGGTCACCGACGTCTTCCCGGCGACCGGCCGGTCGTTCGCCACGCGGCAGGTGCACTGGTTCCGGATCGCCGGCGACGGGATCGCCGAGCATGACGCCGTCCGTGACGATCTCGGCCTGGCCCGCCAGCTCGGCTGGGTGCCGCCGCGACCGGCCTACGTGATCAGGATGCTGCTGGCGCGACGGCGCGCACGGGCCGGGCGCTGAGCGGCAGTCGCACCTCGACGACGGTGCCGTGCGGGTCGGCCGGGCCGAAGTCGATCGAGCCGCCGGCGGCCTCGATTCGGATCCGGCGCGAGGCCAGGCCCAGGTGGCCCTCGCCCAGCCGGGCGTCGAGGTCCACGCCGGCCATGCCGCGCCCGTCGTCGGCGATCACGAGCCGGGCGGTGTCGCCCGTCCGGCTCAGCCCGATCCGGACCGTGCGCGCGCCGGCGTGCTTGACGACGTTGGTCAGCAGCTCGCGGGTGGTGGTGAGCAGCAGCTCGTCGGCGTCGGTGCGCAGCCCGTCGTCCCAGTCCGCGCTGTCCAGCTCGATCCGGAACCGGCCGCGGGCCCGGAACGTCTCGATCGTGTCGCGCAGGGCAGGCAGCAGGCCGGCCGTGTCGAGCACGGCCGGATGGAGCTGGCTCATCGTCGAGCGCAGCAGCCGGGTGGCCTCGCCGAGGGCCTGATCGATCCGCTCGGCGGCCTCGGGGTCGCCGTCGACGGCGTCGTCGAGCTCCTGGCGTGCGCCGAGGACGTACTGCAATGCACCGTCGTGCAGGTTCTCGGCCAGGTCGCGCTGCTCTCGCTGCTGCAGGGTCACCATCTCCTCCAGCAAGGCGTTGCGGTCGGACAGCAGCCCGGCGATGGTCTCGACCCGGGAGCGCTGCAGCCGCGACAGCAAGATCGCGCCCAGGCCGACCGAGGCCAGCATCGCGGTCCGCAGCAGGACGTAGGAGATCGGCTCCTCCGACACGTGCCGGATCAGCAGCCCGGAGACCAGATAGACCAGCACGGCCGGCGCGATCACCACCACGCACACCACCGGGTTGAGCTGGGCGGCGGCCATCACCGGGATCAGGAAGAAGCCGTTGATCAACAGGTACGGGGTCCAGGACACGCTGGCGGAGCTGTCGGTGATCAGGGTTAGGGCGGCGAGGGTGGCGACGTCGACGAACAGGGCGAGCCAGGACAGCCGCTCGGCGCGCTCGTACCCGCCTCTGGTCAGCGCCCCCACGGCAAGCGTCCAGACCAGGTAGCAGCCCACGATCACCCAGCACACGATCCGGTGCTCCACCGGCGGCTCGGTGATCAGGACCGCGACGAAGAAGCCGACCAGGATCAGCCGCAGCAGCCGGCGGATGCCGGCGCCGCGGCGGGAGTGCTCGGCCAGCAACGCGCGAGTGGCGCTCACTCCAGCAACCCTCGCCGCATCCCCTCGGCGACGGCGGCCGCGCGGTCGGAGACCCCGAGCTTCTCGTACAGCCGTTGGGTGTGGGTCTTGACCGTGCTCGCGCCGAGGTAGAGCTCGGCGGCCAGCTCCGGAATCGACAGGCCGCGGGCGAATCCCTGCAGCACCTGCCGCTCGCGCTCGCTCAGCACGGGTCCGCTGTGCTGCGCCCGGAGCCGGATCTGGTCGGCCAGGCCGGCGGTCAGCTCGGGCGGCACGACCGTCTGGCCGCGGGCCACCTGGAGCACGGCGTCGACGATCTGCGCGCGGCGGGAGTCCTTGGACAGATAGCCGTTCGCGCCCTCCTGGAGGGCCTGGAAGACCACCGCGCTGTCGGTCAGCGCGGACAGGATCAGGGTCTTGGTGCCGAGCCCGTCCCGGGTCACCGCCCGCACCACGTCCAGCCCGTCCAGGTCGGGCATCTGATAGTCCAGCACGGCGACGTCCGGCTGGGCGGACCTGATCAGCTCCAGGCCCTCGCGGCCGTCCCCGGCCTCGCCGATCACCTCGATCTGACCACTCTGCCGCAGGCCGCGGATCAGCCCGTCACGGAAAAAGGGGTGGTCGTCGACGACCACCACCCGAGCGCCCGGCCTGGCTTGGGTCGTACGTCCGCTGTCGCTCATGCTGCCTCCCGGCCGGTCCCGTGGGTCGAAGGGCTCGGCGGATCGGCGCCCCTCGGTCCAAGTCTGGACGACGCGGCTCCAATCTCACTGGAATCCGCCTGATCGAGCGCGCGCCGTGGACCCAGGGCGCCGGATGGCCGACCCGCTTCGGCCTTCGACGTCGACGTCGCGCGCCCCCGTCCTGATGCCCGACTGCCGACGCCTACCCGCCGATCGCCGAGTAGCGCTCCGATCGGTCCGCTCCGGCGCCGAGCGCCGTGGTGACCGCGTCCAGATACTCCTCGGCGCTCATCCAGCCGAGCAGGCAGCGGTTGGCCAGAAAGCCCTGGCACATGATCAGGCAGGCGCCGGCGACCCGGGTAGCGAGTTCGCCGCCGTCACCGCCGGCGGCCGCGTCCGCCCAGGGGCGCAGCGCCCGCTCCAGACTGGCCCGGAGCTTCTCGATCTGCTCGACCAGGACGGCGTGCAGGTCGTCGTCGACGATCGCCTCGCTCCAGAACTGCAGGATGACCGGCAGCGGCGGCCGGTTCTCGTCGAACATCGATGCCAGCAGGGGCCGCATCAACTCGGCCGGGGTGTGCACCCCCTCGCTCGCGGCCAGCGTCTCGAGTCCTTCGATCCGCCAGGCGAACAGCCGGTTGGCGAGATAGCGAGCGAGCGCGGCCTTGTTCTCGAAGTTGACATAGATCGCGCCAATCGACAGCCCGCACTCCTCGGCGATCTCGGCGATCGAGGTGTCGGAGATCCCGTTCCGCTTCAGCACGCGGAGAGCCGCGTCGGCGATCTGGTCGCGGCGGGCCTGCCGGTGGGCGTCGGTGACTCGCGGCATGACAAGGACTATATCGGCTAGCTATGCTCAACCAGAACGACCATTCGTTTTAGGAGTCTCGATGTCCGACCTTCGGGTCCCTTCCTCGGGGTGGGCCGCATGACGGGAGCGGTACGACCCCGTCGTCTCGCCGCTGTCGGCGCACCCCTGGTCCTGCTGGTCGCGGTGGCGGCCTGCTCCACGCCCAGCGCGGTCGCCGCCAACACCGGCACGGTCAGCCGGGGCGATGTCACGGCCGGCGTCTCGGCCAGCGGCGCCCTGTCCGCGATCGGCACCGAGAACCTGGGCTTCGCCACCGGCGGCAAGCTGACCTCGGTCCGGGTGAAGGTGGGTGACAAGGTGACGGCCGGCCAGACGCTCGCCACGGTGGACGCGACGGCGGCCAAGGCGACTCTGGCCCAGGCCGAGGGCAACCTGAAGGCGCAGCAGGCCGGGCTGGACCGGCTGATCAGTGCGACCACGGTGAGCGGCGCGCAGAACACGGTGAGCCAGGCCAACGCGGTCGTCTCGGCGACGCAGTCCCAGGTGGCGGCGACCGCCGACGCCGACGACGCGGCGATCAGCCGGGCGAAGACGCAATTGAGCACCGACAAGGACGCTCGGGACCAGGCCGAGAGCGCGCTCGCGTCGCTGAAGGCGGCCTGCAAGGCGGCCTCTAGTGGCGCGGCCAGCGCCAACGCCGCTGTCGGCACGCTCGCCCAGCAGGCGCTCGCCCAGCTGCAGTCGGGCGACTCCGCGGGCGCCAAGGCGACGTTGGCCCAGCTCAACGCCCAGCTGGGCAGCACGGCGAGTGCCGGCGACGCCTCGGCCTGCACCGAGGTGATCACGGCCCAGTCGGCCGTCAGCGCGGCGAAGCAGAAGGTGGTGGCCGACCAGACCGCCCTCGTCGGGGCCCAGCAGAAGAAGAAGGTCGACGCGGCAGCGGGGAAGCTGGCGATCGCCAACGCGAAGCAGGGCGCCGTGGCCGCGCAGAACGGACTGTCCGCCAGCTCGGCCGATCGGCCGCACGGCATCGACCAGCAGCAGGCGATGGTGGACGGCGCCGAGGCGGCGGTGCGCAGCGCCCAGAAGCTGGTCGACGACACGACCCTGACCGCGCCGAGCGACGGCACCGTCGAGGCGATCAACGGCAACAAGGGCGAATACGTCGGGCCGAGCACCGCGACCACCGCTCAGGCGCCGGGCAGCTCCGCGGCCATCCCGGGTGCGGCTGCCGCGGCGGCCGCACCGACCGGTGCCAGCCGGCCGGGTGGAACCCAGTTCATCGTGCTGTCCGACGTGAGCAAGCTGCAGCTGGTGCTGCCCTTCGAGCAGTCCGACGCCGCGCAGCTGAAGCCCAACCAGAAGGTGGACATCTCCTCCGACGGGGCACCGGACGCCACGCTGACCGGCCACGTGGTCTCGATCGCGCCGTCGGGAACGGCGGCCTCGGGCACGATCAGCTACTACGCGACGGTCGCCCTGGACCGGACCGATTCCCGGCTCCGGGACGGACAGACCGCCCGCGCCACCGTTCGGACGGTGGAGAAGGACGGCGTCCTCAGCGTGCCGAACGCGGCTGTGCACCGGAACGGCGCGACCACCACGGTCATCCTGCTAGCTGCCGACGGTTCGCAGCAGGCCGCTCCGTTCGAGGCCGGCGTGGTCGGCTCCGACCTGACCGAGGTTCTCTCCGGACTCAGCGAGGGACAGCGCGTCGTGCTGCCCTCGGGTGCGTCCTGATCAACGGGGAAGTGATGTGAATGTCTGAGCAGGCGACACGCGAGGCGGCGCAGGGCACCGCGCCGGCCGAGACCGGCCCGCAGCCGGCGGGTCCCGAGCAAGCGGCCCCCGAGCCGGCGGCCCCCGAGCAGGCGGGCCCCGGGCAGACCGGTGCCGGGCCGGCCGGCGCACCGGCGGCACCGGCCCCGGGCCGGCGCTCACTCAAGCGCGGCACCAAGATCCGGCTGGCGGTGATCGGCGGCATCGCGTTGGTCATCGCGCTGGCCTTCGTCATCTACTACGTGGTCGACTCGCGGAACTACGTGACCACCAACAATGCCCAGATCGACGGCAACCAGATCTCGATCAACGCGCCGGCCACCGGCACTCTGATCGACTGGAAGGGTCAGCAGGGCACCCAGATCAGCAGCTATCAGCCGGTGGGCCGGATCGCGATCCAGGCCGGCTACTCCCAGCCGCAGATGGTGATCCGTGCTCCGGGCGCCGGCACGATCGCGGTCAACAACGGGGTCGAGGGCGCATTCGTGACCGCGGGCACCCAGCTCGCGGTCGCGTACGACGGCGCCGGCGTCTTCGTCACCGCCCGGGTGGACGAGACGCAGATCGACGCGGTCCACCCCGGCGAGTCCGCCAAGATCGAGGTGGACGCGTTCCCGGACGCCCACCTGACCGGCCACGTGAGCGAGATCAAGACGGGCGCGGCAGGCGTATTCTCACTGTTCGGGCAGTCCAACACGACGGGCAACTTCCAGAAGGTGACCCAGGTGATCCCGGTGAAGATCACGATCGACGATCTCGACGGGCTGCCGCTCGTCCCGGGCATGAACGTCACGGTCAAGATCCACCGCGGGTGAGCACCGACACCGCCGGCCCCGTGTCGGCAACCTCCGTCGACACCGGCGCGGCGCCGGTGGCTGACGTGTCGTCGCCGACGGTCCGGACCGGACCGTCGAACGGGGCCGGCCCGAGCGCCGCCGGCCCGAGATCCGGCGCGGCGCCCGCCTCGCCGCCGGTGAGTGCGGCCGCCCCTGCCGCGCCGTCGACCGAGATGGCGCACTGGGTCGTCCCGCTCGCGGTCCTGATCGCCGGCATGTTCATGTCCATCCTGGACACCAGCATCGTCAACGTCGCGGTCGCGACGATCCAGACCGAACTCGGTGGCAGCACCTCGCAGGTGCAGTGGATCTCGACGGCGTACTCGTTGGTGCTCGGCGTCGTGGTCCCGGCGAGCGCCTGGCTCGGGAACCGCTACGGGCTGAGCCGGGTCTACATGTTCGCGCTCGCCGCGTTCGCGATCGGCTCGGCCCTGTGCGGCGTGGCCTGGAGCCTGAACAGCCTGATCGCGTTCCGGATCATCCAGGCGATCCCCGGCGGGCTGCTGCCGGCGATCACCTTGACCATGGTCTACCGGATCGTGCCGCGCAAGAAGATCGGCACGGCGATGGGGATGTACGGCCTGGGCATCATCTTCGCGCCGGCCATCGGACCGGCCCTGGGCGGCTACCTGGTCGAGTACGTCAACTGGCGGCTGGTCTTCTACATCAACGTGCCGGTGGGCATCGCCGGTCTGATCGCGGCGATGGTCGCGCTGCCGCGCTTCCCCGCCGTCAAGACCGAGAAGTTCGACGTCTGGGGCTTCGTCACCGTGGCCACCGGACTGGTCGCGCTGCTGCTCGCCTTCTCCGAGGGGTCGTCCTGGGGCTGGACCAGTTATCGGATCCTGATCCTGATGGCCGGTGGTCTGATCTGCCTGGCGCTGTTCGCGGTGATCGAGCTCGAGGTGGACCATCCACTGCTTGATCTGCGGGTCTTCAGGTTCCGGATGTACAGCATGTCCCTGGTCGTGATGAGCATCATGATGACGGGGATGTTCGCGACCCTGTTCTATGTCCCGCTGTTCCTCCAGTCTGCGCTGGGCTACGGCGCTCTGCAGGCGGGTCTGTTGATCCTGCCGCAGGCGCTCGTGATGGGCTTTCTGACCCCGATCTCGGGTCGGCTGTACGACAAGATCGGTCCGCGCTGGCTGGTGTTCACCGGGCTGCTGATCGCTGCCTACGGCACCTACTTGCTGACCGGAATCGGTCCCGACGTGACCCGCGGAGAGATCATCGGGTGGATGTGCATCCGCTCGATCGGCGTGGGACTGTCGATGATGCCGATCATGACCGGCGGCATCTCGGCACTCCCGCATCAGCTGACCACCACGGGTAGCGCGATCAACACGGTCGCGCAGCGGGTCAGCGCGGCCCTCGGCCTGGCGGCACTGACCGTGCTCGCGACCACCCAGCAGGCAGACCTCGCGGCGAGCCGGCTCGGTGCGGTGATGCCGGCCCAGGCGGGGCACATGGGCACCACCGGGCTCTACGCCGTCTACCAGCAGATCCACGTCGCGGTGTTCGCCCAGTCGTTGTCGAACGTCTTCCTGGTCACGTCGATCCTGACCCTCGTCGCCGCCTTCGTCGGTCTGACCCTCCGCTCGGGAGCACAGCACCACGACGGCGACGCCCCGGCGATGATGGAGTAGCCGGAGCTGTAGGGTCCGGCACGTGAGCGACGACGCCCCCTACCTCGATCCGAATGCACCCGTCGAGGATCGGGTCGCCGACCTGCTGGGCCGGATGACGCTGCCGGAGAAGGTCGGCCAGATGCTCCAGCTCGACGCCCGGCAGGATCTCGCCGACGTGGTGAACGGGCGCCTCGCCGGGTCGATGCTGCACGCCTCGCCGGACCGGATGCTGGAGGCGTTGGAGCTGGTGCGTCGCAACCGGCTGCCGATCCCGTTGCTGACCGCCGACGACTGCATCCACGGGCACTCCTTCTGGCCCGGCGCGACGATCTTTCCCAGCCAGCTGGCGATGGCGTGCAGCTGGGATCCGAATGTGATCGAGCGGGGCGCTCGGGTGGCCGCGGCCGAGATCGCGGCCACGGGCATCCACTGGACCTTCTCGCCGGTGCTCTGCATCGCCCGCGACCTCCGCTGGGGCCGGGTCGACGAGACCTTCGGCGAGGACCCGCACCTGATCGGCGAGCTGGCCGCGGCGATGATGCGCGGTTACCAGGGCGACGGCCTGGACGACCCGACCGCGGTGCTGGCCACCGCCAAGCACTTCGCCGGCTACTCCGAGACCCAGGGCGGTCGCGATGCCAGCGAGGCCGACCTCAGCCGGCGCAAGCTCCGGTCGTGGTTCCTGCCTCCCTTCGAGCGGGTCGCCCGCGCCGACATCCGGACGTTCATGCTCGGCTACCAGTCGATGGACGGGGTGCCGATCACCGCGAACCGCTGGCTGATCAGCGACGTGCTGAAGGGGGAGTGGGGGTTCACCGGGCTGCTGGTCACCGACTGGGACAACGTCGGCCGGATGGTCTGGGAGCAGAAGGTGTGCGCCGACCTGGTCGAGGCGGCGACGCTGGCGATCAAGGCGGGCAACGACCTGATCATGACCACGCCCGGATTCTTCGAGGCGGCCCAGGAGGCGGTCGCCCGCGGTCTGGTCGCCGAGGCGGAGATCGACGAGGCCGTCCGGCGGATTCTGCGGGTCAAGTTCGAGCTGGGTCTGTTCGAGGATCCGCGGCCACCGAGCGCGGACCGGCAGCGAACGGTGATCGGCTGCGAGGAGCACCGCGCGCTGAACCTGGAGACGGCGCGGCGCTCCCTCGTGCTGCTGCGCAACGACGGCACGCTGCCGCTACCGCACAGCGGTGGGCCGCGCACGATCGCGGTGATCGGTCCCAACGCCGACGATCCGCATACCACCCTCGGCGACTGGGCCGGGGCGTCCGGGCAGGTGGACTGGATGCCCGACGGCCATCCGCGCGACACGGTGCAGACCGTGCTGGACGGCTTCCGGGCCGTCGCTCCCGCCGACTGGACGATCACGTACGCCCGCGGCGCCGGGATCGCCGGACTGGAATGGGACCCGGACGCCAAGCTGCCCGACGGCCAGCCGGTGCCACCCGCGTTCCACCCGGAGGCTCCGGACCCGGCGCTGATCGCCGATGCCGTGGCCGCGGCGAGCGCCGCCGACTACGCGGTGGTCGTGGTCGGCGACAACATCGTGCTCAGCGGCGAGGTGCGCTCGACAGCGACCCTGGAGCTGCAAGGCGGTCAGCTCGCGCTGCTGGAGGCGTTGGCCGCGACGAGCACGCCGATGATCGTGGTGCTGGTGCAGTCCAAGCCGAGCACCCTGCCCGACTCGGTGCTGAACGCCGCCGCGATCGTCGAGGCGTTCAACCCCGGCATGCGCGGTGGTCAGGCGGTCGCCGAGCTGATCTTCGGGCTGATCGAGCCGAGCGGTCGGCTGCCGATCAGCTTCGCCCGGCACGTGGGTCAGCAGCCGACGTACTACAACCAGATCCGCGGCCAGCACGGCGACCGGTACGCCGACCTCACCCAGGAGCCGCTGTTCGTCTTCGGCGAGGGGCTGAGCTACACCACGATCCGCTACCAGGACCTGACGGTGGAGGCGGACGAGCTCTCGCCCGGTGCGACGGTCCGGGCGAGCGTATGGCTCACCAACACCGGGACCCGCCCGGCGCTGGAGACCGTCCAGGGCTATGTCAGCGACCTGGTCACCAGCGTCACCTGGGCGGAGCAGGAGCTGAAGGCGTTCGTCCAGGTGCTGGTGCCGCCTGGCGAGTCGGTCGAGGCCGCGCTCGAGATCCCGGTCGCCGACTGCACCCTGGTCACCCCGGACGGCGACCGGGTCGTCGAGGCCGGCGAGTTCGAGCTTCGGGTCGGCCCGAGCTCGGCCGCGGCGAGGTCCCTGACCACCCGCTTCCGCGTCGCCTGACCCAGGCTCACCTCCCGGAAACTGTGCTGCTCTCGCAGCGACACGCCGGCCGAAACTGCAACACCTGCACAGTTTCCGCGGGGATGGAGGCGGGTCGGGCTCAGGATCGGGTCGGCACCAGCGGGGCGAGCGTCTCGGCGAGCAGGCTGACCCGGCCGTCGACGTGGCCGTTGGCCGGGGCGTTCACCACGATGCCGTCGAGCCCGGCGGCGAGCAGCCCGGCGACGCCCTCGGCCACCTCATCTGGTGTGCCCACCAGCCCGGCCCGGGACCGCTCGGCCACCATCGCCGGCTTGTCGGCCAGGAACTCCTCCAGCTCGGCCACCGCCTGCTCGTGGGTCGGCGCGATACAGACCGAAGCGAGATAGGAAACCGTGATCTCCGACCGGTCGCGGCCAAGCCGTTCGCAGTGCTCGGCCAGAGCCTCCAGCTTGCGCGGGATGTCCGGCGGCGCGCAGATCAGGTTCGACTCGTCGGCATACTGGGCCACCATCCGCAGCGTCTTCTTCTCCCCGCCGCCGCCGATCATGATCGGGATCCGGCCGACCGGAGCGGGGGAGTTGATCGCGTCCCGCACCCGATACCACTGTCCGTCCAGGCTCGGCCGCTCGCCGCGGAGCATGCCGATGACGATGTGGAGCGCCTCCTCGAGCTTCTCGAAACGATCGGTGAACGTGCCGAACTCGTAGCCGAGGGCGTCGTGCTCGAACTCGAACCAGCCGGCGCCGATGCCCAGCTGTGCCCGGCCGTGGGACACCACGTCGAGGGCGGTGAGGATCTTCGCCAGCAGGGTCGGATTGCGATAGGTGTTCCCCGTCACCAGCGACGACAGGCGAACCCTCGAGGTGTGCTGGGCGAGCGCGGACAGCAGCGTGTAGCACTCGATCATGGCCTGGTCCGGGTGGCCGAGCCCGGGTAGCTGATAGAAGTGGTCCATCACGAACACCGTGTCGAAGCCGCCCTGCTCGGCCGCGACAGCCTGCCGAACGACAGCGTCGAACAGGGTCGAGGAGTCGATGCCTGGGTAGGTGAAGTTCGGGATCTGGTAGCCGAGTCGCGTCACGTTTGCGACCCTACGCCCGTGCGCGCGGCTCGCGACCGAGGTGCCGGTCCCGCCCGGCCCGCCGACTCGCGCTCGACGAGTTGCGGAAGCCGCGGTGGAATGCTCGGCGTACGGCCGTCCAGCGCGTCCAGCACGGCCGCCATGAGGTCGTGGCCCAGTTCGTCGAAGTCCTGCCGGATCGTGGTCAGCGGAGGGGTGAGGTGCGCAGCCTCCGGAATGTCGTCGAAACCGATCACGCTGACCTCCCGGGGAACGTCGACGCCGGCGACCGTCAGCGCGTGCAGCGCACCCAGGGCCATCTGGTCGTTGGCCGAGAAGATCGCGGTGAAGTCGCGATTCGCCAACGCCTGGAGCACCAGGCGATAACCGCTGTCGGGGCTCCAGTCACCCACCAACGGATAGGCGGAGACGAGCCGGTGCTCGGCCAGCACGTCGCGCCAACCCCGTTCCCGCTCGCTGCCGTCGACCGAGTCGGGCGGCCCGGCGAGGTGCACGATCGACCGGTGGCCCAGAGCCACCAGATGCTCGGTGGCCAGCCGGGCGCCCTGGTACTGGTCGATCGAGATGATGTACGGGCCGGCACGCCGGCTCGCGTCGACCGCGACCAGCGGCACGTCCAGCTCGATCCGGTTCGCCTCGTCCAGCATCCCGCGCCGGTCACCGACGAGCACGATCGCTTCCACATGCTGCCCGAGCAGGCTCTCCACCGCCGCGCGGAACGAGTCAGGGCTCGCCTCGAACACGCTCGAGATGCTGACTGTGTACTGCGCCGCCCGGGCAGCGGTGGTGAAGGCGAGAACCGTGCTCGACGGACCGAAGTCCGGCGAGCCCGGCATGATCAGGCCCAGGTTGCGGGACCGTCGGGTGACCAGGGCCCGAGCCGCGGAGCTCGGCCGGTAGCGCAGCTGCCGGATCGCCTCCTCCACCCGCTGCCGGGTGGCCGGACGTACCGACGGATGGTCGTTCAGGACTCGGGACACCGTCTGATGGGACACGCCCGCCAGGCGGGCGACATCGAAGATGTTCGCCGCCCGCGCCCTCGGTTCGTCCGTGCTCACCCAGCTCCTGTCCACCTGTCGGTTGTCATCCTCTCAGCGCCGCTAGTCCCGCCTCGACGTGAGCAGACGTTGCAGGATGATGAACACCAGCAGCAGTCCGCCGATGAAGATCTTGGTCCACCACGAGCTGAGTGTGCCCTCGAACGAGATGATGGTCTGGATGGTGCCGAGCACGAGCACGCCGAGCAGCGAGCCCAGCACGAAACCGTAGCCACCGCTGAGCAAGGTGCCGCCGATCACCACGGCCGCGATGGCGTCGAGCTCAGTTCCGATCGCGGTCAGGCTGTAGCCGGAGAGGGTGTAGAAGCTGTACAGCAGGCCAGCCAAGCCGGAGCAGAAGCCACTGATCACATACACCGCGACCTTCGTCCGGCCGACCGGAAGACCCATCAGCCTGGCCGACGCCTCGCTGCCACCGAGGGCATAGACGGTACGTCCGAACCGGGTCCGATGCAGCACGAAGGTGGCCACGATCAAGGCGATGATCGCCAGCAGCGCGCTGGGTGACAGATCGAAGCCGCCGGGCAGCGGCAGCTGGGTCTGCGCCATCGTGACGAAGAAGGGATCGTCGATCGAGATCGATCGATTGCTGATCACATAGCACAGTCCGCGGGCCAGGAACATGGCTGCCAGAGTGGCGATGAACGGCTGCACGCCGAAGACATGGATCATCAGCCCGACCAGCAGGCCGAGGGTGCTGGTGACGACCAGGATCAGCGGGATCACGACACCCGGCGACCAACCGCCGGCGAGCATCGCGGCGGCGATCATCGTGGACAGCGCGACGACGGCCCCGACCGACAGGTCGATGCCGCCGGTCAGGATGACAAAGGTCAGCCCGATCGCGAGCACGATCAGATAGGCGTTGTCCACGAACAGGTTCAGCACGACCTGCGGCGAGGCGAAGCCGGTGTAGCGCACGCCACCGATCACGAAGATCACCACCAGCAGCGCGGCGGTCACCAGCACCGGGCCGTACTTCGGGCTGATCAGCGGCTTGCGGACACTGTCCAGCACCACGCGCGTACGCGAGGGGGTGCGGACCGCGGTGCTGGTTGCCATCACGCCACCGCCTGCGGACCGGTGGCGACGGCGCGGTGCCGCCAGGATCTGATCGCGGCACTGGTCCTCGGCGACTGGAGCAGGCAGACCGCCACCACGACCGCGGCCTTGAACACCATGGTCGCGATCGGCGGGATCCCCACGGTGTAGACGGTGGTGATCAAGGTCTGGATCACCAGCGCACCGACCAGGGTCCCGGCCAGCGAGTAGCGGCCGCCGGCCAGCGACGTGCCGCCGATCACGACCGCGAGGATCGCGTCGAGCTCGATGAACAGGCCGGTGTTGTTGGCGTCGGCCGCCGTCTGGTTGGCGGTGAGGACGAGCCCGGCGATGCCCGCGCAGACCGCGGAGAAGATGTAGACGCCGATCAGCAGGCCGCGGGCACGGACGCCGGCCTGTCGGCTGGCCTCCGGGTTGATGCCGACCGACTCGATCAGCATGCCCAGCGCGGTCTGCCGGGTCAGCAGGGCGGCGGCGGCGAAGATCACCGCGGCGAGGATCACCGCGATCGGGATCCCCAGCAGGAAGCCCGAGCCGAGCGCCTTGAACGGCGGGCTGTTCACGGTCAGGATCTGGCCCTCGGTGATCAGCATCGCCACGCCTCGGCCCGCCGTCATCAAGATCAGAGTGGCGATGATCGGCTGGATGCCGAGCAGCGCGACCAGCGTTCCGTTCCAGAGCCCCAGCACTACCGAGACGACGAGGGACACCGCGACGGCGACCGCAACCGTCGAGAGCGAGCCGGGATCGGGCGAGCCCAGGATGATGGAGCAGGCCAGTGCGCCGGAGATCGCGCAGACTGCACCGACCGACAGATCGATCCCCCGGGTCGCGATGACGAGCGTCATGCCCACGGCGACGATCATCGTGGGCGCTCCGTTGCGGAGGATGTCGACCAGGCTCCCGAACAGGTGACCGTCCTTGATCTCGAGGTGGAAGAACCCCGGAAAGGCGATAACGTTGATCGCGAACAGCACCACCAACATGGCGACGGGCCAGAACAGTCGACTGGTCACGAGCCGGATCATGCCGGCACCTCCTCTGGTGTGTTGCCGTCGGCGATGACGGCCAGGACGTCGGACACGCCGAGATCGTGGTTCACCAGGTCGGCGATCTTGCGCCGGTCGCGCAGGATCGCCACCCGGTGGCTCAGCCGGAGCACCTCCTCGAGCTCGGCCGAGATGAAGATCACCGACATCCCGTTCGCCGCGAGGTCGGCGACCAGCCGTTGGATCTCGGCCTTGGCCCCGACATCGATGCCGCGGGTCGGCTCGTCGAGGACGAGCAGTCGCGGAGCCGTGGCGAGCCAGCGCGCCAAGAGCACCTTCTGCTGGTTTCCACCGGAGAGGTTGCGGATCAGGGCGTCCGGGTCGGCGGGACGGATGTTCAACGCCTCGATGTAGCTGGCCGCGAGCTCGTCTTGGCGACGCCGGGGAATCCGGCGGAACCAGCCCCGGTCGGACTGGAGCGCGAGCACGATGTTGTCCCGGACCGAGAGATCGGCCACGATGCCCTCCGCCCGGCGATTCTCCGAGGAATAGGCGATCCGTTCTCTCAGGGCCTTCCGGGGTGAGCGGAACCGGCGCTGCCGCCCGTTGACCCGGAGCTCCCCGCTGTCGGCGGTATCGACGCCGGCGAGAATCCGGCCCAGCTCCGTGCGCCCGGAGCCGAGCAGGCCGGCCAGCCCGACGACCTCACCCTCGTACACGTCGAGGTCGACGGGCTCGATCGAACCGCGCCGGCCCAGTCCGATCGCCCGGACCAGCGGTCCGGCCTCGTCCTCGGCCTCGCCGGCCGCGGACTGGGTGCGGCGCTCGATCTGATCCAGTACGGCGATCTCCTTGCCGATCATCTTGTGCACCAGCTCGATCCGGAGCAGCTCGTCGGTGCGGTAGTTGCCCACCAGCCGTCCGTTGCGCAGCACGGTCAGCCGGTCGCTGATCTCGTACACCTGGTCGAGGAAGTGGGAGACGAACAAGATCGCGACGCCGGACTCCTTGAGGGACCGGATCACCCGGAAGAGCTCCTCGACCTCGCCCGCGTCGAGGCTGGAGGTGGGTTCGTCCAGCACGAGCACCTTGGCCCGCACGTCGATCGCCCGAGCGATCGACACCAGTTGCTGCACCGCCAGCGAGTGTGACCCGAGCAGCGACCCGGGATCGATGTCCAGGTTCAGGTCACGGAGCAGCTCCCCGGCATGGCGGCGCATGGCTCGCCAGTCGATGCCGCTCCAGCTCCGCCGCTCCCGGCCGAGCATGATGTTCTCGGCCACGGTCAGGTTGGGGAGGAGATTGACCTCCTGGTAGACGGTGCTGATGCCCGCCGCCTGAGCCTGGGCCGGGCCGTCGAAGCTGACGTCGTGGCCGGCCACCACGATCCTCCCGCTGTCGATCGGGTAGACGCCCGTCAGGGCCTTGATCAGGGTGGACTTCCCGGCGCCGTTCTCGCCGAGCAGTGAACACACCTCGCCGGGATAGAGCCGGAAGTCGACGCTCTCCAGCGCCTGCACCGGAGGGAAGGCGATCGAGATCCCGGTCATCTCGACGACGGGGGCCGATTCGCTCATCGTTGAGTCCTCTCCTCGAACCCGTCTGCCGGACGGACCAGGAGCTGGTCCGTCCGGCAGAACGATCTCACCTGCGCGCAGGTCTGGTCAGTATTGGCGACTCGGCAGTGCCTCTTTTGCCTGCTCAGGCGTGAACGTCGTCTCCTCGGTGACGATCCGCTTCTCGACGCTCTCGCCCGCCTTGACCTTCTTCACCACGTCCATCAGCTGTGGGCCGAGTAGCGGAGAGCACTCGACGATGAAGTTGATCTTGCCGTCCGAGAGCGCCTGCATGCCGTCGTGTACGGCGTCCACGGACACGATCGTGATGTCCTTCCCGGGCACCTTGCCGGCGGCCTCGATCGCCTCGATCGCGCCCAGCGCCATGTCGTCGTTGTGCGCATAGATCATGGTGATGTCCGGGTTGGACTTCAGCAGCGCCTCGGTCACCTGCTTGCCGCCGGCCCGGGTGAAGTCGCCGGTCTGCGAGGCCACGATCTTGAGCTTCGGATCGGACTTGATGACGTCCGCGAAGCCCTCGGCCCGGTCGATGGCCGGTGCGGATCCGGTGGTGCCTTCGAGCTGGGCGATCTTCACCTCGCCCGACGCGTTCGCGAAGTTCTTGACCGTCCACTCGCCGGCCTTCTTTCCCTCGGCGATGAAGTCGCTGCCGAGGAAGGTGACGTAGAGCGACGTGTCCTGGGAGTCCACCGACCGGTCGGTCAGCACCACCGGGATGCCGGCGTCCTTGGCTTCCTTCAGCACGGTGTCCCAGCCGGACTCGACGACCGGCGAGAAGGCGATGACATCGACCTTCTGCTGGATGTAGGAGCGGATCGCCTTGATCTGGTTCTCCTGCTTCTGCTGAGCGTCGGAGAACTTCAGGTTGATCCCGGCGTCCTTGGCCGAGTCCTGGATCGACTTGGTGTTCGCCGTACGCCAACCGCTCTCGGCACCGACCTGAGCGAAGCCGAGGGTGATCTGGTCGTTGCCGCCGCCGCCGCTGCTGGCGGTGTCGCTGCCGCCTCCTCCGCAGGCGGTCGCGGCCAGGAGCACGAGCGACGCAGCAGCGATGCCGAGCGTCTTTCTGAGTGCGGTCACGAGGTCCTCCTCCTTGAGTGTCGTGTGCCCAGTCGCCCCGCGACCGGACCCGGCGGCACCGCCGGGCTCGTTCAGAATGTTAGGGTTAACATTCTGCCGGCGCAGCAAGGTTTGATAACAAACCGGTAACGATGTGAGCGCTCACTTCTCGGATCTCGACGCATGCGAAAGATGGCTGTAGCGAGAAGATCTAACTGCTTAGTCGCAGATGTGAGGGCTCATTCGGAAGGCTATGCCAGGCGCCTCCGCCAGCGGTCAGCCGGCGTTGCCGGCCGGTGTCAGCGGTCTCTGAGATGAGCGCTCACAATCGCTGAGCAGGCGACCCGGTGCCGCGAGTGATAGCGATGGAATTGACTGGCCGGGTGACGAGCATCGATCCGGCGCGATCGCCGCGGCGCTCTCTGAGTGAGTTGATCCGCTCGCGTGCCGACGGCATCCTGCTCTTCGGCATCACGCCGCCGAAGGTCGGCGCGACCCCGGAGCGGATGGCCGAGATCGCCGAGGTGACCTTGCGGCGGCTGGCGCCGCTCGACCTCGACGGGCTCATCCTCTACGACATCGACGACGAGAGCGAGCGGGTCGATGAAGATCGACCGTTCCCGTACCTGCCGACGGTGGATCCAGCTCGGTTCGCGACCGGCTATCTGGCCGGCTGGCTGCGACCGCTGATCGTCTATCGCTGCGTCGGCAAGTACACCGAGGTCGAGCTGGCTCACTGGCTCGCCTCCGCTTCGCCGTCGGACCTGCTGACCGTGTTCGTCGGTGCCTCGTCGAGCTCTCAGCCGGTCCGGACGGATCTGAGCAGCGCGCAAGCGTTGCGCCGGTCGGTCCGGCCGGAGATCCTGCTCGGCGCGGTGACGATCACGGAACGGCACACGACCCGCGGCGACGAGCATCTGCGCATGATCGCCAAGCAGGCGAGCGGTTGTGCCTTCTTCGTCTCGCAGGTCGTCTATGACGTCGACGCGACCAGGACGCTGCTGTCGGACTACGCCGGCTCCTGCGCTGACCGCGGGATCGCGCCGCTGCCGGTGATCTTCACCCTGTCGATCTGCGGCTCGTTGAAGACCCTGGAGTTCCTTGAATGGCTCGGCGTGGTGGTGCCTCGCTCGCTGGAGCACGACCTCCGGTGCGCAACCGACCCGCTGTCGGTCTCGCTCGACCAGTGCCGACGAGCCGCTGACGACCTGCTGCGATTCGGTCGGCGGCTCGGGGTTCCGGTCGGCTTCAACGTCGAGAGCGTGTCGATCCGCAAGGTCGAGATCGAGGCGGCCGTCACGCTCGCGGGCCAGCTCCGCACGCTGCTGGACGACGGTGCGGTGGCCGACAGCGGGCCCGGTTCACGAGCTTCGAGCGCGACGAGATCCTCCGCGTGGTCGGCCGACCGGGAATCTCGCTGAAGAACGCCGCGGCCGAGCTGGGCATCTGTCGCGGCGCCCTCGATCGCAGGATCGCGCAGTACGGCATCAGCGCGCGCCGCCCCTGCTGAGTGCCGGCTCAGCCGAACGCGATCTCCACCGCGGCTCCGCCCCGGTCCAGGACCAGGGTCATCTCTCCGCTCGGCCGGATCTCCGCCGTCGGGCAGGAGATGGGCCGTGTGGTTCGCAACCAGACCTCCGTCCGGCTGCCGAGTCCGGCACCCATCGCCAGCGTGCGCTCGTCGGCGCCGGTGATCTCGGCGTTGGCCGAGACGAGCGTGCCGCCGCTCGGCAGCCGCAGGCCGAGCGGCAGCATCCGGCCGGTCCGGGCGGGAAGCTGCAGCGGCGAGTCGAGGAGTCCGGTCGGATCTCCGACGACGACCTGGGCGGTGGCGGCAGAGCCGGTCGGGTTGATCAGGTGCAGCATCCGCTCGCCCGTCGGCGTTACGCCGGTGGTCGCGACCACACCGGGTACGTCGGTCCGGAGCCCGAGCCCGGGCGGGCTGCCGAGCCAGTCGAGCAGCTGGACGTACAGGTCGGGGCGGGTCGGCAGCTGCGTCGCGGCGACGACTGCCCGGCCCGGCCCGATCGTGGTCCGGACGGCGCACGAGCGCCCCTCGACATCGCTCAGCACCGGGACGGCTCCCGGACCGGAGAGCTCGGCCAGCCAGGACGTCCGCGTCTCAGCCATCGGCGCCGCGATGTCGTGCGCGACCAGCGACGGATAGTACGAGGCCGAGCCCGGACGGGGCGCGCCTTCGCGCAGCCGCAACGTCTCGGCGAGGATCGTGCACGGCCGCCCCTCGAGGTCCAGCGCCGGCAGCCGGCCGACCAGGAGCAGGCTGCCTCCGCCGGCGAGGTGCCCGGCCAGGCGACGCTGCACGTCCGCCGCCAACACCCGGCCGGTGCTGACCACCACCGTCCGCGGCAGGGCCGATCGGGGATCCTGCAGATCGGTGGCGCCGAAACGGAATCCGCCGAACAGCAGGCCGCGCCAGATCGCCTTGGCCTCACCAGGGCCGCGATAGCGAGCGAGATCTTCGACGATCTCGGTCATCACCGCGCTGCCGGGGTGGTGGTACTCGGTCATGAAGGCATCGGGCACGAATCCGACCGCCAGGTCGTCGGTCTGCTCGTCCAGGTCGGCGAGCCAGCGCGCGTTCGCGGCCGCAACGTGCGCCACCGACCGGGTCGCGTCGAAGGACGCTCCACGCTGCCCGAGCGGACCGATCGGCGCCGCGACGCCGTGTTGCTCGCCGGTGAAGCTGATCCGGTCGTTGCCGTCGCCGGCGGCGACCTCCAGCGGCGGGTTGATACCGCCCGCCAGCAGGTAGTAGTTGATCAGCCGGTTGCCCTGAGCTAGGAACAGCCGGGTCTTCAGGTCCACGGTCGCGGGGTCGTAGCTCTGGTCGAGATTCCCACCGTAGTCGCCGTTGCCGGCCTCGAACTCCAACGAGGTCAGCGGCTGGTCGGCGGTGCAGGTGGCGGCCAGCGCGGCGTTCAGGAAGTGCAGGTCCGCGGTCACGCCGGGGGACAGCTCGCCGAGGTAGTGATCGGAACCGGCGACGAATCCCGGCCGGGCGTACGTCCGGAGCAGCTGGCTGACCCCGATCGCGAACGGCACCCCGTTGCCGCCCTCGGTGCCGTGGATGTTGATCAGGAACGGAACGCCGGCGATCCCGTGACGGCCGGCGGAGTCGGCGAGCGCATCGACATAGCGGGCGAAGCGATCGCGCATGAACCGGCCGAGGTCGACCCGCAGCGCCGTCGCCCAGGACTCCCGCGGCGACTCCACCGCCTGCCGCCACCGGGCCGGATCGTGGAGGGGAATCGGATAGCGCTCGACGAGCCCGCGGCCGTGCCGGCCCTGACACCAGCGCCTGAAGTCCGAAAGCAGGTCGTCGGTGAGATCCGGGGAGTTCGACACCCAGGCGAGCATCCCGATCTCGTTGTCCAGCTGGACCCCGATCACCGGACCACCGGCCGGTTCGAGCCGGGTGGCGAGGATCGGCATCACGGCCGCGTACCAGCGCTCCACCTCGGCCAGGAACGCCGGCGCGAGGTAGTCCACCGTCCGGGTCGGCGCCGGGACCCCGCTCCAGCCGGTCGGCACGATCTGCGGATGCTCGGTGTAGAGCCGGTAGGGCAGGCCCTCGTTCTTCAACTCCGCCATCACGAACGGGCCGGGCCGCGCGAGGAAACCAAGGCCCCGGTCGGCGCAGAGATCGACGAACGCGGCGAGGTCGCGTTCCGGCCGGGACCGACCGGTCAGGTCGAGTGAGCCGTCCGGCAGCTCGTGGAACAGCCACGGGATGTAGCTGGCGACGCAGTCGCACCCGACCTCGCGAAGCGCGTCGATCCGTTCGTGCCACTCGGCGCGGGCCGTCCGGAAGTAGTGCACCTCGCCGGCCAGCACCAGCGCAGGGCGACCGTCCCGGAGGATCCGGCGTCGACTGATCTCGATCACGGCGGTTCCAGGCTCCTCACCCGAGCAGCAGCCGTGCCGAGCTGCCCAGTGCCGCGTTCGGACCGATGATCACGTCGACCGCCCCCGGGTCGATCCGCCGGCGCAGCTCGCGGTCGGTGTAGGCGAACAGATCCGGGGTGATCTTGAACGTGACCCGGGTCGACCGGCCGGGATCGAGCTCGATCGCCCGCCAGTCCGCCAGCTCCAGCTGGGGGCGGACGATGTCGGCGACCAGATCGCGGAGATACAGCTGGACCACCTCGCGTCCCGGCCGGAAGCCGGTGTTGACCACCTCCACGCTGGCTCGGACGACGCCGGCCCGCATCGGCAGATGAGCGCGGCTGAGCTCGAGATCGGAGTAGGCGAACGAGGTGTACGTCAGGCCGAAGCCGAGCGTGAGCTCCGGATTGACCAGGGAATTGAGATACCGGCCGAAGCTCGTGTCCCGAGACCGGCCGAGGCGCCGCCCGATGGTGCGCTCGATCGTTCCCAGTGCGGGCGTCCGGTTGGTCTGCGGGAGGCTCATCGGCAGCCGCCCGGTGGGAGCGGCATGGCCGAGCAGTACGTCGGCCAAGGTCGGTCCGGCCTCGGCGCCCGGGTGCCAGATCAGCAGCACGGCGTCTGCCAGCTGGAGCACCGGCCGCAGCTCCAGCGGCCTGGCGGCGGCGACCACGACGACCAGCGGCTTGCCCAGGCTGGCCAGCTCGCGGAGCAGCTCCAGCTGGCCCACCGGGAGCTCCGCGGTCGGCAGGCAGCGGTCCTCACCGCTGCGACTCGGGTGCTCGCCGACCAGGGCGACCGTCACGTCGGCGGCGTCCGCGTGCCGCACGGCGAGGTCGGCGAACCGGCCGTCGGAGATGATCAGCTCGTCGGGGTCGAGCTGGGCCGCCAGCGCGTCGGCCGGGGTCACCGTGTCCTCGCCGTGCTCGTACACCCAGCTGCCGAGCAAACCACCGGCGTCCTCGACGAACGGCCCGCACAGGTGGATGACACCGAGATTGCTGTGCAGCGGCAGGATGTCGGCGTTCTTCAGCAGCACCATCGAGGCGGCCGCCGCGCGGCGGGCCAGCATCGTGTCGCGCCGCACCGGCAAGGGCGCCGGGGCGCCGGCCGGGTCCGCCCCGGCATCGAACAGTCCGGCGCGGAACTTGAGCCGGAGGACCCGGCGAACGGCGTCGTCCAGCATCCAGAGCTCGACGTCCCCGGCAGCGACGAGCTCCGGCAGATGATCGCGATAGGCACCGGAGACCATGTCGAGGTCGACCCCGGCGAGCATCGCCTGCCGGGCGGCGTCGCGAAGGTCTTCGGCGATGCCCTGGTCGACCAGCTGGCCGATCCCGTCCCAGTCACTGGTCACCACACCGGTGAAGCCCCACTCCCGCTTGAGCAGGTCGCGGATCAGCCGGCGGTGGGCGTGCATCGGGATCGCGTCCACGTCGTGCAGGCCGACCATGATCGCCCGGCAGCCCGCCTCGACCGCTGCGCGGAACGGGCGCAGATGCACGTTGTGCAACGCATTCGGCCCGATGGAGAGGGTCTGCTGATCGCGGTCGGCGTCGACCAGCCCGTAGCCGACGAAGTGCTTGGCCGTCGCCCCGAACCGGCCGTCGGACTGGAAGCCGTGGACCAGCGCGGCACCCATCCGGGAGGTGAGTTGAGGCTCACCGCCCAATGTCTCGCCGATCCGTCCCCAGCGGTGCTCGGCCGAGATGTCGACCATCGGGGCGAACGTCAGGTGCAGGCCCTCGGCGGAGGCCTCGGCCGCCGCCCGAGCGGCGGCCTCGCGAACCAGCTCGGTGTCCCAGGTCGCCGCCAGCCCGAGCGGGATCGGGAGGGTTGTCCTCATCCCGTGTACGACGTCGCTGCCGAACAGCAGCGGGATGCCCAGCCGAGACTCCTCGCGGGCGATCCGTTGGCACGCGGCGATCGTGCCGGCCAGCGGGGCCGGCGGTGTCTCGCGGACATCGTTCGCGCCGTGGGAGTAGATGCCGGCACCGACCAGTCCCGCTGCGATCTCCTCGCGGTGGTCCTCCGGATCGAGGTCGAAGGCCAGGTGCAGCTGGCCCACCTTCTCCTCGACCGTCAGCGCCGCCAGCAAGGCGTCGATCCGGGTCTCCAGCTCGATGTCAGCCGTGCCTCGTCTGGTCTGCGAGCGGGTCGAGGTCGTCATCTGGTCACGATCTCAAGCAGGTGGTCGTCGTCGGTCACCAGGGGGGCCAGCGCGGCCGCGTCGACCGCGACGCCACCCTCGCGATAGCGGTTGATCAGCCGAACGGTCGGGAGGTTGCGGTCTGCGATGCGGACCGCGCGGACGCCATGGCCTCGCTCGCCCACCCGGTAGCGGATCCTCAGCCGGCCGCCGAGCAGGGGCACCTGCGCCACCAGGCCGTCCAGGTCGGCATCGAGGACCGGGTCCAGCTCGACCTCGCAGCCTCGGTGCCGGACGCCGAGGAGTCGCTGCACGAGCAGCTGGAGGAACAGGCCGGGGCCGGAGGAGTACACCCGCCAGCCCCCTTCCAGTTCGACGCTGCCGTCGCCGATCCGGTCGTAGTCGGCGGCGGCCGCATAGCGATCGACGAACGCAGCGTCGGAGGAGGAGTAGTAGCAGGTCGACTGTCGGGGTGCCGCGTTCGGCACTCGTTCGGTGATGCCGACCGGGTGTGCCTGCCCCAGCGCGCCGAGCAGGCCGGCGCCGTCGCCGACCCTGGCCAGCGCCTCGGCATAGCGCAGGTGCGCGTGCAGGTACATCACGCCGATCTCCCGGCCGAAGAAGGTGCTCGCCTCGGCCCGCTGGAACAGCTGCATCGGGCCGCCACGGTAGGCCGGCGGGCGGTCGAACAGCCGGGCGCCGTCGGGTCCCTTCAGGTGCTTCTCGATCAGGGCCAGATGATCATGCGCCTCGGCCGGCGTCAGCTGGTCGTCGGCGATCGCGTGAACCATCGGCAGCAGGCTGAAGCTGAGCCCGGTCTCGTCGTCGGCCGGGTGGATCAGCGGCGACGCTTGGCCATCGTGGAACTCGCCGTAGCCGGCGAGCACGCCGTCGACCAACAGGAGCCGGCGAAGATCCGCGAGGCCGTCGTCCGCGATCCGCTGGGACCGGTCGGCCACCGCAGCCACCAGCGGACCGTCCCGGAGTGCGTCGGCCAGCGCGTCCAGCGCCTGTGTCTGCAGGATCGCTGTCCAGCTCGAGGCCAGCCGCCCGGCGCGTGCCGCGTCGACCGGCTGCAGCGAGTCGTTCCAGTCGCCGTTCCCGTACGCCGGCAAGGAGGTGTCCGTGATCAGTGTGGACTCGATCCGATCGAGCGCGGCCCGGACATGATCGAGTACCGGTCGTGGTCCGGTGAAGCCGCCGTCGGCCGCGAAGGGTACGTCCTCGTCCAGGATCGTCCGGTCGCCGGTGGTTGCGAGATAGTCCGCCAGCGCACGGAGCGGCCAATAGATCACGTCGCCGTGCGACTCTCCCGTCCCGCCGTGCCGGTGCCGGTCGAGGAACTCGAATGCCTGCGGCCAGTCGCCGCGAACCTGTTGGGCCGCCATCACCCGGAGCACGAGCTCGCGCAGCTCCCGATGCGCGTCCAGCGCGAGCAGGAGGCCGACCGGACCCTGGCAGACGTCGCGGGTGCCCCACGCGCCCCCGCTGTATTGCTCCAGACCGCGCGGCGAGAGGTAGTGCACCACGGCGTCGTGGACGAACCAGGGGACGGCCGACGCCAGCCGGTCCAGCTCGCGTCCGGCCGGGGTCCGCGGCGGGATCAGCTCGATCGCACTGGCCAGGCCGCACCAGAAGTCGTGTTCGCCGCCGGGCGGCGGTGTGGCGTGCTCGCTCGTGTCGGGGATCAGTCGCGGAGCCAGCACCAGTTCCCAGTCGCGGCGTTCGCGGGCGAGCAGCGTGATCCACGGCTCACCGCGGGACCGGCCGTCGACGAACAGCGCGGCGTCGTCGGCGACCTCCGTGGACGGACTCGACCAGTACAGATCCAGCCGGCCGCCCGGGAACAGCCGGTCGGTCACGCCGTTGACCGGTGGGTGGGCCCGAACCCCGGACCAGGTGGCCTCCACGGCTCCCGGTGGCGTGTCGGAATCGAGCCAGGTCACGTGCGCCGCCGTCAGCAGGTCGACCGGAGGCCCGTGATGCACCGCGACCCGGACCTCGACCTCGTCCCGGTCGGCGGGCACCGTGGTGACGACCTCGATCAGCGACTCGTCGAACGCATAGAACCACCGGCAACGGTCCGGCCCGACGTGCCAGGCGGACGGCGTGCCCAGCAGCCGCCACGGCTGCCGGCCGCCGATCCGGACGAACATCCGCAGGCCGTGAGCCGGCGCGAGCCCGAGATAGCTGCGTCGCGGGGACAAGATCGTGCCGAGACCGACATGGCCATGGGTGAGCTGGGAGCAGAAGGTGCCGTCCATCCAGGCCGTGGCGCAGACCGACGTCTCCTCCGGGATCAGCCGGCGACCCGACCGCAGGATCTGGCCGTGGGGGCGCAGTACTCGCGCCTGCTTCTCGGCGGTGACGAGCTGACCGCCGTCTGTGGTGAAGAACGACAGGAGGACCGTGCCGTCGCGTTCGACCTGATCCCGTTCGGCGTCCACCAGCCGGTCGAGCTCTGCGTCGGAGAGGGCCCGGCAGGCGAGTGGGGTCGCGGTCGCGAACAACGACCGGTGGTCGCCGATCTCGTCGACCTCACCGAGCGCGCGGGCGTAATCGTCGACCGGAGCGTCCGCCGGCCACGCGGCCGGATCGTCGAGGATCTCGTCCACGTATCCGGCGTCGGCGTCGGAGGTCCGGTCCGGATGATCGTCGATGACCAGGCCGTAGAACCCCGTCAGCCACGTCTCGCCCGGGCGGAGCGTGCGCGGCGCTGTCTGCAACGCGGCAAGGGTGTGCTCGCCCTGCAGACGCGTCGCCGGCAGGTCGCGCATCAGCCCGGGCCACGCCGTCCCGTCGGGACGGCCCCGGCCGGTGAGCTGCCGGGCGTCGGTGCTCCACCCGTCGGCGCGGCCCAGGCACCCGATCAGAGCCCAGGGCGTCGGGCCGGGCATGTTCTGCCGGATACCGATTGCCACCCCGTGGTCGACCGTCTGCACCGGCGTGAGGTCGAGATACTGGCTGACGTAGTACTCGTTCGTCCGGACCGCCGCGATCGGCGCCAGCGCCACGTCTTGCGTATGCAGCAGATCGAGCTCGACGGCGTGCGTACCCTCGTTGACCACCCGGACGTGCCAGAACCAGGCGGCGCGTTGGTCGGACCGGCGCAGCCGGACCGAGACGAGCAGATCGCCCCAGCGCCCGGATCGGGCCAGCACATCGGACCCGGCCGGCTCCGAGTGCGTCACGGCGTTCTGGCCGACGATTGAGACAATCTCTGCAACCTCTGTCGGTCGCCGTCGCAACCACAGCCCGGCTGGCCCGTCCGCGACGGGGCTGGCGGGATAGAGCAGCACCGAGACGTCACCGACCGTCAACTCGCTCAACGATCCGCTCGCTGTAGCAAAGATGCTGGTCAACGCCATGTTCTCGACTCCTCTGCCATGTTGGTCAACGCTCCCGGGATCGCCGTCAGAAGCGTCCTTGCTGCCTCCATGACAGCACAACCAGGCATCTTTGGGAAGTGCGAGGTTGTCACTTATGTCTCATTATATGGGACAGAATGAGTGACTTGGCCTTTACAAATTCGTGACATCGGGGTTCCCTGGATAGAGCGGTGGTTCGAGTCCGAGCCATCACGACGGCGCAAAGGAGCGAGACTGATGGGCAGGCAGAAGGTGGCGCGGGTCCTCGCCGCAGCGGGAGTCGCGGTGACGCTGGCGCTGACCAGCTGTGCAGGCAGCCGGGTGGCCAACGACAAGGAAAACTCGAACCAGGGCAGCGGTGGCATGATCGCCCAACTGACCTTCCCGGCCGAGACGGATGCGTCGATCGGCGGCCTGGTCAACTACAACCCGTATGCGCCGAAGCAGATCACCAAGACCTGGTTGTACGAGCCGCTGATGATCCAGAGCAGTCTGGACTGCAAGGTCACGCCCTGGCTCGCCACCGGATTCAAGTGGGAGGGCGCGAACAAGCTGGTCTTCGACATCCGTGACGGGGTCACGTGGTCCGACGGATCACCCTTCACCGCCAACGACGTCGCCTTCACGTTCAATCTGATGAAGAAGTACCCGGCGATCGATCAGGGCGGGATCTGGAACGACGCTCTCGGTGCCAAGGCAACCTCGGTGGTCGCCCAGGGCAACCAGGTGATCTTCACCTTCGCCGGCGACGCGGCGCCCAAGTTCAGCTCCATCATCGGCCAGCTGATCGTCTCCGAGAAGGAGTACGGCCAGGCCGGTGACCCGACGAAGTTCGTCGACAAGAACCCGATCTCCACCGGTCCGTTCAAGGTCGGCAGCTACAACGGCCGCCGGCTCGAGCTGGTGCGCCGAGACGACTACTGGCAGGCCGACAAGATCAAGGTGCAGAAGCTGGTGCTGGAGGGCAATTACGAAGCCAACCAGGCCGCGCTGAAGGTCCGCAACGGCGAGCTCGACTTCTACACCGGCGAGGTGCCGAACCCCCAGAAGACCGTGGTCGACCCGGATCCGAAGAACAATCACGTCTGGTATGCGCCCAACGGAATGACCGTGATCGCACCGAACCTCACCGAGAAGCCGTTCAGCGACGTCAAGTTCCGGGAGGCGATGGCCTACGGCGTGGACAAGAAGAGCGCGAACACGAAGGCGACGTACGGCCTGATGGACGTCGCCAGCCAGTCCGGCCTGACGTTGCCCAACAAGGAGAACATGCTGCCCGCGCAGTATCCGGCCGACAGCACGATCATCCCGTTCGACCAGGCGAAGGCGAACCAGATCCTGGACGATGCGGGCTACAAGAAGGGCTCCGACGGCGAGCGGACCAACCCGGACGGCTCCCCGCTCAGTATCACCATGTCGGTGCAGGCCGGCTGGATCGACTACGAGGCCGCCGCCGACCAGGTGATCAGCAACCTGCGTGATCTCGGCATCGACATCAAGGCGAACAAGATGCAGCCGGACTCGGTCGACGCGCAGAAGAAGTCGGGAGACTTCCAGCTGATGCTGAACTACATGGCCGCCGGCTGCGACTACGCCAACGGGATGGGCGCGACGTTGTCGTCGACCACGTTCCCGACCAAGACCGAGATCAAGGGCAACATCGGGCGGTTCTCCGACCCGGCCACCGACCAGGCCGTGAAGCAGCTGGCGAGCGCGACCGACGAGACTCAGATGAAGCCCCTGGTGGGCACCCTGGTCGACACGATGATGACGCAGTATCCGGTCGTGCCGCTGTTCTATGCGCCGGCCCGCGCCATCTACCGGACCGACAAGGCCGTCGGTTGGCCGAGCAAGGAGGATCCCTACGCCAACCCGCAGGACAACGCGCGGCTCTGGATGACCCATCTGACCGCGCCGACCAGCTGACCCGGTGACGCTCCCGAGGAGGTGATGACGAGATGAAGTACTTCGCGCGCAAGGTCGGGTTCTTCGTGCTGACGCTCTGGGCCGTGGTCACGCTGAACTTCTTCATTCCACGGATGCAGCCGGGCGACCCGGCGGAGATCATGGTGCAGCAACTGGCCGGCAAGAACGCCCAGCTGAACGTGGCCCAGGTGCAGGCGATGCGCGACATGCTCGGTGCGCCGACCGGATCGCTGTGGTCGCAGTATCTGGCCTACCTGAACCAGTTGCTGCACGGCAACTTCGGGGTCTCCTACAACTACTTCCCGTTCAGCGTCACCGAAGTCATCGGCCGCGCGTTCTGGTGGACCGTGGTGCTGGTCACCGTGGTCCAGGTGCTGTCGTTCGCCATCGGCATCCTGCTCGGCATCTTCGCTGCCTGGAAGCGGAACGGGAGGTTCGATACGGCCGTCACCGTGAGCTCGACCTTCATCGGGACCCTGCAGCCGTTCTGGATCGCGCTGCTGCTGATCTACGGGCTCGGCTACACCCTGGGCTGGTTCCCGACCTCGGGTGGCTACGAGCAGTCCACCCCGGGCTGGAACGGCGCGTTCCTCTACGACGCCTTCTCGCACGCGTTCCTGCCCGCCCTCACGCTGCTGATCGTGACCCCGATCGGCTGGATCCTCGGCATGCGGAACACGATGATCATGAACCTGAACGAGGACTACATCCGGCTGGCCAGGGCCAAAGGCCTGCCGGACAAGACGGTCGCAGTGCGCTACGCGGCCCGCAACGCCATGCTGCCCAGCGTGACCGGCTTCGCCATGGCGCTGGGTGCCGTGCTCGGCGGGACGATCCTGGTCGAGACGGTCTTCGACTACCCGGGTCTGGGCCGGCTGATGGGGGAGGCCGTCGGGATCAAGGACTACCCGCTGCTGCAGGCGCTGATGCTGCTGACCGCTGTCGCCACCTTGGTGGCCAACCTGGTCGCCGACCTGCTCTACGGCGTTCTCGACCCGCGAGCCAGGAGGGCAGCCGCGTGAGTGTGATCGGATCGAACCCACCCGGCGCCGCTCGGGGATCGGTGCCCGCGATGCTCGCGGGAGCCGTCGCCGCAGAACCGGGCACGAGCGTGGAGCAGGCTGACCCGATCGAGATCGGGGCGATCGAGACTGGCACCATCGAGACCGGCACCATCGAGCGGCCGGACCCCTGGTACCGCGTCATCTGGTCGAGCAAGAAGGCCCGAGTCGGCATCGTGATCGTTGCGGTGTACGTCCTGGTCGCCGTCTTCGCCCCGCTGATCGCGCCGTACGCACCGACCAACAACACGTTCGAGCCGCTCACCGCCCCGTCGTCCGCGCACTGGCTGGGCACGAATGCGGGTGGTCAGGACGTGTTCTCCCAGGTGATCTACGGCTCCCGGGTGTCCCTGCTGGTGGGGTTGTTCGGCGGGCTGATCGCTACCACGATCGCGCTCGTGATCGGGCTGATCTCCGGCTACGCGGAGGGCACGCTGGTCGACGACGTGCTGTCGTTCCTGACCAACGTCGCGCTGGTCATTCCGGTGCTGCCGCTGATCATCACCTTCGTCGCCTACTCCCAGGTGCGTGGCATCGGTCTGATCGTGGCCGTGATCGCGGTGACCTCCTGGGCGGGCGCCGCCAGGACGAAGCGGGCCCAGATCATCACGCTGCGCAACCGCGACTTCGTCACCGCGGCCAAGTTCGCCGGCGAAGGACCGCTGCGGATCGTCTTCGCCGAGATCATGCCGAACATGACCTCGCTGATCGCTGCCGCCTTCGTCGGCGCGGCGACCGCCGCGATGGGCGCCGAGGCGGGTCTGGCTGTGCTCGGCCTGGGCAGCACCGACTCCGTCTCCTGGGGCACCATCCTCTACCAGGCCGACGCCGCGGGCGCCGTCTCGCAGGGCCTGTTCGCCTGGGTGTTCGTGCCGGGCCTGGTGCTGGCGATCCTGATCACCGCCATGTCCTTCATCAACTTCGGCGTCGACCTGCTGAGCAATCCGCATCTGAGGGAGGACTGAACCATGGCACTTCTCGACGTCACCGATCTCCAGATCCGTTACGAGCCGAAGCGGCACGCTGCCGTGGACGCGGTCCGCGACGTGAGCTTCTCGATCGAACCGGGCGAGTTCGTCGGCCTGATCGGCGAGTCCGGATCGGGCAAGACCACGCTCGGCACCGCGGTGCTCAGGCTGTTGCAGAAGCCCGGGCGGATCTCCGGCGGCTCGATCGTCTTCGACGGGACCGACATCACCGGCCTGGCCGAGGACGATCTGCGAGCCATGCGCTGGACCGACATCGCGACCGTGTTCCAGAGCAGCATGAACGCGCTCAACCCGGTGGTGCGGATCGAGGGCCAGTTCCGCGACGTGATCGAGCACCATACCCAGCTCCGCGGAGACGCCGTGCTGGAGCGGATCCGGACGCTGTTCGACATGGTGCTGATCGACCACCGGTTCATCACCGCCTATCCGCATGAGCTGTCCGGCGGGATGAAGCAGCGGATCAATCTCGCGCTGGCCCTGGCCATCGACCCGCAGTTCGTGCTGCTGGACGAGCCGACCACCGGTCTCGACGTGGTGGTCCAGCACAGCATCTTGGAGAACGTACGCAAGCTGCAGGCCGAGTTGGGCTTCGCGGTGCTGTTCATCAGTCACGACATCGGCACGGTGCTCGACCTGTCCGACCGCATCCTGGTGATGTATGCCGGGGAGATCGTGGAGGAGCAGCCGTCGGCGTCGTTGCTCCGAGACCCGATGCATCCGTATACCAAGGGCCTGCTCGGCTCCTACGGCGACCCTCGGGCCGAGACCGTCCATGTCACGTACGTCCCCGGTCGCCCACCGGACCTCTCGCACCGGCCGACCGGCTGCCCGTTCGCTCCCCGCTGCCCGGAGAAGATCGGCCGGTGCGAGAGCCTCGACCCACCGCTGCTGCGCCTGGACGGCGGGCGGGTCGCCTGCCACGTCGCCGAGCTACAGCGGGCGAGCGACGACGTGGTCGACGGCGTCGGACCGATCGTGACCGGCTTCGCCGGTCCCGAGTTCGTGAAGTCGGCCGGAGAGGCGGCGGAACGCCGATCCGACGACGTGGTGCTGGATGTCGAGGGCGTCTCGAAGACGTACCAGCGACGCCGCGGGCTCAAGGTCGAACGCACCCGCGCGGTGATCGACGTCAGCTTCACCCTGCGGCGCGGCGGCGTGACGGCGCTGGTCGGACAGAGTGGCAGCGGCAAGTCGACCCTGGCGAAGATGATCACCGGGGTCGAGACGCCGACGGGTGGAACCATCCGGTTCTGTGCCGACGGCGCGTCCGAGGGCCGGTCCGACCGTGAGGGCCAGACGGTCGGCGCCATGCGGGGCCGGACGCTGCGGCGATACCGCTCACACGTCCAGATGGTCTTCCAGGATCCGTACTCCTCGCTGAACCCGGCGAAGACTCTCGGTTACATCCTGGGCCGGGCCGTGCACAACCACCAGGGTCTGACGGGTGAGGCCGCCCGGGCGAAGGTGCTCGAGCTGCTCGACACGGTGGCGCTCACCCCGGCGGATCGCTACATCAACCGGTTCGCCTACGAGCTGTCCGGCGGCCAGCGGCAGCGGGTGGTGATCGCCCGGGCGCTGGCCGCGGAGCCGGAGCTGATCATCGCCGACGAGCCGATCTCGAGCCTGGACGTCTCCATCCGGGCCGAGGTGCTCGAGCTGTTGAACACCCTCGTCCAGCAGCGCGGGGTGAGCATCCTCTACATCACCCACGACCTGCTGAGTGCGCGGATGCTCGCCGATCAGGTGATCGTGCTGAACGAGGGTCGCGTGGTGGAGCAGGGTCCCGCGCTGGAGGTGATCCGAAACCCGAAGGACGACTACACCAAGCTCCTGTTGGAGGCGGTGCCGAATCCCTTCGCCGAGCTCTCGGCATGAGCCACCGCGGCTGCCGGCTGCGCCGATGACAGCGAAGCGATGGTGCGCAGCGAGGCGATGAGGAGGAAGGCGGCAAGCGGCAGCTCGATCAGCAGGGCGGTCAGCAGCGCCCCGCGCTGATCGCTGCCGCCGCTGGTCGTCGCGTCGAACCAGGCATCGCAGAGCAGCAGCACCCCGGTGGCGAACGCGGTCATCGTGACCATCCGATGCCGCCGGTGCCCGAGCACCGCGGTCGCCGCGAGCAGCAGCAGGAGCACCACGTCGAACCCGACCCAGGCGAGGTTCCAGTTGTGCGCCCGATACGTCGTCGGCAGGGTCGCGGCGAGGTAGCCGATCCACGGGACCAGGCCGAGCGCGCCGACCGCAACCACCGGCAACCCGATACGGCGTAGCCGATCGGGGCGGGGTGTCTGCGGATGCGTCCGGGAGGCCATGTCGGCACTCTTGCACCCGCGGCTGTCCGCACGGGCACGATCGGCTGTGCCCGGACTGTGACGCGGATCCCCGCCAACTCGGATCCCCTCTGGCGACTCGGATCCGGTACGGGGGATCCAACCCCGCGTAGAGGATCCGAGATCGGTGGGGAATCCGAAATCGGTGGGTCAGCCGACGTGCACGTGCGGGCGGCGCGAGCGCTTCGGCTCGGCGCGGCGCAGCACCTCCCGGGTGAGCGGTGCGACCTCGCCGACGCCGAACAGCAGGTATCGCAGCAGATTGGCGGCTGGGCTTCCCTCGGTCCACTCGAAGTAGATGTGCGGGCGCCGGTTGGTGCGGTCGCGGACGTCCAGCAGCAGCGCGGCGATCGCGTTCGGCACGGTCGAGCTGGTCATGGTGAGCACTCGGTATCGGCCGTCCCTGATCTCTCCCTTGACATCCAGGCTGCTGGTGAAGTCCGACGGATCGCCGACGGTGACCTCGATGAAGATGATGTCGCTCTCGTCGGTGAGGTCGTTGTCGTTGCGCACCTGACGCAGCTTGCTGCGGTACTCCTCGGCGTCGCCGGCGTCCGGCTCGTTGGAGATGAACCGGATCGAGCGGCGGGCGCACTCGCGGATGAACTGCTGGGCCCGGTGGTCCAGGCTGACCTCGGTCACCCGCAGCTCGAAGGCGCGGAGCACCCGCGAGATCAGCGAGACGCCGATGATGGTGGCGATGAACACCGCGGCGATCCGGACGCCCTCCGGCCGTTCGACGATGTTCGCCGCCGTGGTGTAGACGAAGATGGCCGACACCACTCCGAACGCGATCGTCTTGCCGCGCTGCCCGGCCCGCCGCGCCGACAGGGTGACCGCGATCGCCGCGGAGGTGATCAGCACCAGCACGCCGGTGGCGTACGCGCCGCCCTGCGCATCCACGTCCGCCTTGAAGATCAGCGTGATGATGAACGCTCCGGCCATCACGACCAGCACCAGCGGACGGACGGCACGGGTCCACTGCGGCGCCATCCCGTAGCGCGGCAGATAGCGCGGGATCAGGTTCAGCAGACCGGCCATCGCCGATGCTCCGGCGAACCAGAGGATCGCGATCGTGGACGCGTCGTAGATGCTGCCGAACGCCGCGCCCAGGTTCTGGTGCGCCAGATAGGCGAGTGCCCTGCCGTTGGCCGCGCCGCCGGGCTGGAACTGCGCCGGCGGGATCAGCACGGTGGTGACCAGGCTGCTCGTGATCAGGAAGACGCTCATGATCACGGCGGCCGTGGTGAGCAGCCGGCGGGCACCGCGGATCCGAGCGGCGGGTCGCGCCGGGTCGTCGCCCGGTGCGCCGTCGATGTGCGGCATCACCGCGACGCCGGTCTCGAACCCGGACAGGCCCAGCGCCAGCTTGGGGAAGACGAGCAACGCCACCGCGACGACCATGATCGGCGAGCCGTGCTGGGTGGTCAGCGCCACCCACCAGTCGTCGACCTGGGCCGGGTTGGTCACCAACAGCACCAGACCGTCGGCGATCACCACCACATTCAGGGCGAGATAGACCCCGACCAGCGCCACCGCAAGGCCGATCGCCTCGCCGAAGCCGCGCAAGAACACCGCGCCGAGCAGCGCCAGCAACGCCAGCGTGATCAGCACCTGCTGGCCGCCGAGGAACGGCTTCAGGTGCGGGTTCTCGATCAGATGGGCGGTGGCGTCGGCGGCCGACAAGGTCATCGTGATCATGAAGTCGGTCGCGGCGAAGCCGAGCAGGGCCAGCACGAACAACTTGCCCTTCCAGAACGACAGGAGCCGTTCCAGCATGGCGATCGAGCCTTCGCCGTGCGGGCTCTCCGCGGCCACCCGGCGATAGACCGGCAGCGCGCCGAGCAGGGTCAGGCCGACGAGAACGATGGTGGCCAACGGTGAGATCACGCCGGCGGCCAGTGCCGCGATCCCGGGCTGATAGCCGAGGGTGGAGAAGTAGTCGACGCCGGTCAGGCACATCACCCGCCACCAGCTGTGCGTCTTCTCCGTCCGCTCCGGCCGGGCGTGCGCACCGACCTGGTCGGCGGCCGGCGCGCTGTCGGCCAGCAGCCAGGCCCGGAACCGGTGCCTGGCCGGAGCCGGGGGTGGTGGCTCGGCATTGCGCCGAGTGGCCGTCGTGGACAAACCTGCCGCTCCCTCCGCGTCGACCCGGTCGGGCCGGAGGTTCCGGCCGGACGCGCCGGATCGGGCCGGCGTCTGCCGGCCCGATCCCTAGTCAAGCGCGCGGGTGGCCTCGTGTCGTCCGGTCGGAGCAGATCTTGACGACGTCTTGACGAGACGCCTGACCGGTCGGCTCAGGCGGCCGAGGTGAAGGTCACCACGACCGCCCGGTTCGCCGGGTTGGAGCCGGGCTGGACCAGCGGCTTCGAGCTGCCGTAACCGACGACTTCCACGATGTTCTTCGCCGGCACGTCGAGTTCCTTGAGCAGGGCGGCGACCTCGGTCGCACGCTGGGTGGACAGGCTCTTGGCGAAGGAGTTGTCCTGGCCCTGCACGCCGGCGGTGTGACCCTCCACCTTGATCTTGGTAGTGATGTCGATGTTGCCGACGCACTTCTTCAGCGCCGCCTTGGTGGCCTTCTTGTCGATCAGGGTCGGCTGGTCGGAGACGAACAGCGCCGGGGCGGGCAGCGTACAGGTCCTGGTCCGGCCCTCGGTCTTGGAGTTGAAGTCGTCGTTGGGGTCGGGCACTGCGACGGCCGAGATCGTGCCCGCGGCCGGTGTCGTCCCGGTGCCGTTGTAGAAGGTGACCCGCTTCGCGCCGGCAGCGCGGGCCACGCCTTCCCAGACCGCGCGCTGGTAGCCGACCTGGAGCTTGGACAGCGCCTTCTGCTCGCCGGCCACCGGGGTGACCACGAAGTTCACCTCGCGGCCCTTCAGGTTCGGCAGGTCGCCGTCGGACTTCAGCGACTTGACCACGGTCGTCGGTGAGGTGTCGAACGCGAGCTCGTTGGCGTCCAGCGGGCCGGTGGTGTCGAGCAGCGGGGAGAACACCCAGACCGGTGACCCCGCCGGCGAGGCGACGTGTTCCAGCCCGGCCAGCGCGGATCGGCCGTCGGTGGTGGCCGCGTTGTCGTTCAGCGTCGTGGTGAGCTGGGCGCCGGCCTGGTCCGGCTGGCCGGCGAGATCGACCGGCGTGGTGCTGGTCCGCGCGTCGCCGCCGACCTTCACCAGCTCGACCCCGGAACCCTTCTGACCGAGTGCGGTCCAGCTCGCGGCCACCGGGTCCGGCACCGCGATCTGGGCCTCGTTGCTCGAGGTGGCGGTCGCGACCACCGATCCGGCGACCTTCACGTCGGCGGGCGGGGTCGAGGCCGCAGGCTGTTGGCTCCCGGCGCCGCCGCAGGCGGCGAGCACTGCGAGCGGCAGTGCCAGCAGGGGGGCGGCAAGGCGTGCTCTGATCCGGTCCATGCATTCCAGGCAAGCACGGGCCGCGTACGTCCTCCAACTTCTGGCCGTGATAAGTGGCCGAGGTCATGAGACCTGTGCGGCCGGTGGACCGGGCCCGCCCCGCTGCCACGATAGGCGCATGACGATCGACCAGATCATCGCCCAGGTCACCGCGCTCGGAGGTGTACTGGTGCTCCGGCCCAGCCCGGGCGACGGGTCGCCGGAGCTCAGCTGGGGCGACGTCTTCTTCTACTACGCACCGGACGGGGTCGTGCCGCGGACCCAGCCCTTCGCGACGATCGTCACCAAGGACTACCCGGACGATCGCGGGTCGCGGCTGGACGCAGCGGGACGGTTCCGGCTGAACATCGAAGCGCGCGAGCTCGCGGGTGTCGCCGATGCCGATCCGAGCGCGGAGGACGTGCTGTTTCCGCACCCGGTGTACGGCGGGCTGGGCTGGGTGTCCGTGGTCGCCCCGGCCGAGCGGACCCGGGCCGTCGTCACCGACCTGCTCGCGCGGGCGCACGACGCCGCCAGGGCTCGGCTCGAGCGCCGTTGCGCCGCCGACCAGGGGTAGTAAAGGGCACGTCGTCCGGTGCCCTGGCCCATCGGCGAGGATGGAGGCGTGACGAAACTCCAGATCGGCTATGCGGCCATGCTCGAGCAGTTCCATCCGACCGAGGTGCTGGAGCTGAGCGCGTACGCGGAGAGCCAGGGTTTCTCCGGCGTGATGGCGGCCGACCACTTCCAGCCGTGGGTGCCGAAGCAGGGCCAGGCTGCGTTCGTCTGGAACGTGCTCAGCGCGCTCGGTCAGGTGACCACGGGAGACCTCGGCCCGGGGGTGACCGCGCCGAGCTTCCGCTGGCACCCGGCGATGGTCGCGCAGGCGTCCGCCACCCTCGCCGCGATGTATCCCGGCCGGCACTGGCTGGGGCTCGGATCCGGCGAGGCGCTGAACGAGCACGTGATCGCCGGCTACTGGCCCGAAGGGCCCGAGCGGCTCAACCGGATGTTCGAGGCGATCGAGGTGATCAAGAAGCTGTTCGCCGGTTCGATCGCCGGCAAGGACGTGAAGCACAGCGGTGAGTTCTTCAAGCTGGAGTCGACCCGGTTGTGGACGATGCCGGACGAGGCGCCGCCGATCTATATCGCCACGGCTGGTCCGGTGACCGCGAGAAGGGCCGGCCGGACCGTCGACGGGCTGATCACCGTCGGTGCCCCACTGGAGAAGATCGAGGGCCTGTTCGCGAAGTTCGACGCCGGCGTCCGCGAGTCCGACCGGCAGCCGGAGGACCTGCCCAAGATCTTGCAGCTGCACCTGTCCTGGGCCGCGACCGACGAGGAGGCGCTGACCAACGCAATGGTCGAGTGGCCCAACGGCGGGATGAAGTTCCCGAAGGCCGACATCCGCTCCCCGTTCGACTTCGAGCAGATGGCCAAGCTGGTCCGCCCCGAGGACTTCGGGGGCCGGATGGTGATCAGCTCCGACCCCGACGAGCACCGGGCCTACATCCAGAAGTTCGTCGACCTGGGCTTCGACCGGATCTATCTGCACAACGTCGGCCGCAACCAGAAGGAGTGGGCCGAGGTCTTCGGCCGCGAGGTGCTGCCGAAACTCGCCCGCTGAGCACCAGACGCCCGACCCGGGCCGACCTCGCTCGCTCTGCACCCACTTCGCTCGGCGAGCTTCACGCGCGAAGTGGGTGAAAACCGCGCGAAGTTGCGCTGGCGGGCGAGCCGGTCGTACACCCGCGCCGAGTCGTACGCCCAGCGCCGAGTCGTACGCCCAGCGCCGAGTCGTACGCCCAGCCGAGCCGGCCGACCGCGCCGCGCCGCCAAACCGGCGGTGACGTGCCGGCCGGGTTCAGCCCCGCTCGACCCGCTTGAGCTCGGGCTGGCCCCGGCCGATCATCTCGCGCAGGTCGCCGAACAGCTTGCAGACCTCGTCGGCCGCAGGGACAACGTCGAAGGACAGGGTCTGGTTGGGCTCGTCGTAGGCGACCCAGAGCTCGCGATCGTAGAGCGCGAGATCGCGCGGCACGTCGCGGCGGGGAAAGGCCCGGCGGAACTCGCTGACGGTCATCCAGAACGTCTCGGTGTCGCCGGTGTGCCGCCAGTAGTAGCCCATCACCTCCGGATTCGCCAGGTCCTCGCGCATCACGTCCAGATCGTCGTCGTCGATCAGCACCAGCCGGGTCTTGACCGACATCGCCTTGTCCCGGAGCCCGTTCAGATAGTGGCCGGCCTCGCGCTCGAAGAACCAGCGGAACGTCGTCCGGTGCGTGCCCTCGTAGGAGTCCGCGTGGCTGATGGCCATCCCCAACAGCGTCAGATAGGCCGGCACGCCGACGTACGGGATGCTGCGGAAGCTGTCCGACAGCGACGCCTTGATCAGCGCGGTCAGGGCCTCGTTGTGCCGCGGTGCGGCGGACAACATGGTCAGCGCCTCGTCGGCGTACGTCAGCCGCCGAGTCAGCAGCTCGACCTTGTGCTGCATTTCGGTCAGGGTCCGGACCGACTCGTCGGTCACCTCGGTCTGCGCCTTGAACAGCTCGAACAGCCAGCCGCCGGCGAAGCCGACGATGCCGAAGGCGATGTAGCTCGGCACCTGGCCGACCGAGAACGGGCTGGCCGAACGGGTCAGGAAGGCCACCGCCAGGTCGAACACGACACCGATCAGGGCACCCACCAGCGCCGACTTCACCAGCCGGCGATAGCTCAAGTGGTCGGGGCGCACCGGGACACCTTAGGCCGCCGCCGGCGCTCGCCCCGCCCCCGGACGCAAATTCCGGCCGCGGCGGGAATATCTGGGTCGCCGGCCCGGTTGTGGCCCCGATTGTCCGGCCGCGGGCGGATTTTCGACGCCGGTCGCTCGCACTCGATACCCCCGCCGGCGGCAGTTTCGCGCCGGGGGCGACATGTCGGGCCAGCGCTCACCGCGGACCTGGCTTCACGCGTACGCGGGTGTCAGGCTCGTTGAGTAGGCTGACGCGAGCAGCACCCGACTGAGATCTCGAGGAATCCGTAGTGTTCGACACTCTGCAGGACCGCCTGGCGGCGACGTTCAAGAGCCTCCGCGGCAAGGGCCGGATCACCGAGGCCGACATCGACGAGACCGCGCGGGAGATCCGGCGCGCGCTGCTCGAGGCCGACGTCAACCTGGCCGTGGTGAAGGATTTCGTCGCGGCCGTCCGCGAGCGGGCTCGCACCGTCGAGCTGCATGCAGCGCTCAACCCGGCGCAGCAGATCATCAAGATCGTCGACGAGGAGCTCGTCTCGATCCTGGGCGGCGAGACCCGGACGATCCGATTCGCCAAGCGCCCACCGACCGTCATCATGCTCGCCGGCCTGCAGGGCGCCGGCAAGACCACGCTGGCCGGCAAGCTGGCGCTGTGGCTCAAGGGTCAGGGCCACTCGCCCCTGCTGGTCGCGGCCGACCTGCAGCGTCCGAATGCGGTCAGCCAGCTGCAGATCGTCGGTCAGCGGGCCGGCGTCCACGTCTTCGCGCCGGAACCGGGCAACGACTCGTCCCGGGTCGATCTCGATCGGCCGACGGGCAATCCGGTCGAGGTCGCCCGCAAGTCGATCTGGGAGGCCGAGCGCAAGCTCTACGACGTCGTCATCGTCGACACCGCCGGCCGGCTGGGCATCGACGCGGACCTGATGAAGCAGGCCGCGGACATCCGCGACGCGGTGCATCCCGACGAGGTCTTGTTCGTCGTCGACGCGATGATCGGCCAGGACGCGGTGAACACCGCCAACGCGTTCCTCGAGGGCGTCGGCTTCGACGGGGTCGTGCTCACCAAGCTCGACGGTGACGCCCGCGGCGGTGCCGCCCTGTCGATCGCCCGGGTGACCGGCAAGCCGATCATGTTCGCCTCCAACGGCGAGGGGCTGAAGGACTTCGACGTCTTCCACCCCGACCGGATGGCGAGCCGGATCCTCGGCATGGGCGACATGCTGACCCTGATCGAGCAGGCCGAGAAGACCTTCGACGCCGAGCAGTCGGCGAAGGCCGCCGCGAAGCTCACCGGCCAGGGTGGGGAGTTCGGGCTCGGGGACTTCCTGCAGCAGATGCAGATGGTCCGCAAGATGGGCCCGCTCTCCAAGATCTTCGGAATGCTGCCGGGGATGGGCGAGCTGAAGGACCAGATCAACAACATCGACGAGTCCGAGGTCGACCGGATCGAGGCGATCATCCATTCGATGACGCCGGCCGAGCGTGACAACCCGAAGATCATCGACGGGTCTCGCCGAGCCCGCATCGCCAAGGGCTCCGGGACCGCGGTCAGCGAGGTGAACTCCCTGGTCAGCCGCTTCTTCGACGCCCGCAAGGCGATGACGGCGATGGCCAGCGGCAAGATCCCCGGGATGCCCGGACTGCCCGGTGCCGGGGCGAATCGCAAGCAGCAGGCCAAGAAGCCGAAGAAGAACGCCCGCGGTGTCTCCGGCAACCCGGCCAAGCGGGCCGCGGCGGCTCAGGGCGGGGCCGCCGAGCAGCCGGTCGATCCGGCGGCGGCCTTCGGCCAGCAGATGGATCCGGCCGCCCTTCAGGAGGCGATGAAGGACTTCCAGCTCCCGTCCAACCTCAGCAAGATGTTCGACCAGGGCAAGTAGCCCGTTGAACGCTGCCGGCCGGTTCAACGTCAGCGGGTATGTGCTGCCCGAAGGGGATCGTCGCGACCTGTGGATCGCGGACGGCGTGATCCGGACCGAGCCGGTCGCGGACGCTCAGACGCTGTCGAGCGGCGGCTGGATCATGCCGGGGCTGGTGGACGCGCACTGCCACGTCGGGCTGGAGGCGACCGGTGCCGTGCCGCGGGAGCGGGCCGAGCAGCACGCGCTGGCCGACCGGGACGCCGGTGCGCTGCTGCTCCGCGACGCCGGCAGCCCGGCCGACACCCGCTGGATCGACGACCGCGACGACCTGCCCCGGCTGATCCGGGCCGGCCGGCACATCGCCCGGCCCATGCGCTACATCCGCAACTTCGCCGACGAGGTCGAGCCGGCCGACCTGGTCGCCACGGTCGAGCGGCAGGCGGCCCGCGGGGACGGTTGGGTGAAGCTCGTCGGGGACTGGATCGACCGCGACGCCGGCGACCTGACCCCGCTGTGGCCGGTCGAGGCGGCGACCGCCGCGATCGCCCGGGCGCACGAGCTGGGCGTCCGCGTCACAGCGCACGTGTTCGGTGAGCAGGCCGCCGCGGAGCTGGTCCGGGCGGGCATCGACGGGATCGAGCATGGCACCGGGCTCGACCCTGACACCCTCGCGCTGATGGCGCGGCGCCGGGTGGCGCTGGTGCCGACGATGATCCAGCTGGACAACTTCGAGTCCTACGCGCGGGCCGGCGAGGCGAAGTTCCCCACGTACGCGGCGCACATGCGGGCCCTGTACGCGCGCCGGTTGGAGACCTTCCGGACCGCGTACGAGCTCGGCGTGCCGATCTACGCCGGCACCGACGCCGGCGGCTCGCTGCCGCACGGTCTGGTCGGCTCCGAGATCGCCCGGATGGGAGAGTTCGCCCCGGCGGAGTACGCCCTCGGCGCCGGTTCGTGGCTGGCTCGGGAATGGCTCGGCCGGCCCGCGACGCTGGCCGAGGGCGTGCCGGCCGACCTGGTCGTCGTCGACACGGATCCTCGACTCGATCTCGGTGTGCTGCGTGCTCCGCGGCTGGTGGTCCTGCGGGGCCGGCCGGTCGCCCAGTGAGCCGGCTGCGCGCGAACCGGCTGCGCGCGAACCGGCTCCGCCCCCTGCTCGCCACCCTAGGCGCCATCGCCTGTCTGCTCGCCGGTCCGGTCGCACCGGCGGTCGCCGACACACCCGTCACCGAGACCGCCACCCGGGTGGCCACGGTGCCCGAACCGGACGGGGCGCCGGTCAGCCTCGACGTCTCCCTGTTCACCACCGACCCGGCCCAGCCGCGACCGGCGATCGTGCTCGCGCACGGCTTCGGCGGCAGCAAGAACGACAGCCGCGGCCCGGCCGAGACGCTGGCCCGGGACGGTTACACGGTGATCACGTACACGGCTCGGGGCTTCGGGCGCTCCGGCGGACGGATCCACCTGGACGACCCGGCCTACGAAGGCGCCGACACGACGACGCTGGTCGACTTCGCCGCCGGCCGGGCCGAGGTCGAGAAGACGGGCCCCGACGATCCGGTGATCGGCTTCGCCGGAGCCTCCTACGGCGGCGCCGCCACCTTCCTCGCGGCCGCGCTGGACAAGCGGGTGGACGCCATCGTGCCGGCGTTCACGTATCACAGCCTGACGCAGTCGCTGTTCCCCCAGTACGCGACGAGCTCGGGGACGCCGACCTCGCTCGCCGGGTTCACCCCGATCGACGAGGCGGGCGTGTTCAAGCAGCGCTGGTCCGCTCTGCTGTTCGGTGGCGGTGGCGGCAGCGCCGGCCAGGTGTGCGGCAGGTTCGATCGCTCGCTGTGCGCCGGCTACCTCGCCACCGCGCAGTCCGGGCGCCCGAGCCCGGCGCTGCTGTCCCTGCTCGGCCGTTCCGACCTCGGCCCGCAATTGAGCAGGATCACCGCGCCGACTCTGATCATCGCCGGCCTCCAGGACACCTTGTTCCCGCTCGACCAGGCCGATGCGAACCTGCTCGGCCTCCCCGCCGGCACGACCGCCAGCATGTCCTGGGTCAACGGCGGCCACGACGCGGCGATCTCCTTCGACGACCTGATGCCGCAGCTCCAGGCCTGGTTCGCCAGCTATCTGAAGCATCAGCCGGTGCCGTCCGGAGCGGCGGGCAGCCAGGTCGTCGCCAGCCCGTTCAGCCTGGTCATCCCGCAGACGTCGTTGGTCGGCGACGTGGGCGATCGGCGCAATCGACGCGCGTGGACCGCGCCGGTCTATCCCGGCCGGGCGGGCGCGGCCGTGCCGACCCGGACCGTTCCGATCGCCGGCAGAGCCCAGCAGATCGTCTCGCCGCCGGGCGGCACCCCGGCCTCGCTGACCAGCCTGCCCGGCACCGGCAGCGTGCTCGCCACGGCGTCCAGCATCGCCGGGTATGCGCTCGGTGTGCTGCCGAACCAGTCCGCGACCTTCACCGGGGAGCCGCTGACCGAGCCGCTCTCGCTCGTGGGCAGCGGGCGGGTCCGGCTGTCGGTGACCTCGTCGGCGGCGAGCGCCACGTTGTTCGTCTCGGTCTGGGATCTCGGGCCCGACCTCGCGGCCGGCCCGTCGGCGAGCTCCTCGACCGCCGGTGATTCGGGCGGACCCGGTTCGGGCGGGCCTGGGGCGGACGGATCCGGTTCGGGCGGGGCCGGCGACGGGACGCGACAGGGGAGCGCCGCCCGGGCGACCCCGGGCAGTGCGGTGCTGCCCGGCCTCGCGGTGTCCCCGGTTCAGTTGTCCGGGCTCACTCCCGGCACGCCGACCCAGGTCGAGGTCGCGCTACCGGCGGTCTCGCACCAGGTTCCGGTCGGGCACCGGCTGCAGCTCGTGGTCTCCAGCACCGACCAGGCCTACGCGGTGCCGAGCCGGGCGGCGACGTACCGGATCGGGCTGGCTGGGCCCGCCGAACTGACCCTGCCGGTCGTCGACGCCGCCCAGGTCGGAGCCGGGACGCTGGACGTGCCGCTGCCGCTGGTCATCGTGGTCGGCGCGCTCATGCTGGCCGCGGGCACGGCGGCGCTCGTCTTCTGGTTGCGGCAACGAGCCGCGCGACCGCGGGAGGATCTCCGCGACGTGCCGCTGGTGGTGCAGGACCTGGTGAAGACGTACGGGCTCAGGCGGTTCGGGCGGCGCGGCCGCGGGCTGAAGGCCGTCAACGGCGTGTCGTTCGAGGCCCGGCCCGGCCAGGTGGTCGGGCTGCTCGGCCCGAACGGCGCCGGCAAGACGACTGTGCTGCGGATGCTGGTCGGGCTGATCCGCCCGGACAGCGGATCGGTCTACGTGGGCGGCGAGCCGGTGCACGCCGGGGCGGACGTACTGGGCTCGGTCGGCGCCTTCATCGAGGGACCGGGCTTCCTGCCGCATCTGTCCGGGATGGAGAACCTGCGGGCGTACTGGGCGGCCACCGGACGCCCGATCGAGGAGGCCGGGTTGGAACAGGCGCTGGCCATCGCCGGCCTCGATCACGCCATCGACCGCAAGGTCCGCGGCTACAGCCAGGGCATGCGGCAGCGGCTCGGCATCGCCCAGGCGATGCTCGGCCGGCCGGAGCTGCTGCTGCTGGACGAGCCGACCAACGGTCTCGACCCGCCGCAGATCAAGGCGATGCGGACCGTACTGCACGACTACGCCGCCACCGGGCGCACGGTAGTGGTGTCCAGCCATCTGCTGGCCGAGGTGCAGCAGACCTGTACGCACGTGGTGGTTATGCACAAGGGCAAGGTGATCCTGACCGGGTCGATGGCAGAGCTGACGGCGACCGACGACGTGACGGTGCTCGGACTGAGCTCCGAGGCCGACCGGGGCCGGGCGCTCGAGCTGCTGGCCGGGATGGGGATGGAGACCACGGTCGACGTCGGCCTCGGCGATCGGGACGGGCTGATCCGCTGCCACGGCCCGGTGCCGCGGCCGGACCTGGTCGCGGCCCTGGTGGGCGCCGGGATCGGCGTCGACTTCGTCGACGGCCACCGGCAGCTGGAAGAGGTCTTCATGACCCTGGTCGGTCCGGACGGGATCACCGAACCCGGAGCGGACGCCGATGACTGAGCTCGGAGCGGGACAGGTCGCCGCGCGCGTGCCGGCGAGCCGGGCGACCCGGGCGCTGCCGATCCGCGCCGAGCTGATCCGTCAGCTCAAGCGCCGGCGGACCCAGGGCATCTTCATCGTGCTGGTGCTGCTGCCGCTGATCTTGATCCTGGCGTTCTGGCTGGGCAGCGACGAGAGCGGATCGGCAACGGGTGCGCGGACGTTCGTCGACCTGGCGCAGGACAGCGGCGCGAACCTGACGGTGTTCACCATGTTCGCCTCGACCGGCTTCCTGCTGATCGTGATCGTGGCGTTGTTCACCGGCGACACGGTGCCGTCGGAGGCGAGCTGGTCGAGCCTGCGCTATCTGCTGGCCGCGCCGGTCCGGCGGGAACGCCTGCTGCGGCAGAAGATCATCGTCGCGGCGATCTCGTCGGTGGTCGCGCTGATCTTCCTGCCGGCCTGGACGCTGGTGGTCGGCGGGATCGCCTACGGCTGGGGGCCGTACGTCGGTCCGACCGGCGAGCAGCTGCCGCTCGGCACCTTCGTCGGCCGGCTCGCGATCATCGTCTGCTACTGCCTGATCAGTCTGTTGGTGGTCGGTTCGTTCGCCTTCCTGCTGGGAGTGTGGACCGATGCGCCGCTGGCGGCGGTCGGCGGCGCGGTGCTGCTGATGATCTTGTCCGCCATCTTGGACTCGATCCCGGCGCTCGGCGACATCCGTCAGGGACTGCCCGGCCACTATGCGTTCGACTGGGCCGACGCGCTGTCGCCGACCATCGACTTCTCCGACATGGTCACCGGCGCTTTGTGGTCGATCGGCTATGCCGTGGTGCTGACCACCGCTGCATTCTGGCACTTCCTGCGCAAGGACATCACCAGCTGAGTGGCGATCCCGGGAAGGCGCGCGGTGGGGATTACCGTGTAAAGCAGTTCCTTCCCCCAGAACGGAGTCTCCGTGTCCCCCTCGACAACCGTGCGACGCACGGCCGCCGCGATCGCTCTGGTGCTCGCGGCGGCCGGCCTGGCCGCCTGCGGCAACGACAAGAGCTCACTCGCCGGAAACCAGACCAACACCAGCGACTACGACCAGATCATCGCGAACGCTCCGGTGGCCGATGCGGGCACCGTGGACGGCAACGCCTGGGCCAAGAAGATCAAGGACCGTGGTCAGTTGCTGACCGGCGGTTCGGACTCCGGTCCGCTGTTCTCGATGAAGGATCCGAGCACCGGAAAGATCACCGGTTTCGACGCCGGGATGGCCCAGATGCTGTCGCACTACATCACCGGCAAGGCAGACGGGCCGATCGCGCTGACGGTGACCACCGTCGACACCCGGGAGACGGTGATCCAGAACGGCACCGTGGACACCGTGATCGCGACGTACTCGATCACGCCGCAGCGGGCCACCAAGGTCGCCTTCGCCGGACCGTACTACCGCTCCGGCGACGCGGTGATGGTGAAGTCGGACAACACCGACATCACCGGAGTCAAGGACCTGGACGGCAAGAACGTGGTCACCCAGCAGGGTTCCACCACCGCCGACCGGATCAAGCAGGTCGCTCCGGGCGCGAAGGTCACCCTGCTGCCCGACGACGCCCAGTGCCTGCAGGCGCTGAAGACGGGGCGGGCGGACGCGTACGTCATCGACGAGTCGATCCTGATCTCCGACGCCAGCGCGGACAAGACGGTGAAGGTGGTCGGTGAGCCGTTCTCCAACGACTACTACGGGATCGGCGTCACCCGCGACGACCCGGAGGCGAAGGCGTTCGTCAACGCCTGGTTGGAGAAGATCTTCGCCGACGGCAGCTGGGCGAAGATGTGGAAGGCCACGGTCGGCACGGTCGTCACCGGTGACGCCCCGCAGCCACCGAAGATCGGCTCCGCCGACGGCTCATGATCCAGGTCCTGGTCCAGAACCTGGGCGCGCTGTGGCATGGTCTGCTGACCACACTGGCGCTGACCGGGCTGGCGTTCGCGGGCGCACTCGTGCTCGGCACGGTGATGGCGGTCTTCCGGGTGAGCCCGATCGCGCCGCTACGGGTGATCGGGGCGGTGTTCGTCGAGTTGCTGCGCAACGTGCCGTTGCTCAGCCTGCTGATCCTGTTCGCGTACGGGCTGCCGTACCTCGGCGTCTCGATGTCGCTGTTCACGACCGCGGTCGTCTGCCTGTTGCTGGTGTCCGCCTCGTTCGTCTGTGAGGCGGTCCGCGGCGGGATCAACGCCGTCCCCGTCGGCCAGGCCGAGGCGGCCCGGGCGATCGGGCTGACCTTCGGCCAGTCGCTATCCACGGTGATCCTGCCGCAGGCGTTGCGCAGCATGGTGCAGCCGCTGGTGAACGTGTTCATCGGGGTCGCGCTCGGCTCGTCGCTGGCCGCGGCGATCGCGGTGCCCGAGCTGACCTACACCGCGCAGCAGGTCGGCAACCAGACCGCGGAGTCGATGCTGATGTTCGTGGTCAGCGCCGTGGTCTACATCGCCATCGCCATGCTCGGCGGCGGGATCGGGTCGGTGCTGGAACGCCGGCTGGCGGTGCAGCGATGAGCGCCCCGGCGGTCCGGGTGCTATTCGACGAGCCCGGCCCCCGCGGCCGGATGCGGATCCGGGTGCTCACCGTCGCGATCGTCGTCGGCGTGGCCGCGGTGCTGTTCTGGGCGTGGCACACGCTGTCCGCGACCGGCGAGCTGGCCTGGCCGAAGTGGAAACCGTTCGTCCAGCAGTGGGCGGTCTGGTTCATGCTGGCGGGGCTCAAGGGAACCTTGATCGTCGCGGTCGTCGCCTCCGTCGTGGCGTTTCCACTGGGTGCCCTGCTCGCGGTCGGCCGATCCGGCCGCAATCCGGTGCTGCGCCGGCTCTGCACGGCCTACATCGAGATCTTCCGCTCGGTGCCGACGCTGCTGCTGGTCTACATGTTCTTGTTCGCCCTGCCCGGGATCGGGCTCAACCTCGGCATCTTCGGCAAGCTGGTGGTGCCGATCATCATGATCAACGCCGCGGTGATCGCCGAGCTGGTCCGGGCCGGGATCAACGCGTTGGACCGCGGGCAGCGGGAGGCCGCGTACTCCGTCGGGATGACCGGAGCGCAGACCATGCGGCTGGTGATCATGCCGCAGGCGATCCGGTTGGTGCTGCCGGCCCTGGTCACCCAGCTGGTCGCGATCGTCAAGGACTCCACCCTGGGGTACGTCGTCAGCTACCCGGAGCTGATGAAGCAGGCGAACCTGCTGGCCAACAACACCAAGCTGCTGCTGCAGGCGTTCGTCGTGGTCAGCTTGATCTACGTGGTGATCAACTTCGCGCTGACCCGGCTGGCGATCTGGCTGGAGGGCCGGCTGCGACGCTCCCCGGGGACGGGCCGCCGGGGCGACGCCGAGGCGGCCGAGGAGGAGATCCAGCGGGACCTGCCGTCGGTCGTCGCGCCCCACTGAGTGGGCCTGGATCCCGCTGGGAGAGGGTGGAGACATGACCACGAACGCACCCCACGTCGCCCTGCTCGGGATCGGCACCATGGGAGCCGGGATGGCGCGCAACATCCTTGCGGCCGGCCTGCCGCTGACCGTGTGGAATCGCAGCGCGGACAAGGCTGCCCCGCTGGCCGAGCTCGGCGCAACGGTCGCGCCGAGTCCCGGTGCGGCGGTCGCCGGCGCCGACCTGGTGGTCACCATGCTGTTCGACGCCGAGTCGGTCGCGGAGGTGATGACCGCCGCAGCACCCGGACTGGTGCCGGCCAGCTGTGGGTGCAGATGAGCACGGTCGGGGTCGAGGGAGCCCTGGCGCTGGCGGGCTTGGCCGAGCGGCTCGGCGTCGGCTTCGTCGACGCTCCGGTGCTCGGCACCAAGAAGCCCGCCCAGGACGGCACGCTGGTGGTGCTGGCGGCCGGCTCGGACGAGCAGCTCGACACCTGCGCGCCACTGTTCGGGGCGGTCGGCGCCCGCACCGTGCGGGTCGGTGAGCCGGTCGAGGCGAGCCGGCTCAAGCTGGTCGCGAACGCCTGGGTGCTCGCGATGCTCGAGGGGATGGCCGAGTCGCTGAGCCTGGCCGAGGCGCTGGGTCTGGACCCGGAGCTGTTCCTGGCGGCGTTGCGCGGCGGTGCGATGGATGCGCCGTACGTCCAGCTCAAGGGCGCGGGGATGATCGCCGGTGAGTTCGCGCCGGCGTTCAGCGTCGACGGCGCGGCCAAGGACGCCGGGCTCATCCTGGACGCCGCCGACACCGCCGGAGTCCGGATGGACATCACTGGCACCACGGCCCGGCGGCTGCGCGAGGTGGCGGAGGCCGGTCACGGCGCCGAGGACATGTCGGCCGTCTTCCTGGCGGACCGCCGGCTGTGACCGGCGGTGTCTGGATCGCGGTCAGGGTGTCCACCTCGTGATCTGCTTCCTCGCCCTGGCGCGTACGAACCGGGGAGCAGCGTTCGCGTCGCCGGCCATTCCGTTCTTGCGCTACTGAGCACCCAGATGGTGGGCGAAGAACGCCTCGATCCGGCGCCAGGCGTCGGCGGCGGCGACCGGATCCGGGCCGGCGTGCATGATCCGGGCCAACGGCCGGAAGAACGCCGGTCCGTTCGGTGCGTCGTTGAGGAAGCTGTGACCCGCGCTGGGATAGGTGGCGACGTCGTGCGGAATGCCCGCTCGGCTGAGCGCGTCCTCCAGCTTGGCGGCGTACGGCCCGAACTGCCGGTCCTTCTCTCCGTACGACCCCACCACCGGGCAGGCTCCGCGCAGCACCTCGTCGATGTCGTCGGGCACCATCCCGTAGTTCACCGAGCTCACGTCGAACCCGCGGGAGGCGAGCACGACGGCGAAACCGCCGCCCATGCAGAACCCGATCACCCCGACCTTGCCGGTGCAGTCCGGCTGCTCGACCAGCCAGGCCCGGCACGCCTCGACCACCTCGAACGGTCGGCCCTGTCGCGACTGGAGCGCGCGCATCGCGGCGGCCATGCACCGCAGCCGGGAACCCTCGCCCAACAGGTCGGGAGCCATCACGAGATAACCGGCGCCGGCGAGCCGGGCCGCCTGGCGGCGCAGCACGTCGTCGATGCCCCACGCCTCGTGGATCATCACGACGCCCGGCCAAGGGCCCTCCCCGTCCGGACGGACCAGCACCACCCGCCGCCCGTCCACCGTCACGTCGTCGCTGCCGGTCGTCTGCACGCCTCCATCATCTCGTCGGGTGGCAGCCCGGCTGGCGGGTGCCCGGTCGCGCGCCGCAGGTCGATGGCGCGGTGTTCGCCGGCCCGCCCGAGCGTCGCCGGACGAGCGCCCGACTCTCGTCGATCGCGCAGCAGTCCTCGGCGAAGCGTTGAAATCCGGGCCGCCGCGGCCGCGAAGTTGGATCCGTGCTGTCGCTCTGGCAGAATGGCTCGCTGGTCTGTGAGCTCTGGTGCCCTCTCACGCCGTAGCCGCGGACCCCATTGGACTCCTCGGTGCGCGGACCCACCCACGCCCGCGGTGTCCGCCCCGGACTACGGCTCGACCGTATGACATGACACAGGAGTAACCACACACGTGGCCGTCAAGATTCGCCTGAAGCGACTGGGCAAGATCCGGTCGCCGCACTATCGCATCGTCGTCGCCGACTCGCGCACCAAGCGCGACGGCCGCTCGATCGAGGAGATCGGCAAGTACCACCCGAAGAACGACCCGTCGCTGATCGAGGTCGACTCCGAGCGCGCGCAGTACTGGCTCGGCGTCGGTGCTCAGCCCTCCGAAGCCGTGATCGCTCTGCTGAAGCGGACCGGTGACTGGCAGAAGTTCTCCGGCGACACCTCGCCGTCCGGGGTGCTGCCGCAGAAGGAGAAGTCCGACAAGACCGCCGCGTTCAACCGCGCGCTGGCCGAGTCGGGCGACGAGCCGAGCGCCTCGGCGATCTCGAGCAAGTCCGGCCGGTCCAGCTCCGAGGGCACCCCGGCCGAGACCGCCGACGCCGCCGACGAGGCCTGACCGTGCTCGCCGACGCCCTGGAGCATCTGGTCCGGGGGATCGTCGCGCACCCGGACGATGTCGTCGTCAAGGACAAGGATCTGCGCCGCGGGCGGCTGCTCGAGGTGCGGGTCAACCCGTCGGACGTGGGCAAGGTGATCGGCCGGTCGGGGCGGACGGCCAGCGCGCTGCGCACGGTCGTCGGGGCCCTGGCTGGCCGGGATCAGGTCCGGGTCGACTTCGTCGACGTCGACCGGCGCTCGTCCGGTGACGACCGGCGACGCGACCGTCGCCGCTGATCGGGTGAGCGGCCCCGAGCCGGGCGAGAGCCCGGCCGAGCCGAGCGCGCGCGAGCCGCTGGAAGTGCGCGGCGAGCGTCGGGTAGCGAGGTTCCGGGCTCTCACTTACGACCGAACGAGCAGCCGTGCTGTGCCGGCGGTAGCGGAGGTCGGCCGTGGCTGCGAGTGAGGGAGCAAGTGAGAGTCTGAAGGAACCGAGCGGGCGCGAGCCGCTGGAAGTACGCGTCGGCGTCGTGGGCCGGGCACACGGGGTCAAGGGCGAGGTCGCGGTTGAGGTGCGCACCGACGAGCCGGAACGGCGGTTCGCCGCCGGACAGATCCTGCGGATCGAGGACACCACCCGGACCCTCCGGGTGGTGTCCTCGCGTTTCCACGGCCGGCGACTGCTGGTCCGGTTCGCCGAGTTCGGTGACCGGACGGCGGCGGAGCGGTCGCTGGGCGTCGCGCTGGTCGCCGACGTGGACCCGGCGGAGCGGCCGGTGGATCCCGAGGAGTACTTCGATCGGCAGCTGGTCGGGCTGAGCGTGCGCTCCGCCGGCGGCCCGATCGTCGGCACGGTCGCGGCCGTGCTGCACCTCCCGGAGCAGGATGTGCTCGAGATCGACGTCGACGGCGCACGGCATCTGGTGCCCTTCGTGGCGGCGCTGGTGCCCGAGGTGGACCTGAGCTCGGGCGAGGTCCGGCTGGCCGACGTACGTGGTCTGCTCGGCGAGGGGGACGAGAACTGACCGTTCCCTGGTTCTGTCCCCCCAATGCCGCTCGCCGGGCTGTTCCGGGCGGTCGGGGCGTCACTGGAGGGACGAAATCAGGGCGGCGTTCCGGCGGTTGACCCAGGCTGTCGACGTCGGGCCCGGTGCAGTAGCGTCGTCAGGCACGCGAGCGCGCCGGTCGGGACCATCGCCTCGCCATCGGGGGAAGACGGTCGGTCACGAGCGACGAAGGGCAGCACGCGATGGCGCAGGCAGTGTCGAACGAAGAGACCTCTCCGCCCGCGGGAGGCGACGCGCACAAGGGCCGCTGGGTCTACCCAGGGATGGGGCTGCTGTTCGCGGCCATTGTCGGTTGTTTCACGGCCTGGGGGATCGCGGCCGATCTGACCACGCCGATGGTCGCCGGGTTCAAACGCATCTTCGACATGAGCACGTTCCAGGCCAGCCTGGTCCAGCTCGCCTACTTCGGGGCGTACTTCCTGCTGGCGCTGCCGGCCGCGTTCATCAACGAACGGTTCGGCTACAAGGTGGGGCTGCTGACCGGTCTGGCCCTGGCCGCCGCCGGCGCGTTCCTGTTCTATCCGGCCAGCAAGATCATGACGTTTTCGGCGTTCCTGATCGCGCTGTTCGCGATGGCCGCCGGGTGCTCCATCCTGGAGACCTCGGCCAACCCGTACGTGATGTCGCTCGGCCCGGAGGAGACCGCGACCCGGCGGCTGAACCTGGCCCAGGCGTTCAACCCGGTCGGCACCAATATCGGGGTGGCGCTGGCGGCGACCCTGATCCTGCCGAAGCTCGACGCGCCGGTCGACCTCGCCTCCGCCACGCCACAACAGATCCACGACATCAGAGCCGGCCAGCTCGCCGCGGTGATGGGTCCCTACATCGGGCTGGGCATCCTGCTGGTCATCATCTGGGTCCTGATCGCGATCCAGAAGTCACCCAAGATCGTCGAGGAGTTCCCCGACGCCGGCGACCTGAGCACCGGTGACATGTTCAAGATCTTGTGGCGCAACCGGCGCTATCGCTTCGGCGTGATCGCCCAGTTCTTCAACGTCGCCGCGCAGGTCTGCACCTGGACCTACATCATCGCCTACGTCCAGCAGGCCATCAACGGCTCGCTCGCCCTCGGCGGGCTGGTGCTGCAGGTCAGCCTGATCGTGTTCTTGATCTCCCGGTTCGTGATGACGTACGTGATCGGCCGGGTGCGACCGACCAAGGCGCTGGCCGCGCTCGCCCTGCTCGCGGTGCTGCTCTGCCTGTATGCCATGGCGGTGCCCAACCTCAGCGGGGTGATCGCCCTGGTGGCGGTCTCGTTCTGCCTGTCGCTGATGTTCCCGACCATCTACGGAGTGGCACTGACCGGCCTCGGTCCGGCCACCAAGTTCGGCGCGGCCGGGCTCGTGATGGCCATCGTCGGCGGAGCGATCATGCCGGTGATCCAGGGCCGGGTGCTCGACGCCACCAGCGCCTCGTTCTCCTTCCTGATTCCGGCCATCTGCTTCGCCGTCGTCGCCTCCTTCGCGTTCTACGACCTGCGGGCCGCCGAGGAGGTCCACTTCACCTCGGCCGCGGAAGGGGAGCTGGCATGAAGCTCACTCGTACGCTCGCCGCGATCGCAGCATCGCTGACCCTGGTCGCCGGGCTGTCCGCCTGCGGCACCGAGAGCGAGAGCAGCACCGAGCCGACCAAGAATCTCGAGCTGATCTCCTGGTGGACCTCCGGCTCGGAGGCCGAGGCGCTGAACGTGCTGATCGACGCGTTCAAGGCCAAGGATCCCGGCGTGACGGTGGAGAACGCACCCGTGGTCGGCGGCGGCGGCACCAACGCCCAGGTGGTGCTGACCCAGCGGCTGCTCGCCGGCGACCCGCCGGACGTCTGGCAGACGTTCCCGTCGGCGGCGCTGAAGAGCTATCAGAGCCAGCGCCAGCTCGCGGACGTCAGCTCGGTGGTCACCCAGACCGGGCTGAACCATACGTTGCCGCAGGTGATCCTGGACGGGCTGACCGTTGACGGCAAGCAGTACGGGGTGCCGACCAGCTCGCACCGCGGCAACATGCTGTTCTTCAATCGCGACGTGCTGAAGAAGGCGGGCGTCTCGGTGCCCGGCAACGGCTACACGACCAAGGACTGGATCGCCGACCTGAAGAAGGTGAAGGAGTCCGGCGCGGTGCCGCTCTGCGTCGGTGCCCAGGACGCGTTCACCACCGCCGCCCTGTTCGAGAACATCCTGCTCTCGGTGATCGGGCCGGAGGGCTGGGACCAGATCGTGGCCGACCGGTTCGACTGGAAGGGCGACCAGGTCAACCAGGCGCTGGACCTGTTCGGTCAGGCCCTGGACCAGGTCGATCCGCAGGCCGACGGACTGTCCTGGGACGCCGCCACCAAGAAGCTCGGCGACGGTGGCTGCGCGTTCGAGACGATGAACGACTCCGCCTTCGGCGAGCTGATCAAGGACGGCAAGGTCGACGGTACGACGTTCGGCGAGGTGCCGTTCCCGGGCACGGAGGCGACCTATGTCGCGGTGGTGGACACCTTCGTCCAGGCCCGGTCGGCGACGAACGCGAAGAACGCCTCCGACTTCTTGGCGGTGATCGCCGATCCGGCGGTGCAGCTGGCCTTCAGCAAGGCGAAGGGCTCGGTCCCGGTGCGGACCGACGTCGACGTCAGCTCGCTGACGCCGTACCAGCAGTCGGCTTCGACCGCGCTGCGCAACTCCCGGGTGCTGTGGTCGATCGTGCACGGCTCGGCGATGAGCCCGGCCTTCCAGCAGGGTTTCTACAGCGCGGTCGACGCGTACGTCCGCACCCGCGACGCGAAGGCGTTCAGTAACACCCTGATCGACGCGGTCGCCGCCGCTCCGCCCCAGCGCTAACCCGCCGCCTCCCGCCCGGCCACTCCCGACCTAGCCACCCGGTCCCGGCCACCCCGGTCCCGGCCACCCCGGTCCCGGCCACCCGGACCGGAAACTGTGCAGTTCTCGCAGCGACACGCCGGCCGACTCTGCGAGAGCTGCACAGTTTCCGGGGGACGTGAGGTTGCCGGGGAAGGAGGCTGAGGTGTCCGGGGGAAGGTGGGCGGTTGCCGGACCGGGCACTGTGGCACGGTATCCCGGTGCGTATCGACGTCGTCTCGATCTTCCCGGAATATCTGGCCCCGCTGCGGCTGTCGCTGGTAGGGAAGGCGATCGAGTCCGGCCTGATCGGGCTCGGCGTGCACGACCTGCGGCAGTGGACCCACGACCGGCATCGCACCGTCGACGACACTCCGTACGGTGGCGGCGCCGGGATGGTGATGCGTCCCGAGCCGTGGGGGGAGGCCCTGGACGAGCTCGCCGGCCCGGACACCAGGGTGCTGATCATGTCGCCGTCCGGGCGGCGGTTCGACCAGCGGCTGGCCGAGGAACTGGCGGCCGAGCCGCACCTGCTGCTGGCCTGTGGGCGGTACGAGGGGATCGACGCGCGGGTCGCCCGCTATGCCCGGACGCGGGCCAGGGTGGACGAGGTCAGCATCGGCGACTACGTGCTGAACGGGGGCGAGGCCGCCGCACTGGTCATCGCCGAGGCTGTCGTCCGGCTGCTGCCCGGCGTCATCGGCAATCCGGAGTCGCTGGCGGAGGAGTCGCACGCCGCCGGGCACGATCGGCTGCTGGAGTATCCGGTGTACACCAAGCCGCCCAGCTGGCGCGGTCTGGACGTACCCGAGGTGCTGTTCTCCGGTCATCATGCCCAGATCGCCGGCTGGCGGCGGGAACGGGCGATGGAACTGACCCGGGAGCGTCGGCCGGATCTGCTGCCGGCCGACGACGCAGCCGTCACCATCTCCCGGGCGACCCTGGCCGACGCCGGCGAGATCTTCACCCTGCAGCGCGCGGCGTTCGTCGCCGAGGGCCGGCTGCACGACTCGTTCGACTTCCCGCCGCTGACCGGCGACCTCGCGGCCACCGAGCGGATCATCGACGGCACGGTGTGCCTGACGGCGCGCCGGGCCGGGCGGCTGATCGGCTCGGTCTTCGGAGCGGTCCAGGGCGAGCGAGGGGACGAGTGGTTCATCGGCCGGCTGATGGTCGCCCCCGACCTGCAGGGCGCCGGCCTGGGCCGGCGGCTGCTGGCCGAGATCGAGGCTGCGGCTCCGCCGGAGGCCGCCCGATCCGTGCTCGTCACGGGTGCAGCGAGCGAGCTCAACCAGGCGTTCTATGCCCGTCGCGGTTACCGGATCGTGGCGGAGGAGATCCGCGGGTCCGTGCCGATCGTGGTGATGGAGCGCGACCGGAGAGCGGCCGGCGAAGGTTAGTGTTGCTATCGACCAGGATGGGTAAGGCCTAGGCGGAACCTTCGGTCGTCCAGCGACGACGCCTGCCGGCGCCGCTGGGAAAGCGAGATCGCATGCCCGGACCCACCCCGTCCCCCACCGCCGGCGAGAGCGTCCAGCGGGGACCCCTGAGCCACGACCAGCGCAATGCGTTCGTCGCGGCGTTCCTCGGCTGGACGATGGACGCGTTCGACTACTTCATCGTCGTCCTGGTCTATGCCGACATCGCCAAGGAGTTCGGCGTCCCGCTGACCCAGATGGCCTTCATCACCACCGTCACGCTGCTGATGCGGCCCGTCGGGGCCCTGATCTTCGGCACCTGGGCGGACCGGATCGGTCGACGGATCCCGCTGATCGTGGACGTCTGCTTTTACAGCCTGGTCGGATTCCTGTGCGCGTTCGCACCCAACTTCACCGTGCTGCTGATCCTGCGCCTGCTGTACGGCATCGGGATGGGCGGCGAGTGGGGTCTGGGCGCCGCGCTGGCGATGGAGAAGATCCCGACCCACCGGCGCGGGTTCTTTTCCGGCCTGCTGCAGGAGGGCTACTCCTTCGGCTACCTGCTGGCCGCGGTGGTCTACCTGATCCTGCACGAGGCGTTCGGGCTCGGCTGGCGCTGGCTGTTCGCGTTCTCCATCCTGCCGGCGCTGATCACCCTGATCATCCGCAGCCGGGTCAAGGAGTCGGAGGTCTGGGAGACCGCCAAGGAGCGCAAGATCTCCACCCAGACCTCGGCGGCGAAGGTGTTCGCGAATCCCGCGATCGTCCGCCGGTTCATCTTCTTGATCCTGCTGATGACCGCGTTCAACTGGATGAGCCACGGCACCCAGGACGTCTACCCGACGTTCTTGAAGGAGACCAGCGACGGGGGCGCCGGGTTGGCCGCCTCGACCGCGCTGATCATCGCGATCATCTACAACATCGGCGCGATCATCGGCGGCCTGGTCTTCGGCAGCCTGTCGGAGCGGTTCGGCCGCCGCCGGATCATCGTCTTCTGCGCGGTCCTCGGGCTGCCGATCGTGCCGATTTTCGCGTTCTCCCATACCGCCGGGATGCTGGCTCTGGGGTCGTTCCTGATGCAGCTGATGGTGCAGGGCGCGTGGGGGGTCATCCCGGCGCACCTGACCGAGCTGTCACCGGACGAGATCCGCGGCTTCTACCCCGGCGTGACGTACCAGCTCGGCAACTGTCTGGCCGCCTTCAACCTGCCGATCCAGCAGGCCCTGGCCGCCTCGCACGGCTATCCGTTCGCCCTGGCCGTCACCATCGTGCCGGTGCTGATCGCGGTCGCCCTGCTCACCGCGTTCGGACCGGAGGCGCGTGGCGTCAAGTTCGGCTCGGCGGAGAGCTCCGCCCTCGCGGCCGCCGGCACCCGCTCGTCCACCGGTTGATCGCCGCCCCGGACGTACCGAGCGGGCACCGATGGGCGCGAATTTCCGGTTCCGAGCCGGACACGCCGACGGCCGCGCCGCACATGGGGCCCGAGTGTCCAGTTCCGTCACCGGCCGAGGGGCGCTTGGCTGACAGTGGGCCCGTCGTCGTGACAGGCTCGTGTGCGCGTGATGTCAGCGAGTGATGTCACCATGATGTCATGAACGTGATCGAAGCAACCGGACTGAAGAAGCGGTTCGGTACTACCCAAGCCCTGGACGGGGTCGACCTGGCCGCCCGGCAGGGCAGTGTGCTGGGCGTGCTGGGGCCGAACGGCGCCGGCAAGACCACCGCCGTCCGAGTTCTGGCCACCCTGCTGCAGCCCGACGCCGGCAGCGCCCGGGTCGGCGGCTACGACGTGCTGAAGGAGCCGCAGAAGGTGCGCAACACCGTCGGGCTCACCGGCCAGTACGCCTCGGTCGACGAGGACCTCACCGGCACCCAGAACCTGGTCATGATCGGCCAGCTGCTCAACCTGAGCGGCCGCCAGGCCAAGGCCCGGGCCAAGGAGCTGCTGGCCTGGTTCGACCTGACCGAAGCTGCCAACAAGATGGCCAAGACCTACTCCGGCGGCATGCGCCGCCGGCTCGATCTCGCGGCCAGCCTGGTCGGCCGTCCCGCCGTCATCTTCCTGGACGAGCCCACCACCGGCCTCGACCCGGCCAAGCGCGAGGACATGTGGGACGTCATCCGCAACCTCGTCACCGAGGGATCGACCGTGCTGCTCACCACCCAGTACCTGGACGAGGCCGACGCACTCGCCGACGAGATCAGCGTGATCGACCACGGCCGGGTGATCGCCCATGACACCCCGGAGGGCCTGAAGCACGTCGTCGGCGGCCAGCGGATCGCGGTCCGCCCGATGGATCCGACCCGGCTGGAGGACGTGGCGAGCATCCTGGCCGAGATCGGCACCGGCACACCCGAGCCGTCCGGCCGCAACCAGCTCTCGGTCCCGGTGCCGGGCGAGGAGAGCCTGCCGCGCGCCGTCCAGCGGCTCGGCGACGAGGGCATCGCGGTGATGGAGCTGTCGCTCCATCTGCCCAGCCTCGACGAGGTGTTCCTCACCCTGACCGGCCGCCGCGCCGGCGACGACGAGCCGGCCGCCGGCCACACCGACCCCACCATCGAAGGGAAGGCAGCATGAGCGCCACCACCGTGGCCCGCCGTGCCGACACCGGCCGGCCGACCTCCTCTCTCGTTCCCGAGGGACCCGCCGCCGGCAGCCTGGCCGGCTATCTCCGGCACGTCCTGGTGGTCGCGAAGCGCAGCCTGATCAAGACCTGGCGGACGCCCGAGGCGCTGATCGACGTCACCGTCCAGCCGATCATCTTCCTGGCCATGTTCACCTACATCTTCGGCGGCGCGATCGCCCCCGACGGGTCACAGCAGCAGTACCTGCAGTTCCTGCTGCCCGGCATCCTCGGCCAGACCATCGCGATGGCCGGGATCGCGCTCGGCACCAACCTGAACACCGACATCGAGAAGGGCATCTTCGACCGGTTCCGGTCGCTGCCGATCGGTCGCTCGGTGCCCCTGGTCGGTGCCGTCACCGCAGACGTGGCGCGCTACATCACGCTCTGCGTGGTGACCATGGGCGCCGGTTACCTGATGGGCTTCCGGGTGATGACCGGACCGGCGCAAGCGTTCGCCGCGATGGGTCTGTGCATCGCGTTCGCACTCTGCTTCTGCTGGATCTCGGTGTTCATCGGCATGGTGGCGCGTACGTCCGGGTCGGTCCAGGCGCTCGGCTTCCTGATCGTGCTGCCGCTGAGCTTCGGCAGCAACACCTTCGTGCCGACCGCGACGATGCCCGGCTGGCTGCAGACCTTCGTCAACGTCAACCCGATCTCGCACCTCGTCTCCACCGTCCGGGCGCTGATGCTGGGCGGCTCGTACGGCACCGATCTGGCCTGGACGCTCGGCTGGATGGCCGTGCTGCTGGTGGTCTTCGTGCCGCTGGCGCTGTGGGGATACCGCAAGCGCGCTTGATACCGGGCTGATACCATGGCCGCATGGCGATGACCCTCCGACTCAGCAAGGAGCAGACCGAGGCGCTCCGGCGCAAGGCTGAGGAGGAGGGGCGGTCCATGCAGGAGGTTGCGCTCACTGCCGTGGACCAGTACGTGCGGGCTCGCCCGGAGCGGATTCGAACCATCGTCGCCGACATCATGGCCACCGATGCCGAGTTGCTGGACCGGCTGTCTCGCTAAGGCCCGGTTCGACGGATGGTCGACTATCTCAGCCTGGACGACGCGCTGGACATCGTCGAGCAGCTGCGCGTGGGTCCTGTTCGCGACACCGGGCTGCTGGCCTCCGCGGTCGCTCGACCACGGACCACCGTGTTCGGAGCGGACGCCTATCCCACTCTGGTCGACAAGGCGGCCGCGTTGCTGCATTCGGTCGCCCGCAACCATGCCCTGGTCGACGGCAACAAGCGCCTGTCGTGGGTGCTGACCCGAACCTTCCTCCGGCTGAACGGGCTCGACCTGCGAATCGAGGTCGACGACGCCGAGCGGCTGGTCGTCGGGGTCGCCGCCGGCCGGCTGGAGGCGGCCGAGGTGGCCGGCGTGCTCGCCGACCACCTCCTCGTCACGGACGAGTGAGCTCGCTCGTGCCTGACGCCTGGGGCGGGACGCCCGAGGATCAGCTGAAGCGGCGCTGCAGGTCGGCGTAGCCGATCGCGCCGTCGAGGAAGCCGAGCGTCCCGGTGGCGAGCAGTTCCCGGCCGGCCCGGTCCAGCGAGCTGAGCGCGGCGCGGGCCAGGCTGCCACCGAGGCTGACCCGCTTGACGCCGAGCGAGAACAGGGTCGGTGCGTCGATGGTGTTCGCCAGGCCGGCCACGATGTTGAGCGGCCCCGGGATCGCCGCGGCCAGTCGGGCGATCGTGTCCGCCTCGACGACGGCGGGCACGAAGACGCAGTCGGCTCCGGCGTCGAGGTAGCGGACCGCGCGCTCGACCGTCTCCTCGAACGGTTCGGCGGACGTATCGCCGAAGCCGCTCGTACGACCGAAGTAGGTGTCCGTCCGAGCGTTCAGCACGAAGCTGCCCGCGGGTGCGGCGGCCCGGGCCGCTCTCAGCCGGTCGACCGCCTCGTCGATGCCGAACAGCCCGCCGGGCCCGGCATCCTCGAGGTTCGCGCCGACCGCTCCGACCTCGGCGGCCAACGCCACCGTGCGGCCGACCTCCTCGGGCGTGTCGCCGTAGCCGGCTTCGAGGTCGGCCGTCACCGGCACGCTTACGGCGGCCACGATCCGACCGACGTGCTCGAGCATCTGCTCCCGGTCCAGCGTTCCTCCGTCCGGAACACCGCACGCCCACGCGATGCCCGCGCTGGTGGTGGCGATGGCCGGGAACCCGGCCTGTTCGAGGATCCGGGCCGACCCGGCGTCCCAGGCGTTCGGGAGGACGAAGCCCGGACCGGCATGGAGCGCGAGAAGTGCGGCCGCCTTCCCGGACGGTTGCGTCGCGGTCACGAGCCGGCGGCTCAGCGGCCCTCGGCGGCTGCGGCGTCCGCGGCGGCGGCCTCGGCCTTGATGTCCTCGGCCACCGCCTTGTCGACCGCCTTCTGGACCACGCGGTTCGCCTTGGCGAGGGCCTTCTCGATCTCGATCACCGCCGGGTCGGAGACCAGCACCACCAAACCGGAGTGGCCTGGCTCGATGGTCTGGGACAGCTCGTCGGCCAGTTCGCTGCGGTTGTGCAGGTGACGCAGGCGGCCGATCCCGGCGCCGGCCGCGCCCATCACGGCGGCACTGGCGAGGATGGACGGCGGGAACAAGGCGCCGATCACCACACCGCCGACCAGCCCCCAGGTGAGCCCTCGGCGGGTTCGGTCGTCGGTTGCCTTCTGCACCTTGATCTCGCCGTTGGTGTCCTTCTTCAGCACCAGCGCGCCCTCGATGTCCAGCCGGTTCGCCTTGGTGGCGCGCTCCAGGGCCTGATAGGCCCCCCAGGCACTGTCGGTGTCGGAGAAGTCGGCCACGAACAGGGCGTACGCACCGTCGGTCACGATTGCTGCGGTGAGTTCGGTCGCGGTGGCTTCCGGTCCCTCGGTGGTGGGCTGGTCGGACATCGGTGATCCTTTCGCTCGGTCTTCGCCGCAGACCCTATCGAGCGACGACCACCTCCGCCGTGGTCGGATCGATGATCTCGTGGACGATTGCCACGGTATCCAGCGGGAAACCGCCGCAGCGTGCGTGCTCGCGGATCAGTTCCTCGTTCTCGGCCAGATAGACGCAGGTGAGCTTGTCGTCGCTGACGTAGCTGTGCACCCACTGGATCTCCGGACCCTGCTGGCGGAGCACCGCGTTGGACGCCTCGGACAGCGCCGCCAGCCCGGTCGAGTCCAGCCGGCCGGCGCCCGGAACCGTCCGCTCGATGATGTACCTGTGCATTGCCCACTCCATCCTGTCGTTCGGCAGCGACCGTCTCGTTGCCCCGGCTAGGACGCTACGGAGCCGGCGAGGATGCGTCATGAGGCATTCACCCCAGTTCGGTCGGCTCGTTGTCGCCGCGGGCGTCGGATGCCGACCCAGGTCGCTAGGGCCGCCACGCCGAAGCCTGCCGGCCACGCTCGATCCACATCTCCACTCCGCCGCCCGCCGGGTCCCACTCGCGACAGAACTGTTCGAGCTGGGCACAGCGGCGCACCATCGAGTCCTGCCGGTCGGCCCAGGCCGGGGTCCGGCCGTACGCGGCGAACAGGCTGGGCAGCTCGGCTCGAGCCTGTGGATGATGCGCCCGGACGATCCACTCGCACCAGGCCAGGTCCTCGACCGGCGCGCCGAGGTGACAGAACTCCCAGTCCAGCACGGCGCTCACCGCAAAGCCGTCCTCGGCGAACAGCACGTTGTTGGGACCGAAGTCGCCGTGCACGATCACCTCGCCACGGCTCGCCAGACCGAGGACCGGCACCGGGTCGATGGAGTGCAGGTGCCGCAGGAACCGGCCGCAACCGGACAGGATCTCGCGCGCGAAGCCGGCACCCATCAGGTCCTGGCCGTGGCGGCCGGAGACGAACTCGACGACCAGCGTCTCCGCGTCGCCGCCGCGCACGGCAGGCACCGGAAGAAGCCCGGCGAGGGACGTCAGCACCTTCCGCTCCACCGCGCACCGCCCGGTTGCGCCCGGGCCGGCATAGGTCTTGGCGACAGACGCTCCGTCCCGGGTGGTGTCGTTGGTGTACCCGTGCCGCACGGGTCGAAAGGCTACGGCCCGGGGTCTGCGCGTCCGGGGCTGCGGGTCGGGGGCTCCGGGTCGGGGCTGCGGGTCGCGCGCCGCGACTCGGCGATGTCGGCAAAGACCTTCCCGCGGGAACGTCCATTGTCGCTCCCGAGGATGACGAGGACTCAGAGATAGCGTTCCGGATCGAGCAGCGCGTGCGCCTCCGCTCGGCTCAGTCGCCGGCCGGCGTCGTACGCGCTGTCGAACTCGGTTCCCAGTTCCGTCCGCAGCCGCTCCGCGATCGTCGTCACGGCCCGGTCGGTCCAGTCGTCCGCGCCACGCACCGACGCCGCGGCACCGAGCGCTGCGGCGGCGTCGGCGGACCGGCCGCGAGCCGTCAGCCAGCCGGCAACGGCGGTTCCGACCGCGGCGATGATCGGCTGATCCCGGGTCTCGATCGCGGCCGGATAGGCCTCGCGCAGGTCGCTGGTCGCCCGATCGAGGTCGCCGGCGAGCGCGGAGATCAGGCCGGTCGCGGCCAGGATGACCCCGCGCAGGTGGTCGAGCAGCGGCACCGAGGTGTGCCGGCGGCCGAGCTCGGCCCGAATCTGGTCGGCCAGCGCGAGCGCCCGATCGTGGTGGCCCGTGTGCCACTCGATCATCACGATCGCCGCCCCGCCGAACAGCACCCGATCGGGGCTGACGCCGTTGCGGGTGAGCTCCTCCAGGTCGCCCAGCTCGGCGCGGGCGGCCTCGAAGTCGCCGCGGCGGATGAGCAGGTCGACGATGCGGATGTGGATGTAGCTCTCGTCCTGGGCCGATCCCAGCTCGCGGACATGACGGAGCGCCGAGCCGAAGTCGGCGACCGCGTCGTCCAGCCGGCCGTCCACGGTGGCGATCTGGGCGCGAGCGACCAGTGTCGTGGAGAGTCCCCAGCGATCGCCGATCTGGACGAACTCCTTGTACGCGGTTTCCAGCGCGTTCCGCATCTGGTCGAGCTCGCCGGCATTCTCGTACAGGTTGGCCAGGCTGGCGTGCAGCGCCGCCCGCAGCCAGGGGTCCGGCGAGGCTGCGGCCCGCTCCACCATCCGGGCGGAGTTGTCGTCGGCACCGGCGAACACGGCCACCATGCAGCGCAGCACCTCCAACCCCGGGAAGGGAGGATCGGGCGCGGCAGCGAGCTCGGCACTGACGGTCGCGAGCCGGTCGCGCACTGCCTCCCAGCCGGGACGCTCGCCGTCAGCCCGCTCGGCGAGTTCGGACAGGACCACCGCCGCCCGGGCGTAGGCGAGCTCGGGGGCCTCCGCGCCGCGGTTCGCGTCGAGGATCATCGCGGCCCAGGTCGCGAGCTCGGTGTTGTTCTCCAGCACCGCCCAGTACCAGGCCAGGGCGAGCATCACCGTGAGGGCCCGCTCGCCCCGCCCGGAGTCGGCCAGGTAGCGCAGCGCGGCCGAGACGTTGTCCCGATCGGCGTCGAGCGTTGCCATTGCGGCCACCTGGTCGCGGCTGCGCAGCACGGGCTCGCACGCGATCACGACCTGGGCGTAGTGCTCTGCGTGCGCCAGCCGCGCCGCGCCGAGCTCGTCGCGCTCGGCCAGCCGTTCGATCCCGTACTCGCGGATCGTCTCCAGCATCCGATAGCGCACCGGGAGCGGGGCGATGCCGACTGGCTCCTCGACCTGCAGCAGGGACTTGTCGGTGAGCGAGGCCAGCAACGGCTCGATCTCCTCCGCCGGCATGCTCGCGTCGGCGCAGATCGCGGTCGCGCTCGCCGCATCCGCGCCGGCCGGGAAGACGGCCAACCGTTCGGCGAGCAGCCGCTCCGCCGGGGTCAGCAGGTCCCAGCTCCACTCCACGACGGCGCGCAGCGTGCGGTGCCGCGGCAGGCTGGTCCGGTTGCCGCCGGTGAGCAGCCGGAACCGGTCCGTCAGCCGCTGAGCGATCTCGCCGGCCGGCAGCACTCGGAGCCGAGCGGCCGCGAGCTCAAGGGCCAGCGGCAGACCGTCGAGCCGGCGGACGATCTCGACCACCGCCGGCAGGTTGGTCTCGTCCAGGACGAATTCCGGCCGGGCGGCCGCCGCTCGGTCGAGCCACAACCGTACGGCCGGAAAGCCCGGTGCCTCGTCCAGCCCGACGTCGACCGGCGGGAGCGGCAGGGGAGCGATCGCGCAGAGCACCTCGCCGGTCAACCCGAGCAGCTCCCGACTGGTGGCCAGCACCCGGACGTCCGGGGCCACCGCGAGGACCTCGTCGACCAGGTGCGCCACCTCCTCGATCAGGTGCTCGCAGTTGTCGATCACCAGCAGGCAGCGAAGCTCGCGGAGCCGCTCGAGCAGCCGGTCGCGAGCGTCGGTGGGGAAGCGCTCCGTCCGCTCGGTGACCCGGGTCTCGCGTCCGCCGATGGTGGACAACAACACGCCGGGCAGGTCGTCGGGGTCGGTCACCGGTGCCAGCTCGACCAGCCAGGCGAGCTGGTCGTTGTCGGCCAGCCAGCGGTTCGCCGCCTCGATCGCGAGTCGGGTCTTGCCCGCACCGCCGGTGCCGATCAACGTGGTCAGCCGATGCGAGGCCAGCGCCGACAGCACCCGGTCGAGATCGCCCTCCCGGCCGACGAAGCTGGTCAGCGACACGCGGAGGTTGCTCGGGCGCGAACGGGCCGGGCTCGGCGCGGGAGTCGCCGCCCGGGAATTCGCCGTCGCCGGCTCCCCCCGCAACAGCTGCAGGTGCAGATCCTGGAGCTCGGCGCCAGGATCGATGCCCAGCCGGTCGGCCAAGAACCGCCGCGTCGCCTCGAACCTGGCCAGCGCCTCGGAGGTCCGCCCGGCCGCAGCGAGCGACCGGATCAAGGCCGCAGCGAGCGGCTCGTTCAGCGGATGGCTCTCCGCCAGCGACTCCAGCTCACCGATCGCCTCGGCGGCCCGCCCGGTCCGAACCAGCAAAGCGAGCCGGTCGAGGCTCGCGCCGAGCCGCAGCTCGGCCAGCTGCACCCGGCGAGCGGCGGCGAACGACCCGTCCCCGGCGTCCGCGAGGGGCTCGCCCCGCCAGAGTTCCTCGGCCGCGACCAGGTCGGCCAGGGCGCCCGGCTCGTCTCCCTCGGCGAGCCGGCGACGACCGCTCTGCACCAGTGCGGTGAACCTCGCCGCGTCGACCGCGTCGGCCGGGACCGCCAGTCGGTAGCCGATCCCGTCCGGCTCGATCAGCCGGCCCTGGCCGAGCGCACGGCGCAACCGGGAGACCAGTGATTGCAGAGCGTTGACCGGGTCTCCGGGCGGGTCCTCGGGCCAGACCGCGTCGACCAGCTCGGCGCCGGACACGCGGCGGCCCGGCTCGAGCGCGAGCCGGCTGAGCAGCGTTTGCAGCCGCCGGCCGGCGATCTTCACCGGCCGGTCCTCGGCGTCCACGACCAGCAGCGGCCCGAGCAGCCCGATCCGCGGGCGTCCCGGTCTCGCCGGCGCGGCTGGCAAGGCCGCTACTCCCCGGTCTCGCCGTCGATGGCCTCCCGCAGCAGGTCGGCGTGGCCGTTGTGCCGCGCATACTCCTCGATCAGGTGCAGCAGCACCCAGCGCACCGTCCGGTTGCCGCGGCGACCGGTGCCGCGGACCCGGTCGTCGGGGGAGGAGAAGGTCGCCAGGATGCGCCGGGACTCCGTGACCTCCGCCCGGTAGTTGGCCCAGACCTCGGCCACCGGGATGCTGTCGAGATCATCGAAGTCGCCGTCCGGGTCGTCGCCGCTCGAATACCGGTCGGGCAGGTCTCTGCCGTCGAGACTGAGCACGAACCAGTGCCGTTCCACGTCGGAGAGGTGACGAGCCAGTCCGAGCAGTGACAGGGTGGACGGCGGGGCGGCGCGCCGTTTGAGCTGTTCCTCGTCGAGTCCGGCGCACTTCCGGACGAAGGTCTGCCGGTGGTAGTCGAGGAACTGGACGAGGTTGTCCAGTTCCGGGCCGAGCAGGTCGGGGTCGGCCCGCTCGACGGCGTCGGGGCCGGCCGGGAAAGAGGTGCTCACCGAAGTGAGCGTAGGCCCGGCCACCGACATCGTGTGAGGTCTCCCACAGCCGCGCCTGCGGAGTGGCGAAAAACACCAGTGACCAGGGTGGCCTTACGTGGATCGCGGCGGTCAGGAGTTCTAGGGTAAGGCCCGTGGCCCTATCAACACTGACCCCGGCGCAGAAGGCGGCGCGGTCGACGGTTGCGCTCAAGGCGCTGATGGCGGTCAGTGGCCTGATCATGATCGGGTTCCTGCTCGCCCACATGTACGGCAACCTCAAGGTCTTCGCCGGCCCGGCGGCCTTCGACGAGTACGCCCACCACCTGCGGACGATGGGTGAGCCGATCCTGCCGTACGGCGGCGCGCTGTGGATCATCCGGGTGGTGCTGCTGGCCGCGATCATCGCCCACGTGTACTCGGCGGCGACGCTGTGGCGCCGGTCCCGGCTCGCCCGCGGCGGCGAATCCCCGACGAAGCGCTATCAGACGACCAAGTCCAAGCGTGGGGTGCAACGGACGTACGCGTCGTTCACGATGCGCTGGGGCGGGGTGACGGTGCTGCTGTTCGTGATCTTCCACCTGGCGCAGTTCACCTGGGGCATCATCCATCCGGGCGGCGGCTCCGACAGCCCGTACCAGCGGGTCGTCAACGGCTTCGGCGTGTGGTGGGTGGTGCTGCTCTACACCGTCGCGCTGATCGCTGTCGGCTTCCATCTGCGGCACGGGACCTGGAGCGCGCTGACCACCCTCGGCGCGAACACCAGCACGGTGGCCCGGCGCCGGTTGAACCTGCTGGCCCATGCAGTGGCGCTGATCGTGGTGATCGGCTTCCTGCTTCCCCCGTACGCGATCTTGTTCGGATTGGTGAGCTGATGACCACGACCGTTCCCCCGGAGACGATCCCGCCCGAGACGACTCCGGCCGACGAGATCAACTCCGTCGACGCCGACTCGCTCTATGTCCTCGGCGACGACGTCGCCGACACCAAGGCGCCCAACGTGCCGATCGACCGCCGCTGGGAGGAGCGCAAGTTCAAGGCCAAGCTGGTCAACCCGGCCAACCGGCGCAAGCTGTCGATCATCATCGTCGGCACCGGGCTGGCCGGTGGCTCCGCCGCCGCGACGCTCGGCGAGGCCGGCTATCAGGTGACCAGCTTCTGCTACCAGGACTCGCCGCGGCGGGCGCACTCGATCGCCGCCCAGGGCGGGATCAACGCGGCCAAGAACTATCGCAACGACGGCGACTCGACGTACCGGCTGTTCTACGACACGGTGAAGGGCGGCGACTTCCGGGCCCGGGAGTCGAACGTCTACCGGCTGGCCGAGGTCAGCGCCAACATCATCGACCAGTGCGTCGCCCAGGGCGTGCCGTTCGCCCGCGAATACGGCGGCATGCTGGACAACCGCTCGTTCGGTGGCGTCCAGGTGTCGCGGACCTTCTACGCCCGCGGCCAGACCGGTCAGCAGCTGCTGATCGGCGCCTACCAGGCGCTGGAGCGGCAGATCGCCGCCGGCACGGTGACCATGCACACCCGGCACGAGATGCTCGAGCTGATCATCGTCGACGGGAAGGCCCGCGGAATCGTCGCGCGGGACATGAAGACCGGCGAGATCGAGACCCAGTTCGCCGATGCCGTGGTGCTGGCCAGCGGCGGCTACGGCAACGTGTTCTTCCTGTCCACCAACGCGATGGGCTGCAACGTCACCGCGACCTGGCGGGCACACCGCAAGGGCGCGCTGTTCGGCAACCCGTGCTACACCCAGATCCATCCGACCTGTATCCCGGTCTCCGGCGACTACCAGTCGAAGTTGACCTTGATGAGCGAGTCGCTGCGCAACGACGGCCGGATCTGGGTGCCGGCGTCCGGCGAGGACAAGCGCGATCCGCGGCAGATCCCGGAGGAGGACCGCGACTACTACCTGGAGCGGATCTACCCGAGCTTCGGCAACCTGGTGCCGCGCGACATCGCGTCCCGGGCGGCGAAGAACGTCTGCGACGAGGGCCGCGGCGTCGGCCCGGGCGGGCTCGGGGTCTACCTCGACTTCGCCGATGCGATCAAGCGGCTCGGCCGCAAGGCGGTCGAGGCCAAGTACGGCAACCTGTTCGACATGTACGCCCAGATCACCGGCGAGAACCCGTACGAGACGCCGATGCGGATCTACCCGGCGGTGCACTACACGATGGGCGGCCTGTGGGTCGACTACGACCTGGAGTCGACCATCCCCGGCCTGTTCGTGGCCGGCGAGGCGAACTTCTCCGACCACGGGGCGAACCGGCTCGGCGCGTCGGCACTGATGCAGGGTCTGGCGGACGGCTACTTCGTGCTGCCGTACACGATCGCCAACTACCTCGCGGACGGCCCGTTCCCGAAGGTGGACGCGTCCCACCCGGCGGCGGTCGCGGCCGTCGACGCGGTCCGGGACCGGATCGACACGCTGCTGTCGATCAACGGCTCGCGGACCGTCGACTCCTTCCACAAGGAGCTCGGCCACATCATGTGGGACTACTGCGGGATGGAGCGGACCGAGGAGGGCCTGCGCAAGGCGATCACCCGGATTCGTGAGCTGCGCAAGGAGTTCTGGTCCGACGTCCGCGTGCTGGGCACGAACGAGGAGCTGAACCAGGCGCTGGAGCGGGCCGGCCGGGTCGCGGACTTCCTGGAGCTCGGCGAGCTGATGTGCATCGACGCGCTGGTCCGCCGCGAGTCGTGCGGCGGCCACTTCCGGGCCGAGTCGCAGACCGAGGACGGCGAGGCGCTGCGGCACGACGAGGAGTTCGCCTTCGTGTCCGCCTGGGAGTGGGGCGGGGACGGCGGACGGCCCGTCCTGCACAAGGAATCGCTCGTCTACGAGTACGTCGAGATGAAGCAGCGGAGCTACAAGTGACGTTCGAGAACTCGACGCCGCCCCTGGCGGGCGCGAGCCAGGAGGATTCACAGTGAAGATCACGGTCAGGGTGTGGCGGCAGCCGTCGCCGGATGTTGCCGGCCGGATGGTCAGCTACGAGGTGCCCGACGTCTCCGAGCACATGTCGTTCCTGGAGATGCTCGACGTCCTCAACGAGCGGCTGACCATGGAAGGCGACGACCCGATCGCCTTCGACTCCGACTGCCGCGAGGGCATCTGCGGCATGTGCGGGCTGGTGATCAACGGCATCGCGCACGGTCCGCAGCAGACCACCACCTGCCAGCTGCACATGCGCTCCTTCTCCGACGGCGACGTGATCGACATCGAGCCGTGGCGAGCCGAGCCGTTCCCGGTGATCAAGGACCTGGTCGTCGACCGGGGCGCGTTCGACCGGATCATCCAGGCCGGCGGCTACATCTCCGCGCCGACCGGAACCGCGCCGGAGGCGCATGCCCAGCTGGTGCCCAAGCGGGATGCCGATCATGCCTTCGACGCCGCCACCTGCATCGGCTGCGGCGCGTGCGTGGCTGCCTGCCCGAACGGTTCGGCGATGCTGTTCACCGCGGCCAAGATCACCCACCTCGGGCTGCTGCCTCAGGGTCAGCCCGAGCGGCACTCGCGCGTGCTGGGCATGGTGAGCCAGCACGACGAGGAGGGCTTCGGTAACTGCACCAACATCGGCGAGTGCACCGCCGTCTGTCCCAAGGGGATCCCGTTGGAGACCATCTCGCGGCTCAACCGCGATCTGCTCGGCGCCTTGATGAAGGGTAACAACTAGCCGTCCCACCCGCTCGGCTGCGCAGGCCCGGTGAACTCGGTTCCTCGATCCGAGGCGAGCCGGATGTCGTCGCGACCAACGGCCGAGCAGCCAGCTGCCGGCGGCACCGCGCCGTGATCGGATCGAGACCGAACAATTTGATGAGACCACTCCCGCCGGGATAGCTTCGTGCGCCGCCCGGTTGGACGGCGCACATGTCCTGCGGAAGGGGTCTCGAGGGTGAGCGAAGAATCTCAGGTGGTGGCGCGTCGCGGCGTGCTACGTGGTGGAGCGATTGCGGCCGGCGTCGCGGCCGGGGCGGTGATCGCCGGATCGCGGGTCACCCGCGCCGACGCCGCCGTCGGCGATCCGGTGACGGTGGGCGGCAGCTTCACCGCCAACAACCAGTCGACCACGTTCACGATGCAGAACGGCGCGACGACGCCGACCATGCGACTGATCAACCAGACCGGCCCGGCGCTGCGACTCGACCCGGTCACCGACGACGATCCCGGCTCGCTGGCAATCGGCAACGTCGCCGGCGGCGTGCAGGGTCCCTGGGTCGGCGTCGACGACGGCACTGGCAGCCCGTTCACGACCTACCTCGCGACGGGCGTCGACATCGCCCAGCTCCCGGTGCCGGTGGCGTTCACCCCGGTTCGAGTCCTGGACACCCGCAATTCCGATGGCCGGCTCGGCATCATCGACGCCTCGCCGTCGCCGTTCGACAGCGCCTTCCGGCTCAAGGACGGCGCCTGGATCGATATCGCGATCGACACCGCCACCGCCACCGATTACAGCGTCGAGGCTGCGTTCCTCAACGTGACCATCACCGGTGCCCAGTCGAACGGCTTCGTCACCGTGTGCCCGCCCGGGCCGCGGCCGGTGGCTTCGACGATCAACTTCGTCAAGGGCCAGAGCATCGCCAACGGTGTGTTCGTCGCGGTGGGCCCGGTCGGTGACCTGTTTGCGGTCCGGGTGTACGCCCGGGCCACGACGCACGTGGTGCTCGACCTCAGCGGTCTGTCGGTGAACGGCCTGTCCGGCCCTGCCGCTGCCGGTCCGGCAGCGGTGAAGGCGAAGCGCGCCGCCGCGAAGTCGCGGCCGTCCGCGCGCCTGGTGCGGGTGCGAGCCCGCAAGCGATAGGGCCGCGGGCTCAGGCGGCCGCGGTGACGTCTCGGCACGGGGTCTGCTGGGCGACCAGCGGATGCTTGCGGGGGCGGCCGCGGCCGCGCTTGTGGGCCACGATGACGCCGTCGACGAATACCTCGCCGCCCCACACTCCCCATGGCTCGCGCCGCTCGATCGCGCCGACCAGGCAGTCCCTGCGGATCGGGCAGTCGGTGCACAGCGCCTTCGCTCGATCGATGTCGTGCGCCTGCTCGGCGAAGAACAGCCGGTTGTCGAGCTGGCAGGGCAGCGCCTGACGCGCTGCCGGCTCAGCGATCGTGTCCGTGCCGCTCACCAGTGATCAACTCCTCCCGGACGGGGTCGAGCTGCGGGCGGTGCCCCATGATTCGATGCCCCCAGCTCCGGAGGCTTGCCCGCCTCCGACCCCTGATGTGGTGATGGATCGCGAAGTCGGCCGATTGATACATCCGTGAGGGCGAATATTCACTCGACGCCCGCGGCCGCGTCGCCGGCCGGCCCGCTCAGACGGTGATCCAGTCGGTGATCACCGCGGGATCGCCGGACAACTGCAGCCGGAACGCCTCGCCGGGCGACGGTGTGACGGTGAAGCAGCCGAGCTCGTCGTAGGGAATCGCCGTGCTCGTCCCGTCCCGCAGCAGCAGGCTGAGCGCGCCGCCCCCGTCGGCCGGGATGAGCTGGCCGAGCACCGCGTCGCCGTCGAGCTGCAGCTCGATCGTGCAGGACGCGCTGGCGAAGGTCATCGCCCGCAGTGACGCCTGCTGGGACCGGGCCCCGGCCAGTGCGCCGGGTGCGGTCGAGTCGTACGTCAGCAGCGCGAGCTCGGCGTCGATCGTTCGCCAGCTGAAGGCGGCATAGCCGGCCTCCAGGATGTGGGCGGGCACCTGGTCGACCTCGGCGAGCGACTCCCGCAGCAGTTCGAGCCATGGGCGGTCCTGCTCGTCGGACGCATGTCGATCGGACATTCTGCTCACTCTCCATTCCGCGCGTCGCGGCTTGCGAACGAACGCAGCGCCGGGCAGTCCCGGAGCTTGTCGAGGCAGCGCGATCGGGTGGGTCCGATGCTGCCGACCGGGATGTCCAGCTGGCTGCTGATCGTCTTGTAGGGCACGTCGTCGCCCGACATCAGCAGCGTCAGCAGCCGCTGACAGTGGGGTGGCAGCTGGGCGAACGCCTCCCGGACCGCTGCTCGGCGCTCGGCGGCCAGCAGCTCCGCGTCCAGCGCCGGGGAGTCGCTGCGGACGTCCATGGTGACCTCGTTGAACTGCCAGGGTGTCCGCGCGCTCGCCGAGAGGTTGCGCAGGCACTCGTTGCGGGTTGTCGTCTTCAGCCATCCGGGCAGTGCGGCGGCCGTCCGGAGCGTCTCCAGGTGCTCGATCGCCCGCAGCCACACCGTCTGGGTCACGTCGGCCGCGTCGGCCGGGGACAGCCGATAGCTGTGGCAGATCGCCCAGACCAGCGGTGCGTACCGGTCGACGATCGCGTTCCAGGCGTCCTGGTTGCCCGCCTTCGCCTCGGCAACCAGTGCCTCGATCGACCGAGGAGGATTCACCATCGCACGGCCGCCGCACGCGACCCGTACGACCGCAGCCGGACGGTTGACTTCGCTCGCGTCACAGCTTGCTCCGATCCTCTCCTACTGCGTTTCTCAGCTTGACCACATTCGTGTCACAGATCGTCGACCCCGGCGTGTGATACATGAGCCTCGGGGGTGTTTCCGGGGCAACCACTAGTATTTTTCCGGTGAGCGAGACCGTGACGCTCGCTCGTGCTCGCGAGGCGCTGCGGGTCGTCCAGGTGGACCCCGAGAAATCGGTGCGGATCGCCACCGCCGCCGCTCGCGCAGCACACGACGCGGGCGAGCTGGACGCCGCCAGTGTCGCGGAGCGCGCGCTCGGCCTGGCAGCGATGTACCTCCAAGATCTGGCGGCCGCGCGGCGGCACCTGAGGTCGGCGATGGCACTGGCCGAGCGGGGCGGGGCGCACGAACTGGCCGCCGAGGCCCGGATGACCTTTGCGTTCGCGATCAATCTCTCCGGTCGGCCCGACCAGGCGCTGACCGAGATCGAGATCGCGCTGCGCGATCTGGGACCGCTCGGTCGCGCCCGTGCCACCGCGCAGCGGGCCGCGATCCGGCAGCAGCTGGGTCTGCTGGACCAGGCGTTCGACGACCTCCAGACGGCGTTGCCGCCGCTGAGACGGGCCGGCGATGTGGTCTGGGTGCAGCGGGTGCTGTCCAATCGCGCCCTGGTTCATGCGTTCCGGCAGTCCTACGGCCCGGCGATCCGCGACCTGCACGAGGCGCAGCGCCTGTGCGAGCAACTCGGCCTCCGGCTGCCGTTGGCCTTCGTGCACGAGAACCTGATGCTGGTGCATCGGCGGTTGGGCGACGTACCGGCGGCGCTGGAGCAGCTCGCCACCGCCGAGTCCATCTATGCCTCGCTGGCCACGCCGAACGCCTCGCTGCTGATCGAGCGGAGCGAGTTGCTGCTGTCCGTCGGGCTGTGGCACGAGGCCCGGCTCGCGGCGGAGGCTGCGGTGGAGATGTTCGACCGGCAGGGCCGGCGGCTGGGCAGCGCCGAGGCGTTGCTGCTGCTGGCGCGGACCGTCGCACTCGACGGCGACCCGGTCCGCGCGGTGCGCGAGGGTCGCCGCGCCGTCCGTCTGCTCGGCCGGCAGAAACGGGCGTATTGGATGACGCAGGCGAGATACGGGCTGCTGGTCGCCCGCTTCACCGCGGACCCGGCCGGGGTCGGACTGGCCGAGTTGCGGGCGGCGGCCGACGACGCGGCGGCCCAGGGCTGGGGAGCCACCGCGCTCGATCTGCGGTTGCTCGCCGGTCGGCGCGGCCTGGCCGGCCGGCGGCGCGCGGCCGGCCGCGCCCAGCTCGAGCAGGTCAGTGCCGCTCGGCACCGGGGTGTGGCGACCCAGCGGGTGAAGGCCTGGTACGCCACCGCGCTGCTGCGCCAGGACGCGGGCGATCTCCGCGGCGCCGACCGGGCCGCCGCACGCGGTCTGCGGATTCTGGACGACTACCGCAACACCATGGCGGCCACCGAGCTGCGGGCGCACGTCTCGGGACTCGGTGTGAGCCTGGTGGAGATCGGGCTCCGGCACGCGCTGGCGGCCGGTTCGGCCGACGGTGTGTTGCGCTGGGCCGAGCTGGGCCGATCCCGCCACCTCCTCGTCCGCCCTGTCCGGCCGCCCGCCGACCCCGAGCTGAGCCGGCTGATGGCGCAGCTGCGGACCCTGCTGGCGGCGCAGGCCGAGCGGCTGGCCGCCGGACGCGGGATTGGTGGCCTGCTGCGCGAGCAGGCGGGGCTGGAGCACGCCATCCGCGATCAGGCCCGGCGAGGTGGGGTTACGTCGGTGGTGGCCGCAGCCGGCGAGCTGAGCGTGGAGCGGCTGTCCGAGGCGCTGGGCGACGCGGCGCTGGTCGAGTACGTCCACCTCGGCGGGACGCTGCACGCCGTCTGTGTCACCGACGGGCGGGCCGTGCTGCGCCCGCTGGGTGCGCTGGCCGACGTCCGGGAGCGGATCCGCTGGCTGCCGTTCGCCCTGCGCCGGCTCGCCTACCGGGGCACCTCCACGGCCAGTGCCGCCGCCGCGCTCAGGCTGCTGCGGCGGACCGCGGCGGAACTGGCCGCCATCCTGGTCCGCCCGCTGGCCGACCTGCTGGCCGACCGTCGCGTCGTCCTCGTCCCGACCTCGGTCCTGCAGGGAATGCCCTGGTCGCTGCTGCCGATGCTCGCCGGCCGGCCGGTGACGGTCGCCCCGGCCGCGACGCTGTGGGTCGACGCGATCGAGCGTGAACCGGTCGCCGGCCGGGCCGTGTCCGTGGCCGGGCCCGGGCTCAGCGGGGGCCGGCTGGAGGCCGAGCGGGTCGCCGCCATCTACGGCGTCGACGCGTTGCTGGGTGACGCCGCCTCGGTCGCCCGGCTGACCGCAGAACTGCCCGGCACGGCCGTCCTGCACCTGGCCGCGCACGGCACCGTCCGGGCCGACAACCCGCTGTTCTCCAGTCTGCGCCTCGCCGACGGCCCGCTCACGGTGTACGACCTCGACCAGCCCGAGCAGGTGGTCGACTCGGTCGTGCTCGCCGCCTGCGAGAGCGGCCGCGACGTGGTGGCGAGCAGCGGGGAGGTGCTCGGCCTGAGCGCGGCCTTCCTGGCGGCGGGCACCCGCAACGTGGTGGCCTCGGTGGTGCCGATCCACGACGTCGCGACGACCGAGTTGATGGTGGGGCTGCACCGTGGACTGGCCGCCGGATCGAGCGTCGCCGATGCGCTCAGCGCGGCACAGCGGGCGGTCGATCCGGCCGACCCGCACGCGGTGGCGGCGGCGATGGGCTTCGTCTGTCTCGGCGCCGGGCTGACCGGCGTCGCCCCGATCGGCGACCGACGTACCGGCTGAGGCGTCGGCCGTGCCGTGACGCCGCGTACGCCGGGCGCGACCCGCCCTCAACGTGCGGCGGTCTCGATTAGCGCCCCTCGCCGGCGGTGTGGCAGACTTGATCGCTGTTGTCCACCCGCGACCGGGGCGCCTGCCACAGGGGGATCGTGCCGATCGAGGGCTTCGAAAAGGATTCGACCGCGGTGACCTGTGGCACTGACGAGGTAGTTTCATGAGCAAGCTCATCTCCGAGCTCGACCAGGCGTCGCTGCGCAGCGACATCCCCGTCTTCCGACCCGGTGACTCCGTCCGAGTGCACGTGAAGGTCGTCGAGGGCAACCGCTCCCGCATCCAGGTCTTCGCCGGCGTCGTGATCGCGCGCTCGGGTGAGGGCGTGCGGGAGTCCTTCACCGTCCGCAAGGTGAGCTTCGGCGTCGGCGTCGAGCGCACCTTCCCGCTGCACAGCCCGATCATCGACAAGATCGAGGTCGAGCGTCGCGGCGACGTCCGCCGGGCCAAGCTGTACTACCTGCGCGGACTGCGCGGCAAGGCCGCCAAGATCAAGGAGAAGCGGGACGCGTAGGCGGCTGGGCGTCACGCCCGGCGGCCATGGCACCGCAGTTCTCAGGGCCGGACGGACCGGCTCCCCGACGCATCGCGCGATTGGCCCGGATCCTTCGGTTCGCCCGGCTAGTCTTCTCCGGTGACTGAGCGCGAGCCGGCGCCGGAGGCGACCGACGAGGAGCCTTCCGGCCCGCGGAGCATGACGTTCGGCGAGCACGTCATCGCCTTCGTCAAGGAGCTCTTGATGGTGGTGATCGGTGCCATCATCGTCGCGTCGCTGGTGCGCTACTTCGTCGGGCAGATGTTCATCATCCCGTCCCAGTCGATGGAGAACACGCTGCAGATCGGCGACCGGGTGGTGGTCGAGAAGCTGAGCTCGATCAAGCGCGGCCAGGTCGTGGTCTTCAAGGACCCGGGCGGCTGGCTGAACGAGGAGAGCGAGGGCTCCGAGCGTGGGCCCGTGGGTCGCGCCCTGGAGTTCATCGGGGTGCTTCCGGACTCGAGCGCGGACCACCTGATCAAACGGGTCGTCGGGTTGCCCGGCGACCAGGTCATCTGCTGCGACAGCAAGGGCCGGATCACGGTCAACCAGCAGCCGCTGGACGAGACGAGCTATCTCTACACCGATTCGAGCGGCCAGCAGAGCGTGCCGTCGGACATCAGGTTCGACGTGGTCGTGCCCGACGGTCGGATCTTCGTGCTCGGCGACAACCGGAGCGAGAGCCGAGACTCGCGCTGCCACCTCAACGACAGTGGCACAGTGAAGGGCGAGAACGCGTTCGTCCCGGAGGATCTCGTGGTGGGCCGTGCCATCGCCATCGCCTGGCCGCTGTCCGACGCGTCCCGGTTGCCGATCCCGTCGACGTACGACACGGTGCCGCCGGGCAAGAGCCCCGCCCCGGGGACCGCCGAAGTCCGCGCCGGCGCGGATGCGAACTGCTGATGGTGACCACCGACGATCAGACCGCCGCGGGCGCGCGACGCGGCGGCGGAGGGTCGTGGATCAAGGAATTCGTGATCGTCATCGTCGGCGCGCTGCTGGTGTCGATCGTGCTCCGGGCCTTCGTCGGGCAGATGTTCATCATCCCGTCGCAGTCGATGGAGAACACGCTGCTGATCGGCGACCGAGTCGTGGTGCAGAAGATCACCTCGTTCCATCGCGGCGACGTGGTCGTCTTCGCCGATCCGGGAAACTGGCTCGGCGAGGCCGAGACGGGCGAGCCGACCCCGGTGGACAGGGTGCTGGAGTTCATCGGCATCCCGACCGCGGCCAGTGCAGGTCATCTGATCAAGCGGGTGATCGGGATGCCGGGCGACAAGGTCGTCTGCTGTGACGCCGACGGGCGGATCACGGTGAACGGGCAGGCCCTGGACGAGACGTCGTACCTCTACACCAGCCCGGACGGCACCCAGGTCGCGCCGTCGGAGGTCCAGTTCAGCGTGGTCGTCCCGAAGGACCGGATCTTCGTGATGGGCGACCATCGCGACCTCAGCGCGGACTCCCGCTGCCACCTGTCCGACCTGTCCACCACCCAGGCCAAGGGCCAGGTGGCGTTCGTGCCCGAGAAGCTGGTGGTCGGCCCGGCCGTCGCGATCGCGTGGCCGCTGAGCCGGTTCCAGGTCCTGCACCGACCGGCGACGTTCGACGACGTCCCGGCACCATCCTCGCCCGCGCCGGATCGAGGGGTGATCGAGCCCGAGGGGGTGAGCTGTTGACGTCGACGATCGTCACCCCGGGCGTACGTCCCGGGCCAGGGCTGTACGGCTACGAGCGCGCGCTCAAGCGGGTCGGTCTCGGTCCGGTGGCGGGCGCGGACGAGGCGGGGCGCGGTGCGTGCGCCGGACCGCTGGTCGCCGGCGCCGTCATCCTGGCCGACACGAAATCCCGCCAGATCACCGACCTGCGCGACTCCAAGCTGCTCAGCGCGGCCCAGCGGGATCGCTGCTACGCCGAGATCACCCGGAAGGCGCTCGCCTGGTCGGTGGTGGCCATCGAGCCCGGCGACTGCGACCGGATGGGCATGCACGTGGCCAACGTCGAGGCGCTGCGGCGCGCGTTGCTGCGGCTCGATGTGGCGCCCGGATTCGTGCTCACCGACGGGTTCGGGGTGGACGGTCTCGGCGTGCCCGGGCTGGCGGTCTGGAAGGGCGACCGGGTCGCCGCCTGCGTCGCGGCTGCGTCGATCATCGCCAAGGTCACCCGGGACCGGATCATGTGCCGGCTGCACGAGCGCTATCCCGACTACGGCTTCGACATCCACAAGGGCTACTGCACCGAACTGCACCAGGAGCGGCTGGATCGGCTCGGACCGTCGGCCACACACCGGATGCGCTTCGAGAACGTGTCCCGAACGGCTAGAGTCGGTGCGCCATGAGCGCCGAGGATCTTGAACAGTACGAGAGCGAGCTCGAGCTCCAGCTCTATCGCGAATACAAAGACGTCGTCGGCATCTTCACCTACGCGGTCGAGACCGAGCGACGCTTCTACCTTTGCAACGCCGTCGACCTGAAGGTCCGGACCGAGGGCGGTGACGTCTACTACGAGGTGTCGATGGGCGACGCCTGGGTGTGGGACATGTACCGGCCGGCGCGTTTCGTGAAGAGCGCGAAGGTGCTCACCTTCCGCGACGTGTCGATCGAGGAGATCGCACACAGCGACCTCCAGGTTCCCAAGAGCGTCGCCGAGTAGCGGTCGCCTCGACTGCTCATCCCTCGGAACCGGTTGCTCCTTTCGCGACTGGTCACTCCTTCGCAGCATCCATCCGTGGCCGGAAAGTGGGGATCGTTTCGGCCCGGATCGTCCTGAGAATCCCGCCGCGACCGGATTCTTGATGTGAGTCGCGATTGGCGGCGCGGTTGCGTTGGACACCTCGCGACTGGCCACTCCGTCGCGACCCGGTGATTCCCTCGCAACTGGTCACTCCGTCGCAAAATCCATCCGCGGTCGGAAAGTCGGGGTCCTTTCGGGCCGGATCGCCCCCAGAATCCCGCCACGGCCGGAGTTTGCCGTGAGTCGCCGCCGGTGCGCGGGCGGCGGGCGCGGGGTTTGGGTAGCGGCGCGGGCGCGGTTCTTCTCTGGCCTGTCATCCCATCGCGACCCAGTGGTTCCCTCGCGGCTGGCCATCATTCCGTCGCGAAATCCATCCGTGGCCGGAAAGCCGGGGTCGTTTCGGGCCGGGTCGCCCCCAGAATCCCGCCGCGGCCGGTTTGTGCGGTGAGTCGCAGGCGGCGCGGGCGCGCGGCGCGTCGCGGCGTTCGCGTAGGAGCCCGTCGCGACCCGACGGTCCCTCGCGACTGGCCCGCTCTGTCGCGAGATCCGTCCGTGGTGGGAATGTCGGGGTCGTTTCCGGCCGGGACGCCCCGAGAATCCCGCCGCGGCCGGCTTGTGCGGTGATTCGCAGGCGGCGCGGGCGCGCGGCGCGTCACGGCGTTCGCGTAGGAGCCCGTCGCGACCCGGTGGTCCCTCGCGACTGGCCGCTGCGTCGCAAGATCCGTCCGTGGCGGGAAAGTCGGGGTCAATTCGGGCCTGACCACCCCCAGAATCCCGCCGCGGCCGGATCGTGCCGTCAGCCGCCGGCCATTCGGTCCACCCTCTCGAAACACCCATGCCGGTCCGGTCGGGCGGCCGCGTTGTCCACAGGTTCGGACCGGCTGGAACGTTTTCCACAGATTTCGGCACCACCCGGCACGATCGGGTCCCTCCTCCGCATGGTGCAAGGTGGAGGTGGGAGATGACCGATCGGGCGGCCAAGAGCCTCGGGGTCCGGGGCGAGGACCTCGCGGTGGCCGAGCTGGAACGTCAGGGCATGGCGATCCTGGCCAGGAACTGGCGGTGCAGGCTCGGCGAGATCGACATCGTCGCCGTGGAGCAGATCCGCGGCCGGACGACCGTGGTGTTCTGCGAGGTGAAGTGCCGATCCGGGTTGGGTTTCGGCGACCCGCTGGAGGCGATCACCTATGCCAAGGTGCGCAAGCTGAGGCAGCTGGCGGCGGAGTGGCTGGCCGAATCGGCGGACAAGCCGGACGCGATCCGGATCGACGCGGTCGGGATCGTGCTGCGGCCGGGGACCGCGCCGGTGCTGCGGCACGAGCGGGGGATCGGCTGATGGCCATGGCTACTGCGCGTTCGGTCGCCTTGGTCGGGCTGGACGGCCGGATCGTCGCGGTCGAGGCCGCGATCGCCGGCGGCTTGCCGCGGACGGTGCTGGTGGGCCTGCCGGACGCGGCGCTGTACGAGGCCCGGGACCGGTGCAAGGCCGCCGCCGCCAACTCGGGGCTGGGCTGGCCGTCGTCGTTGCTGACCATCAACCTCAGCCCGGCGACGCTGCCGAAGGCCGGCTCGCACTACGACCTGGCCATCGCGGCCGCGGTACTGGCCGCGGACGACGCCTTCGACCCGCGCGAGCTGGCCGGCACGGTGCTGCTCGGCGAGCTGGGACTCGACGGCCGGGTCCGGCCGGTTCGCGGCATCCTGCCGGCCACCCTGACCGCGGCCCAGCACGACGTCCGCCGGGTGATTGTGCCGCGCGGACAGGCGGCAGAGGCTCGGTTGGTCGCCGGCATCGAGGTCTTCGGGGTCGCATCGTTGCGGCAGCTGGTCGCGCTGTTCCGGCACGAGCAGGTGCCCGACGAGGAGGATCCGGACGACGATCCCGACGCCGATCCGGGCGCTGGCGAGGCAAGAACTCAGCCCGACCTGGTGGACGTGGCCGGCCAGGCCGAGGCGAAGTGGGCGCTGGAGGTGGCCGCCGCGGGTCGTCACCACGTCCTGCTGCACGGCCCACCCGGCGTCGGCAAGACCATGCTGGCCGAGCGACTGCCGGGCCTGCTGCCCGACCTCGACCTGGCCGATGCGCTGGAGGTGTCGGCGATCCACTCGCTGGCCGGCGTCGAGCTGGGCGACGGCTTGATCACCCGCCCGCCGTACGCGGATCCGCACCACTCGGCGTCGATGCCGGCGGTGATCGGCGGCGGACCGCGGATGGCCAGGCCCGGTGCGATCTCGCGGGCCCATCGTGGTGTGCTGTTCATGGACGAGGCCCCGGAGTTCTCCAGCCAGGTGCTCGAGGCGCTCCGCACGCCGCTCGAGTCGGGCGTGGTGTTCCTGCATCGCAGCCAGTCGCAGACCCGCTATCCGGCGCGGTTCCAGCTGGTGATGGCGGCGAACCCGTGCCCGTGCGGGAAGGCCGCGACCCCGGGCGCAGACTGCCGCTGCCCACCGATGGCGATCCGGCGCTATGCGCAGCGGCTGTCCGACCCGATCCGCGATCGGATCGACATCTCGCAGGCGTTCCGCCCGCCGCGCCGCAGCAAGGTCCGGGCCGCGCTGACCGGCGGCGAGACCTCGGCGCAGGTGGCCGAACGGGTGCTGGAGGCCAGGGCGCGCCAGGCGCGGCGGCTGGCCGGCACCGAGTGGCGCTGCAACGGCGAGGTGTCCGGGCCCCACCTGCGTCGCCGGCTGCCGCTGCCCGACGGTCTGGAGGCGGTCGACGAGGCACTGGACCGGGGACTGATCAGTCCGCGCGGTGTCGACAAGGTGCTCCGGGTCGCCTGGACGGTCGCCGACCTGGCCGGCGCCGGACGGCCGCTCGCCGATCATGTGGCGGTCGCGCTGGCGATGCGGCGGGGCGATCCGTCTCCCGGCTGGGTGGTGACCCGGTGAGTGAGCCGTCCGAGCGCGCTGCCCGGATGGCGCTGTCGGCCGTGGTGGACGCCGGCGACCCGGCGTTGGCGGCCCTGGTCGCCGACGTGGGGCCGATCGAGGCATGGGAGTTGGTGCGACGCAACGCCTTGGGCGAGCCGGTCGGTCGCCGGGCCGCGGAGATCGATCACCGCCAGATCGCCGTGCTGGCCCGGCACTACCGGATCCGGTTCGTCGTGCCCGGCGACGAGGAGTGGCCGGCCGGGCTGGACGATCTGCGCTTCCTGGCGCCGATCCAGCGGCGCGCCGGGGTGCCCGTCGGACTGTGGTTGCGCGGCCCCGGCCATCTCGGCCAGCTCTGCGAGCGGGCCGTGTCCATGGTCGGATCGCGGGCCGCGACCGCCTACGGCACGCAGACCGCCAGCGAGCTCGCGATGGACCTGGCCGGCCGCGGTACGACGGTGGTCTCCGGCGGTGCGTACGGGATCGACACCGCTGCCCATCGAGGCGCGCTGGCCGGCGAGGGGGCCACCGTCGCGGTGCTCGCGAACGGGGTCGACGTCCCCTATCCGAAGGGCAATGCGCCGCTGCTGACCGGGATCGCCCGCGACCATGTGATCGTGTCGGAGCTGCCGCCGGGCGAGACGCCGAGCCGGGTACGGTTCCTGGCCCGCAACCGGATCATCGCGGCCATGGCGCGGGGGACTGTCGTGGTCGAGGCAGCCGAGCGCTCCGGGGCGCGCAACACCGCGAGCTGGACGGTGGACTGCGGCCGCCAGCTGATGGCCGTGCCCGGTCCGGTGTACTCGGCGATGTCGAGCGGACCACACCAGCTGGTGCGGTCCGGCCAGGCGAGCCTGGTCACCTCGGCGGCCGAGGTGCTCGAGCTGGTCGCCGGGATCGGAGAGTGCCTGATCGCGCCGCCGCGCGGGAGTGCTCGGGCCACCGACGACCTGGACGAGCGCCAACTGGCGGTGTTCGAAGCGCTCCCGTCCCGTAGCCGGGCGGCGGTCGGTGACGTCGCGCTGCGGGCCGGTTTGAGCGTGCCGGTGACGCTGGCGGAGCTCGCCGGCCTGGAGCGGCTGGGGTTGGCCGAAGGCGACGAGCAGGGGTGGCGAACATCACGCGCGACCGAGGCCAGGAGCGCCGGATGAAGGCGATTGCGCGGTCGCCGGACGACTATCCTGCCTGCGAGGAAAGACGGAGGAGACGCTGTGGATCGGGTCCGCGAGGCGGAGGCACGAAGTCTCGACCTGGTTCAGCGGCTGGTGATTTCCGCGCTGTGCTTCGTCGTGTTCGGCGCCCCGACCTTCGCCCTCGCCGCCTACAGCGCGTTCAGCACGGCGATCAGTCAGAGCGACTCGATCGGTCTGTGGGTGATGAGCGGCGTGGTCGGGCTGCTGGCCGCGGCGGCGATTCTGCTGATCAACCGGCGCCGGCCGTACTCCCCGTTCGTGCTGCTCGGGCTGTTGCCCGCCGCGGTCGCGTCCTACTGGGTGTTCTGACCGCCTGCCGGATCCCGACCCGGGGCGGGACGCTCTCAGCTCGCCGACGTGAGGAACCGCTGCAGCAGCGGGCCGGCCGTGTGCGATCCGCTGGCGCCGTCGGCCACGAAGACCGCGACGGCCAGGTCGCCCCGCGCCGCGATCATCCAGGCGTGGGTCTGCGGCGGCTGCTTGGTCCCGTACTCCGCAGTGCCGGTCTTCGCGATGGCGGCGGGCCCGTCCAGCGACTCGAGCAGGTGACCGCTGCCGTCGGTGACCACCGAGCGCATCATCGAGCGCAACTGGCCGGCCTCGTTCGCGGTGAGCGGCTCGGCGGCGGACTTGGGGGTGACGCCCTCGACCAGGTGCGGGACGACGGTCTTGCCTGCTTCCACCGAGCCGGCGACGCAGGCCATGGCCAGCGGCGAGGCCTGCACCTTGCCCTGGCCGATCATCGAGGCGGCGTGCCCCGTGCCGCCGTCCTCGGCGGGCACCGAGCCGAAGTACGCGGGGAAGCCCACGTCGTAGTCGACCCCGAGCCCGAGCGACCCGGCTGCCGACGCCAGGTCGGTGTCGCTGACCTTGCCGGCCTGAGAGATGAAGGCGGTGTTGCAGGACTGCGCCAGCGCGGTTCGCAGGTCGATCTGGCCGAGGCTATCGCTGGGGTAGTCGTCATAGTTCTTGAACGACCGCCCGTCCACCTCGATCCGGGCCGGGCAACTGAGCTTGGAGCCGGGATTCAGGCCCGCCCGAAGCAACGCGAGGCTGGTCGCGACCTTGAACGTCGACCCGGGGGCGTACTGACCGACGGTGGAGATCGACTGGCCGGCACTGCCCGGGCCGCTCGCGACGGCGAGGACCGCTCCGGTCGACGGACGGATCGCCACCAACGCGCTCGCCGGCTTGGTGCCGGCCAGCACCTGCTCGGCCAGCTTCTGCAGCCCGATGTTCATCGTGATGGTGAGGTCTCGGCCGGCGACGGCGCGAGCCTCGAACAGGGTCTGGGCCGGCCGCGGCGACGGGCTGGCCGAGGAAGCGGAGCCGCGTTCCCCCGCGGCGTCCGACGACGATCCGGACGGCTCCGCGGACGCAGCGGCCGTCTTGGCCGCGGCCAGCTCGACCACGACCCCGGGTGTGCCGCGGAGCCGACCGTCGTAGCGGCGCTGGAGACCGGACAGCCCCACCTGATCACCGGCGACCACGGCACCACTGGAGTCGTCGACGATCTCCTTGGTGGCCTGGCCGACCGTGCCGAGGACGGGGCGGGCGAACGTCGCGGTCGGTGCGAGCATCTGCTCGTCCTCGACCGGCAGCGCGCCCGGGATCTGCGCGACCACGCGGTTCGCGGGGCGCCGGGAGTCCGTGGCCCGGAAGACGATCGCCTCGACGAAGGCCTCCGGTCCGGCGGCCTCGACCGCGGCCGCGTACTTCTTCGGATCGACGCCGACCAAGGTGGCGAGTCGTCGAGCCGACGTCGCCAGCTGCTCCGCTTTCAGCGCGCTCTTATCGAGCCCGATCCGGACCACCGACCGGTTGGTGACGATCACGTCCCCGTCCTCGCCGAGGATCTCGCCGCGCTCGGGATAGAGCCGATGCTGGCGCAGCCGGTTGCTGCCGTCCAGGCCGGGCTGGACGATGGCCGGTGTCCAGCGAGTCTTCCACCGGCCGCCCTCCCGGGCGAGGTCCGCGGTGGTGTCGTAGACCCAGGTCATCGGAACGCCCGGAAACTGCCAGGTGTAGCGCAACGTGGCCGTCGCGGACGCGTTCTGGGCGTTCAGCGAGGCGACCCCGACCGCCGGGTGGACCGGGCCCATGCCGGCGACGATCGCCTTGAACTCGGTGTTCACGTCCGAACTGGACGCGCTGGCGAACTCCACCGCGCCGAGATCCGCCCTCGACAACCCGTCGGCGAGCTCGGCGGCGGCACGCTCGGGACTGTCGAGACTCGGCGTCGGGGCGGGCTTGCTGCCGCCGGTGCAGCCGGCCAGGAACGTCGCCGCCACCAACGCCAGGACGACGACCACGGGCGACGGGTACGGGCGGCTGGACATTGCGACCCATCATGTCACCGGCGTTCAAACAGTCGCGGCAGCACCGCTGTCAGGACGAAAACCGCCGACCGGAGCTCAGCCGCGGAGGTCGGCGTAGTCAGGATGCTCAGCCAGGAATCGCTGGGTGTAGCTGCATCCTGGCCGCACCTGCAACCCGCGTTCGCGGATGTCGTCCAGCGCGGCTCGGGTGATCCGGGCGGCGATGCCGCAGCGGCGCCAGCTCGGGGTCGTGCCGGTATGGGTGATGAACAGCGCCCGGCCCTGGGGCAGGTAGTTGATCTCGGCGACCTGCTCGGCTCCGAACGTGGCGACGTAGCGGTTCTCGGCGTCGAGCCGGGCCACGTCCAGCGGCAGATCGTCGACCAGCCGGTGCTTCGCCGCCGGCCACTCGGCGGCGAGCATCGCATAGCTCACGGTGTCCCGCCAGCTGCCGTCGCGCCGGATCCGGTGATGGCGCAGCACGCCCTCGCGGGTGGCGCCGAGCCGCTCGATCGCCGCCTGGGATCGGACGTTGCGGTCGTCGGTGTGCCAGACCACCCGCTCGGCGCCGAGACGCTCGAAGGCGAACCGCATCATCAGCAGTTTCGACTCGGAGTTGAGGCCGGTCCGCCAGTGCGGCCGGGCCAGCCAGGTGTGGCCGATGGCGATCGCGCGGTTCACCGGGTCGATGTCGTAGAACGACGACGTGCCGACGAATTCGCCGGTGTCGCGCAGTCGTTGGGCGTAGGGGACCCGGCCGGGGTCGGCGAGGGCGCGCTCGATCAGGGCCTCGGCCGCCGCCACCGAGGCCGGCGGGGCGACCGAGAGATGTTCGGTGACCTCTGCGGCCGCCGCGTCGTCACCGAGCGCGCGGAGGTATCCCTCCGCGTCGTCCGGGGTCAGCGCGTCCAGTTGCAGCCGCGGGCCGACCAGGATCGCCGGCGTGAACCAGTCCATCGGCTCACGGTTTCACAGCGACGGCGAAGATGCGGCGATAGGGCAGCACCGTGCCGTACGTCCGGGGCGGGTACGCCTCGTTCAGCCGCTTCTTGTACGCCGCCTCGAAGTCGTCTCGCAGGCCGTCGGGCAGGGCGCCGAGCACGGGCCGGGCCCCGGTGCTGGAGATCCAGTGGAACACCGGGTCCGGACCCGCCAGCACGTGCAGGTACGTCGTCTCCCATGCCTGCACCCGGCAGCCCAGCTCGGCGAGGTCGGCGAGGTAGACCTCGGGATCGAAGGCGGCCGGCCGCTCCAGGTCGCGGGTCCACTCGGCGTACGGTGGCCGGTCGGCCAGCTCGTGCAGCAGCCGGTGACTCGGCTGGTCGAAGTTGCCCGGGACCTGGAAGGCCAGCCAACCGCCGGGTCGTAGCGCACCGACCAGCCGGGGGAGCACCGCCCGATGGCCGGGCACCCACTGCAGGGTCGCGTTGCTGACGACCACGTCCACCGGTTCGGCGTCCTGCCAGTCCCGGATGTCGCCGAGGCTGAAGCGCAGCCGGTCGCCGGCATACTGCCCGGCGCGCCGAATCATCGCTGGTGATGCGTCGACCCCCTCGACCTCGGCATCGGGCCAGCGTCGCGCGAGCAGGGCCGTCAGATTGCCCGGTCCGCAGCCGAGATCCACCACCCGCTGCGGCGCGTCGGCGTCGATCCGAGCGGTGAGGTCGACGAACGGCCGGCTGCGCTCGTCGGCGTATCGCAGGTAGTCGGTGGGATCCCAGTCGGACATCTCGCTCCCTCGAAGTCTCTTGACATCAAGATATCTTCGGTGTCGACGAGTTGCCAAGTAGGTTTTCACCATGGATGTGGCGAGCCCGCAAACCGTCGACATCCGGAGCGCAGACGGTCCGATGCCGGCGCAGCTGTGGCATCCGCCGGCCGGCTCCGGCCCGGCGGTGGTGGTCTTCCAGGAGATCTTCGGTGTCACCGACTACATCCGTCGCCGGTGCGCCGACCTCGCCCGGCTGGGCTACGTCGTCTGCGCGCCCGAAATCTACTGGCGGCTCGGCGAGATCCGGATCGAGGACGGTCCGGACGCCATGACCGAAGCCATGGCGGCTCTGCGACGGCTGGACTGGCCCGCGGCCGTCCGCGACGGTGTCGCAGCGCTCGAGCACGTCCGCGGGTTGATCGAGGTGACCGGGCCGGTGGCCCTGCTCGGCTTCTGCTTCGGCGGCGGGCTCGCGTTCAACGTGGCCGCCGACGACGCTCCCGACGCGCTGGTCAGCTACTACGGATCCGCGCTGCCGACCCTGCTGGATCGGGCACCGGACGTGACGGCCCCGAGCCTGCACCACTTCGGTCTGGCGGACAGCTTCATCCCGGCCGAGGTCGTCGACCAGATCCGGGACGCGGTGACGCGATCGGCCCAGGCACGATTCGAGACCTACGACGGCGCCGGCCACGCCTTCGACAATCCGAATCCGATGTTCCATCACCCGGCGGCGTCCGCTGCTGCTTGGGGAGTGACGACGCGGTTCCTTGCCGAAATCCTTGGCGCGCCGAGTCCGGATGCGGGATGGTGAGAGCGCCGGTGGACAAGGCTGCCCACTGAGTAGGCTGCCGCGCGAGCGCGGGGACGTAAGCGAGATAGCCACCAGCGATGGCTGACACTTGGGGAGAGGTGGCTACGTGAGCACGACGATCAACGGTGGGCCCACCGAGGCGTCCCTGACGCCTCAGCATCGGCCGGCGGTCTCGGTGCTGGTGCGAGTTCGCGGCGCGATGCCGAACCTGCGGCCGGCGGAGCAGCGCGTCGCCGAGGCGGTGCTCGCCGACCCGGCCGGAGTCTCCGAGAGCTCGATCACGACGGTGGCCCGACGGTGCCAGACGTCGGAGACGACGGTGCTGAGATTCTGCCGGGCGATCGGGCTGGGTGGCTATCCGGAGCTGCGGATCGCGCTCGCCCGTGCCGCGCAGTGGGAGGAGTCCGACCACAGCGCCGGCGCTCCGGTCACCGGTCAGATCTCCGCGACGGACTCGCTCGGCGACATCGTCGCCAAGATCACCCATGCCGACGCGCGGGCGATCGAGGAGACCGCGGCGGCCGTCGATCTGGAGGCCCTTCAACAGGCTGTCGACGCGCTGGTCGGGGCCGGCCGGGTCGACATCTACGGCATCGGCGCGAGCGCGCTGGTCGGGGCCGATCTGCATCAGAAGCTGCACCGGATCGGTATGGTCTCCTTCGCCTGGAGCGATCCGCATCTGGCGCTGACCGCCGCCGCCGTGCTGCGCCCGGGCGACGTCGCCGTCGGCATCTCGCACACCGGAACGACGATCGACACCGTCGATGCGTTGCGGGTTGCCCGGGCGCGCGGCGCGACGACGATCGCGATCACGAACTTCGAGGGCGCGCCGATGGTTGCCGAGGCGGACCTGACGCTGCTGACCGCGGCGCGGGAGACCACCTTCCGCAGCGGTGCGATGTCCAGCCGGATCGCCCAGCTGGCCCTGATCGACTGCCTCTTCGCCGGGGTGGCCCAGCACTCGTACGAACAGGCGATCGCCGCGCTCGAGGACACCTATGCGGTGGTCCGCAGCCGGCACAGCAGCCCACGCCGGCACGCGCACGAGACCGATCACTGAGCCGACCGCGCCGCACGGCGCGACTGAGCGGACTGCGGCGCGCGGCGCGGCTCAGCCGACTGCGGCGCACAGCGCGACGGTCGCCGGCGGCTCGCGGGTCGATCGTCGGCGATGGGGCCGATAGCCCGCCGATACAGTGACGCGCATGAGCGCCCCGACCTACCACCGGGGCCGCCTGATCGTCGTGCTCGGTCTGCTGTCCATGTTCGGGCCACTCTCGCTCGACCTGTACCTGCCCGCCCTGCCTCAGCTGAGCGCGGACCTCGGCACCGGCGCGTCCGGCGCCCAGCTGACCATCACCGCCTGCCTGGTGGGCCTGGCCGTCGGCCAGCTCGTCGCCGGCCCGCTCTCGGATCGGTACGGCCGGCGCCGGCCGCTGATCGTCGGGCTGGCGTGTTTTCTGGTCAGTTCGCTCGCGTGCGCGGTCGCGCCCAGCATCGAGCTGCTGGTGCTGTTGCGGTTGCTGCAGGGACTCGCCGGCGCCGCCGGGCTGGTGATCTCGCGAGCGGTCGCTCGCGACCTGTTCGAGGGCCGCGAGCTGGTCGTCTTCTTCACCCGGCTGATGCTGATCAACGGCTTCGCGCCGGTGCTCGCGCCGGTGCTGGGCGGGCAGCTTGCCCGGGTGATGAGCTGGCGCGGGATGTTCGTGGTGCTGGCCGGATTCGGCCTGGTGCTGCTGCTCGCTGGCGCGTTCGGCGTGCCGGAGACGCTGCCGGCGCAGCGGCGGACGACCGGTGGGCTGACCCACACGCTGCGCGGTTTCGCGGTGCTGATCCGCGACCGGCTCTTCGTCGGCTCGGCTGCTGCCGCCGGCCTCGCGTTCGCTTCCATGTTCGCCTACATCGCCGGGGCGACGTTCGTGCTGCAGGAGATCTACGGGCTGAGCCCGCAGCAGTTCTCCTACGTCTTCGGCGTCAACTCCGTGGGCATCGTGGCGATGGGCCAGGTCGGCGGACGGCTGGTCCACCGGCTGTCGACCGCGACCGTGCTGAGCATCGGTCTCGGACTGAACCTGCTCGGCGCGACCGGACTCGCCGTCAGCGTCATCGCCGGTGCCGGCCTGTCGGTGCTGCTGGTTTCGCTGTTCGTCATGGTCAGCGCGGTCGGGCTGGTCTTCCCGACCGCGACCGCGCTGGCCATGACGGACTACCCGGAGCGGGCGGGCGCCGCCTCGTCGCTGCTGGGGCTGTGCCAGTTCTCTGCCGGCGCGGTCGCGGCCCCGCTGGTCGGGATCGCCGGTCAGTCCAGCGCGGTGCCGCTCGGGGTCGTCGCCTTGTCGGCGAGCGCCCTGGGTGCACTGGTGTTCGTCCTCGTCGTGGTGCCCGTGCTGCGTGCCCGGACCCGGGCCGGGCACGTTCGGACCTGACCCGGCCCACCGGCTGGGAACTGCGGGCGACCGGCCGCCGTCAGCTCCGCAGGATGCGGGCGCCAGGAGCGGCGGCGGCCTGGATCTGCTTCCAGGTCGGCACCCGGGGTCGGGTGCGCAGCACCATCCCGGCCTCCTCCGGGGTCCGGTTCGCCTTGCGATGGTTGCAGCGGCTGCAAGCGGCCACCGTGTTCAGCCAGGTGTTGCGGCCGCCGCGCGACTGCGGCAGCAGGTGGTCGACGGTCTGCGCCGGCCCGCCGCAGTAGCCGCAGCTGTGCCGGTCCCGGCGCAGGACTCCACGCTTGGACCAGGCGGGCGTGCGGGCATACCGGAACGCCGTCTTGACATAGCGCACCAGCCGCAGCACCACCGGCCACGGGTACGGCCCGATCATCCGGTCCGCATGTGCTTCCTCGACGATCGCGACCTCGCGGACGAGCATCCGGATGGCGTGCTGCACCGACACCGTGTGCAGCGCGGTGTTGTCGGTGTTCAAGACCACCACACCCGACATGACACACTCCCGTCGACGGACCGGGCCAGGACGGCCGATCCAGCTGTGCGCCGCGGTGGCGCTCGGCCCCCACAGGCTGCATGATCACACGCCCGTGTGTCATCCGGATTACACCACGCGGCCCGGTGGTGCGCCGACGACAACTGCTCCCTCGTCGCGCCGAGATGATCATGCCGAGCGGGCGGCCGGCCGCTCGTCGGCAACGACGGAGCGATCGTCGTCGGCGGTCGGGTCGCAAGCCGCCCGCCGCCTGCGAGCCTCCGGATCGATCGCGCTACGGCGGTGTCGTCGTTGTCGGTGGTGCTGAGATGATCGGCTCATGGCCTCGGACCGGATGATCTCCCTCGGCTTCGGCAAGTACGCCCGTGCCGACCGGATCTTCGCGCTCGAACCGCTGGTCGGTGACGACCGTGGCGGCGGACGGCGGACAAAGGTGTGGGTGGAGGGCGTCGGCGATCCGATCGTCGCCTCACGGACCGAGGTCACGATCCTGCGGGACATGGGTCAAGAGAGCGCGGTCGATGCGTCGCTGGTCGACGAGGCGATCGACCTGGCCGCCCGGTTGGCGGCCGCCGTCGACGCCGGCCGGGTCGACCTGAGCGACCTCGGTCGGCGAGCGCGGCGGATCCTCGCGGCCACCACCGCTCCGGAAGGGGCAACCGAGCACACCCTGTTCGACGGTTGAGCGGAGGCGCTGACCGGCGCGCCGGCGGCGTCAGTCGGTTTTCGGCCAGACCAGCTCGAACCGTTCGAACACGCACGGCTCCGCGTCGTCGAAAGTCTCGCCGCGCGCGGCCGCGGTGCGGGTGAAGTAGCGCCGGTGCGCGTCCAGCCACCAGGACAGACTGCGGTCGCCCTCGCCCTCGTCCCAGGCGAACCGCTCGTCCACCTGGTTCATCGGCTTCACCTCGACGTCGGTGGTCCGCAGCACGCAGCGAGGCTCACCGCGGCCGTCCAGCACGATGGAGTGGATGCCGACGACGGGCAACTCCTCCTGGTCGCGCTCGTAGTCGGAGACCAGCCCGGCGGTGGCGCGCTTTGGTCCGTCCAGGACGAGCGTCAGCAGTTCGTCGGCCAGCGCCGGTGAGTCGCCGAACGCATAGACGTCGCAGCGCGAGCCGGGGTCGACCCCGGTCGCCGCACAGTAGTCGCGCCAGACGGCATCGGCGGCCGATCGATCGGGTGGCGATCGGTCGGATGGAGATGTGTCAGGGGTCTGGGGCACGATGGGCACACGCCTTCGAATTGATGAGGGTCCAGGTCTTGACTTCTTCGAACACGAGTTCGAATATAGCTCTATGACGACTGCCGCACCACCCCCCAGCATCGAGGAGTTGCGGCAGCGTGTCCAGCGGATGGAAGGGACTTCCTTCGCCCGGAAGTTGCCGGTGCTCGACGCCTTCGACGAACTGGTCCGGCTCCGCACCGGCTCGGCCTACGCGGTGGACAGCCCGAGCCTGGCGATGGCCTTGGTGGCCGGTGCGTCGCGGGCCGGGGAGTGGGTGGCCATCGTCGGTGCGCCGGAGTTCGGTTACGAGGCGGCGGCCGCGTTCGGCCTCGACCTGGCCCGGACGATCGCGGTGCCCTCGCCCGGAGAGCACTGGCAGAGCGTGACGGCCGGGCTGATCGACGTGGCCGGGATCGTCCTGCTCCGTCCACCGGCACCGGTGGCCGAGCAGCAGGCGGCCCGGCTGAGGTCGCGGCTGATCCAGAAGGACGCGGCCCTGGTGGTGTGGGGGGAGTGGCCACGCTGCCACCAGCGGCTGTCGATCAGGTCCTCGTCCTGGGTCGGTTTGGGACAGGGCCACGGTCGCTTGACCGGGCGTCAGGTCGAGGTCGCCGTCTCCGGGGCGTCGGATCCGGGCCGGACGACCTCGATCTGGCTGCCCGATCCCGACCAGCGGGTGCGACGGCTGGACGAGGTGGCCGCTCCGGTCCGGCTGGAGGACCACTCCAGGCTCGCTCAGAGGGCGGGCTGAGGCATGGCGGTGGAGCTGATGGAGCGGACCGGCGCCGACATCGGCAGTGCCCGGGTGATGGTGCTCTGGTGCCCGGACTGGCCGGTGATCGCCGCCGCGGCGGACGGCGGGCTGCCGGCGAGCGCACCGATCGCGGTGATCGGCAAGGGTGCCGTGCTGGCCTGCTCTCCGGCCGCCCGGGCCGAGGGCGTACGTCGGGGCATGCGCAAGCGCGACGCCTCCGCACACTGTCCCGAGCTGATCGTCGTCGACGACAGTCCCGAGCGGGACCTGCGCTACTTCGACCAGGTGCTGGCCGCGGTCGAGGACGTCGCCTCCGCGGCCTGTCCGATCCGCCCCGGGCTGTGTGCCACCGGGGTGCCCAGCCGGTTCTACGGCGGGGAGCGGGAGGCGGCCGCCGTGCTCGCCGAGCGGCTAGTCGGCGTCGGGGTGTGGGACTGCCGGATCGGGATCGCCGACGGCATCTTCGCCGGTGAGCAGGCCGCCCGGCGGGCCACGCCCCAGGAGTGTCTGGTGATTGCGTCGGACGCGGCACCGGCGTTCCTGGCCGAACTGCCGATCGGGGTGGTCGAGGACCCGGACATGGTCAGCCTGCTGCGCCGCTTGGGGATCCGTACGCTCGGCGACTTCGCCGCGTTGGCGCCCCGGGACGTGCTCACCCGGTTCGGGCGCGCGGGGGAGTGGTGGCACCGGCTGGCTCGCGGGATCGACGTTCGGGTGGCGTCCGGGCGCCGTCCACCGCTGGACGTGGCTGCCGGTGTGCACTTCGAGCCGCCGCTGGAGACCGTGGAGCCGATCGTGTTCTCGGCCCGGCGGACCGCCGAGCGTTGTGTCGCCGATCTGGCCCACCACGGTCTGGTCTGCACGAGTGTGACGGTCGAGGTGAGCGGCGACTTCGGCTGGACGGGTGTCCGGACCTGGGCCCACGCCCGCTGGTTCGGAGCGAGCGACCTGATCGACCGGCTCTACTGGCAGCTCCAGGCCAACCCCGCACCGGAGCCGGTGACCGGCGTCCGGTTCGTGCCCGAGACCGTCGAGTCGTTGGCGGACCAGGGCGAGGGGCTGTGGGGGAGCGCACCGGACGAACGGCTGGAGCGTGGGGTCGCGCGGTTGCAGGGGATGCTCGGGCCCGAGGCGGTCGTCGCGCCCGGCGTCCAGGGCGGCCGGTCGGCGGCTCGGCGGCAGGCGAGCAGCCCGTGGGGGGAGAAGGCGGGGGCGCCGCGCCCGGCCGGACTGCCCTGGCCTGGCAGCATTCCGCCGCCGGCGCCGGCCCGGGTCTTCGCCGAGCCCCAACCTGCCCGGGTGACCGGTCCGGACGGGTCGCCGGTCCGGATCACTCCGCGCGGCATCCTGACCGCCGAGCCCGTCCATGTCGTGCCGCAGGCAGGCCTGGGTCCGCTGCCGGTCGTCGGCTGGGCCGGCCCGTGGCCGATCGACGAGTTGTGGTGGGACGAGGCCGGTGCCCGTCACGTGGCCCGGTTCCAGTTGGTCGGCGGCGACGGCAGCGCCTGGCTGATGGTGGTCGAGGGGAGTCAGTGGTGGAGCGAGGCGCGCTATGACTGACAGCTCTCCCGCTGCTGCAGGCTCCTCCGGCATCCGGCTCGCCTCGGCTGCGATCGCTTCCCGGCCCGCCCGCCACTTCGCGGATCGGAGGTCGACTCCGCTCGTCCTGGAGGGCACGCCAAGTCCACTCAGAGCGCGCGAAGTGGGGCGGAACCGAGGTCAGCTGGGTCGGATCGTCCACGGCGCCTCGCCCGGTGAGTGCGGCGTCGTGAGACAGGTGCGGTCCTGATGGGCTGGAACAACCCGCCGATCTCCTGGTCGGAGCTGGAGCGACGGCTGTCGGGACGGGCGCCGGGCCCTCGACCGAAGCCGCCGGGAAGCCACCCGCTGGACAGGCCGACAGGTGATGGTGGAGACGCACCGGGGTGGAGCCGCAAGCGTCCGGCGTACGAGGCCATGCCGGTCCGTCGCCCGCCCGAGCCGGTGGTCGGCTACGCCGAGCTGCACGCGCACTCCGACTTCTCCTTCTTGGACGGGGCGAGCGATCCCGAGCACCTGGTCGAGGAGGCGGTCCGGCTGGGCCTGCGCGCGCTCGCCATCACCGATCACGACGGGCTGTATGCGGCGGCCCGGTTCGCCGAGGCCGCGATCGCGTACGAGCTGGACACCGTCTACGGTGCCGAGTTGTCGCTGGGACTCACCGTCCCGCAGAACGGGGTCGCCGACCCGGAGGGTTCGCACCTGCTGGTGCTGGCCCGTGGGGTCGAGGGCTATCACGCGCTGGCCCGGGCGATCACCGTCGGGCAGCTGCGGGGGGACGAGAAGGGTCGCCCGCTGTACGACCTCGACGAGCTCGCCGAACAGGCGGCGGGCCACTGGCAGATTCTCACGGGCTGCCGCAAGGGCACGGTCCGCCGGGCGCTGGTCGTCGACGGGATCGCGGCCGCGGCTGCCGAGCTGGACCGGCTGGCGTCGCTGTTCGGCGCCGACAACGTCGCGGTCGAGTTGACCGATCACGGCCTGCCGACCGACGACGAGAGCAACGACGCCCTGGCCGAGCTGGCCGCGGCGGCCGGTCTGCGCTGCGTGGCGACCGGCAACGTGCACTATGCGCGGCCGAAGGACTACCGGCTGGCCTGCGCGATGGCCGCGGTCCGGGCCCGGCGCAGTCTGGCCGAGATGGACGGGTGGCTGCCGCCGCCGACCGCGCACCTGCGGACCGGTGCGGAGATGGCCGTGAGGTTCCGGCGCTATCCGGGCGTGGTGGCGGAGTCGGTCCGGCTGGCCGATGAGCTCTCCTTCAATCTCCGGCTCGCCAAACCGAGGCTGCCCAAGCAGAAGGTGCCGCTCGGTCACACCCCGATCAGCTGGTTGCGCAAGCTCTGCCGAATCGGTGCCGATGCGCGGTATCGCGAGAACCGGGCGGTGGCGGAGGAGCGGCTGCAGCGTGAATTGGCGGTGATCGAGCAGCTGGACTTCCCCGGCTACTTCCTGATCGTCCACGACATGGTCGCGTTCGCCCGGGAGAGGGGAATCCTGTGCCAGGGCAGGGGATCGGCGGCCAACTCGGTGGTCTGCTACGTCCTCGGCGTCACCGCGGTCGATCCGATCCTGTACGGACTGCCGTTCGAGCGGTTCCTCTCCGCGGCGCGGGAGGAGGAGCCCGACATCGACGTCGACTTCGACTCCGACCGGCGCGAGGAGGTGATCCAGGAGGTCTATCGTCGCTATGGCCGGCAGAACGCCGCTCAGGTGGCGAACGTGATCAGCTATCGGCCGAAGTCGGCGATCCGGGACATGGCCAAGGCACTCGGCTACTCCACCGGTCAACAAGACGCCTGGTCCAAGCAGATCGACAGCTACGGGTCGATCCCGGCCGACGCGAGCGACGACCGTTCCGCAGACGGCGGCGGTCACGGCATCCCGACGCAGGTCGTGACCCTCGCCGATCAACTGCTCTCGGCGCCGCGGCATCTCGGCATCCACTCCGGCGGGATGGTGCTGACCGAGCGGCCGGTCGGTGAGGTCTGCCCGATCGAGCGGGGTCGGATGGACGATCGCACCGTGCTGCAGTGGGACAAGGACTCCTGCGCCTACATGGGACTGGTCAAGTTCGACTTCCTCGGCCTCGGCATCCTGGCCGCCATCCAGTACACGTTCGACCTGGTCGCGGACGCCATCGGCGAGCGCTGGACGCTGGACACCATCCCCAAGGAGGAGCAGGGCGTCTACGACATGCTCTGCCGGGCGGACTCGATCGGGGTCTTCCAGGTGGAGAGCCGGGCCCAGGTCGGCACGCTGCCCCGGCTCCAGCCGCGCAGGTTCTACGACCTGGTCGTCGAGATCGCTCTGATCCGGCCGGGTCCGATCCAGGGCGGCGCGGTGCACCCGTACATCCGCCGGGCCACCGGCCGAGAGGAGGTGACCTACCTGCACCCCAAGCTGGAGCCGGTGCTGGAGCGAACCAAGGGGGTGCCGCTGTTCCAGGAGCAACTGATGCAGATCGCCACCACCGTCGGTGGCTGCACGGGCGAGGACGCCGACCTGCTGCGGCGGGCGATGGGCTCCAAGCGCGGAGTGGAGAAGATCGAGAGGCTCAAGGCGAAGCTGTACGAGGGGATGACGGAGAACGGCATCACCGGCGCGCTGGCCGACGACATCTATCTCCGGATCGAGTCGTTCGCGAACTTCGGGTTCGCCGAGAGCCACGCGATCAGCTTCGCCCTGCTGGTGTATGCGAGCTCGTGGCTCAAGCTGCACTATCCCGGCGCCTTCCTGGCCGGGTTGCTCCGAGCCCAGCCGATGGGGTTCTACTCGCCGCAGTCACTGACCGCCGACGCACGCCGGCACGGGGTGCGGGTGCTCCGCCCCGACATCGCGGTCTCCGGGGTGGACGCGGCCCTGGAGCTCGTTGATCCCGACGCGATCGGACCGACCGGTCCCGACGTCTGTCTGGAGCGAGTGCAGCCGCCGGTCGGGCCGTACCACCGTTCCGACCCGGATCGGACCCAGGAGCATCGCCGCGACGGCAACTTCGCGGTCCGTCTCGGCTTGACCGAGGTGTCCGGCATCGGGCGGCCGATGGCGCGGCGGATCGTCGAGGAGCGGGCGATCGGGCCTTTCGCCGATCTCAACGACGTGATCCGCCGGACCGGGATCACGACGGCCCAGGCCGAGGCACTGGCCACGGCCGGCGCCTTCGACGGCTTCGGGCTCAGCCGGCGCCAGGCGTTGTGGCACGCCGGGTACACCGACAGCACCGACACGATCCCGGGCAGTGCGATCGACGCCGCGCCGCCGACCCTGCCGGGAATGAGTCCGATCGAGCTGACCATGGCCGATCTGTGGTCGACCAAGATCTCACCCGACGATCACCCGATCGGGCACGTCCGCCGGCTGCTGGACGATCACGGCATCCTGCCGGTCACCGCGCTGGGCGCCGAGCACGACGGTCGGCGGATCCGGGTCGGCGGCCTGGTCACCCACCGGCAGCGGCCGGGCACCGCGGGCGGGGTGATCTTCATCAACCTGGAGGACGAGACGGGGATGTTGAACGTGGTCTGTTCCCAGGCGCTGTGGCAGCGGTATCGCCGGGTCGGCCGGCAGTCGTCAGGTCTGCTCGTCCGCGGCGTGATCGAGCACCGTGACGGCGTCACCAACCTCGTCGCCGACCGGCTCGAGCCGCTCGCGGCCGTGCTGCCTCAGACCGCGCAGGTGCTGGCCGGCCACCGCTCCCGGGACTTCCGGTGAGCTACGTCGATCGCCGCCGGACCCGGGTCGCGATCTGGGCAGCGCTCGCGGCGGCCACCGGCCGGTGCTCAGCCGAGCAGGCCGATCACCCCGAGCACGAGAGCCGCCAGCAGGCACAGCACCCAGACCAGCCGGGCGGGGACGAAGAACAGGGTCGATGTCGGCCTGGCCCAGACCTGCTTGCCGTCCGCGTCCAGCGCCGGCAACACCTGATGGGTCTGCACCACGCCGTTCGCGTGCGTGATCGGCTCCGGAAGCGACTGGGTGTAGGTCACCGGACGCGGCTTGTCCAGCCGTGGATAGACGAGATAGGCCAGCGCCAGGTTGAAGATCCCGGCGAACAGGAAGATCACCGCACCGATCGTGGCCCCCTCCAGCTGTGCCCCGGTCAGCGCGTCGAGACCGAATGCGGTCCCCACTCCCAGTCCGATGGCCAGCAGGGAGAGGAACCCCCAGCGGGACCAGATGATCACTCGCGGAACCTTAGTGCTTGGACCCGGAC